>NZ_JAAIXZ010000029.1 GCF_010894435.1 Pyxidicoccus trucidator | reverse complement strand
GAGGAGGCGTGTCTTGCCGGACACCTCTCTCAGCTGGCCTCGATGGCCGCTCTTTTCCTACCCTCAGCCCTTTCTACCCTCGCCCCCCTGCTTGGGCCTCCCGGCCCAAAAGGGCGAAAGTCGAGTCAGAACCTCGCCTGGAGCAGGAGGGTGCCGCCCACCGCGGTCGGGTCGTCGCGGACGAAGTCTCCGACGCCCGTCGCGTCGTCCTCGAAGCGCGTGCGGTTCGGGTCCCGCGTGTAGAACACCTCGCCCACGAGGCCGGCGACGCTGCCCAGGTCCCAGCGCACCGTGGCCTTCGCCGTCAGCACCAGCTCCCGGCTCTCGCCCCGCGGGAGAATCGAGAGTGCGTTGCGGCCCTGCAACACGGCCACCCGGTCCGCCAGCCCGAGGTTGCCTCCAAGACTGGCAATGAACTCCGCCGGCATCGTGGCGCGCAGCAACAGTCCCGGCGTGAGGCCCCATTGCTGGAAGTGGTAGTCCGCGCCCACCGAGCCAGACACCTCGGACCGCGGATTGCTGTCCTCGGGCAGGGCCTGGTACGGAGGGAAGCCCGGCACGTCGACCTGGATGAAGGTGACGGTCCGGTAGTACGCGAGCGCGTGGACCCGCAGGAAGTCCCACTTCAGCCGGGCCACGAGCGCCGCGGCTGACGCGGACTCGTCCTTCTCACCCCTGGCGACCTCCGCCGCCTCCAGTTGCTGCGACACGAAGCTTCCCTCCAGCGACACCTCCGCCGCGAAGCCGCCCGGGTACAGCTCGGGCTCGAAGAAACGCTCGAAGAAGGTCGGGTCCCCCGCGTAGAGCGACAGGTCCACGTTGGGGCCCACCGGCGCGCCCTGGTGCCACTGCACCCGCCCAGACACCCCTCGGGCCACCACCGGCTGCTCCTCACCCAGCAACGCCGGCGCGGGTGCCACGCCCCTGTCCACCGTGGTCGCCTCCAGCTCCGCCCGGAACGCGGACGTCACGTCCACGCCCGCTCCCGCAAACAGCGCGAGGCGCCGGTCCACCGTCAGCTCCAGGGGGTTGCTCACCCGCGCGGACTTCACCGCCGCGTACGCACCCCAGCGCTGGCGCGTCAGCCGCAGCTCCAGCGCCGGCTCGCCGCTGCTCTCAATCGAGGGGAACGCCTGCCGCGCCCACGTCACCGGCTGCTCATAGCCCATGGCCAGGCGGGTGGAGGACAGCGGATACACGGTGAGCGACAGGTCCTCCCGCGAGGCCCACGACGTGGGCCGGTAGCGGAGGCGGACGAGGCTCGCGTTGTCCTGGATGCCCACACCCTGCGAGCCGACCGCGTTGAGGAAGAAGGACAGCATGGCCTCGGCCCGAAGGCCCGAGGCCAGCTCCGGCGAGCGGGCTTCCAGCGCCGCATGCAGCCGGGTGAAGGCGTCCGGCGCGCCGAAGTCCGCGTCGCTCGCGGTGAACGAGAGCCGGGCCCGCACGGGCGGCTCCGGTGCGAGGGCGTCCGAAGCGACGGTGTCCGAAGCGACGGTGTCTGAGGTCTGTCCCAGCGCGAGGGTCAGCGAAGCGGCGAAAGCAGAGAGCATCATGGCGGCGCCCGCATATCACGCGCCGGTTGTGCCTTCAGCGCTTGCGCTCCCGCAGCGGCGCACACGGGTCTTCCTGGGGTTGCGCCGGGGTGAACCACACGTAGTCGAAGGGCAGGGTGCTCGCGGAGTATGAGGCCGCGTAGTCGCCTGGTGCAGGAGCCTCCGGGGAGACCTCCAGCAGGCCCACGGAGACAACCTGCTTGTCCGGGGCGCGGCGCGCGAGGTGCGCGGGGGCTCCACGGTCCGTGCGGGCGTGGCCGTTGCCGGTGATGAGCACTCCCCCGTCGCCCCGGTCCGCCTCCAGCAGCCGGTCCGCCAGGTGCGCGTCGCGGGCGCGCTGGGCTTCCGCCATGGGCCCGAGCAGCGCCGGGGGCAGGTGTCCGCAGTGCGCCCGGTCCTGCTCCTCGCGCATCTGTCGGGCCACGTCCTCGGGCAGTGGCGTGTCCAGGGCCAGCCGCTCACGCAGCGCCGGGGGCAGCGCCTCCGGGCCGCGCTTCACCAGCTCTCGCACCTGCGTGCGCGGCAGGTTGGCGGCGACAATGGGCAGCCCCCGCTCCAGTCCCGCGGCGAACACCGGCTGGTAGAGCGAGAAGGGAGG
Organism: Pyxidicoccus trucidator; assembly: GCF_010894435.1. NCBI lineage: Bacteria > Pseudomonadati > Myxococcota > Myxococcia > Myxococcales > Myxococcaceae > Pyxidicoccus > Pyxidicoccus trucidator. The sequence goes on along the minus strand of NZ_JAAIXZ010000029.1, from coordinate 134,131 downwards.
CCAGCCGCTGTCCGCCCAGCGCACCGCCTGCGCGAGCGCCTCCGTGTCCTCCGGGGCCCGCGCGAGCGACGCGTCCACCGCTGGCTGTTGCTCCACGTCCAGCATCTCGAAGGCCAGGGCCGGCTTCCGCGCACCGCTTGCCAGCGCCCGCACCAGCTTCGCCTGTCGCTGGTGGTGGTCTGCCTGGTCGTGGCGCTCGCCCAGCACCACGAAGCGCGCTCCCGCCAGCGCTCGCAGCAGCTCCGCCTCGTCCACGAAGCGGTTGCCCTTCACGTCCCAGATGCGGCCGGCGAGCGGGTGGTCTCGGTGCGGCGCGGAGGATTCACCTTCGCGCACCGGGACGGCTCCGGAGGACGCGTCGGAGGGCCGGGCACTGCCTTGTCTGGACGCGGAGTCCTCCGTGGGGCGCGGGGTGCCGGAGCTTGCACAGGCGGAGACGAGGAGCAGCACGGAGGCGGCGAGGAGCGTACGCATCAGGACCGCAACTCAGCCACAGCCGCGCCGCCACGGGCCATCCGTTTCGCGCGGGGATGGTGGACGCGTGACATCGGGAAGCAGGTCCTCGCGGGAGGAGCGGCGCCGCTGGGTGCTAGAACCCCGGCGCATGCAACCCCTCCTCTATGGCGAGCTCGTCCCCTGGTATCACCTGGTTGATCCTCCAGAGGACCATGAAGACGAGGCCCGGTGCTTCCAGGCGGCGTTCGAGCGCGTGGTGACGTCCCGGGCGGAGACCCTGCTGGAGCTGGGCGCGGGCGCGGGCAACACCGCGCGGTTCCTGAAGCAGCGCTTCCGCTGCACCCTCACGGACCTCTCCACGGACATGCTGGCGCTGAGCCGCGAGCAGAACCCCGACTGCGAGCACATCGTCGCGGACATGCGCACGCTCCGACTGGAGCGGACGTTCGACGCGGTGCTGGTCCACGACGCCATCATGTACATGCTCACCGAGGAGGACCTGCTCGCCGCCGCCCGGACGACCTTCGTGCACACGCGGCCCGGCGGCGCCGCCATCTTCGCGCCGGACTGCTACCGGGAGACCTTCGAGGACGACTCGGAGACAGTGACGGGCGACGACGGAGACCGCTCGCTTCGCGGCCTCATGTGGAGCTGGGACCCCCACCCCGAGGACACCACCTTCGTCACCGAGTACGCGTTCCTGCTGCGACAGGGAGACACCGTCCGGGCCGTCCATGACCGGCACGTCGAGGGGCTCTTCTCTCGCGACACCTGGCGGCGCGTGCTCACGGAAGCGGGCTTCCGTGTCGAGACGCTTCAACGGCCCATCGGCGACGGCGCCTTCGACGACATCTTCCTGTGCCGGCGCTGACGGCGGGGTGAGGCCCTCCCGGCGGGCAGGACCGGCGCGGACGGGTCGATGCACTCCCTCCCTCGCGGGTGGATTGTCGTCCGCCCGCGCTCGGATGACCTTTGCCGCCGTCGTTCCAGAGGGGGAGTCGTATGCATCAGACGGGGTGGAGGCGCGCGCCGGTGGCGCGGTGGGGCGGAGTGTTGCTCGGGGCCTTGTTGTTCGCCTGCGGGCCAGCGCCGGAGGGTGGGGACAGTGCGGAGGGGGCGACAGTCTCCGAGCCTGTTTCGGAGGACGTGCTCCCGCTGGCGCCTCATGAGCGGCCCGGGGACCCGCGAGAGGCCACGGTGCGGAGCGCGGGAGTCTCCAGCGCGTTCGACGTGAGCCGGCCCGTCCTGCGGAATCAGACGACCGCCCGTCCCGGGGTGGGCGTGGCCTTCGACGGCAAGCAGTACTTCGTCGTCTGGGAGGACGAGCGCGACGGCAACATCTTCGGCTCCCGCGTGAAGCCCGATGGCCGGATGCTGGACCCGGGTGGCATTCCCCTCAATCAGGGCACCGGCCTGGATGGCGGCGGCGAGCCGCGCGTGGCCTGGGACGGCAAGCAGTTCGTCGTCGTCTGGGTGAGCGGCAGCGGCGTCTTCGGCGCCCACGTGGAGTCCGACGGCGACGTGCGCCGCCACTTCATCCTCGCCTCCTCCGACGAGGTGTTCGGCCCGCCGGGCATCGCCTGTACGAAGGGCGTGTGCCTGGTGGCCTACGTCGTCTCCGGTGACGAGGAGGACCTCGTCGTCTTCGACCGGGTGGAGTCCGACGGCGACGTGAGGGACGGCGAAATCCTCTCCGAGCTGCCCGGCTTCGCGTTCCGTCCCGCCGTGGCCTGGGACGGCAAGCAGTTCGCCGTCGTCTGGCAGGACGCGCGCGGAGGCGAGGACGCGGACGACATCTACGGCGCCCGCGTGAAGAAGGACGGCACCGTGCTGGACCCGGACGGCGGCGTGCCCATCATCACCCTGCCCGGCGCGCAGCGCGCTCCCGACCTGACGTGGACCGGGAACCGCTTCCTCCTCGTGTGGCAGGACGACCGCGCCGGCACCGAGGACATCTACGGCGCACGCGTCCGGAGGGAGCTGACGGTGTACGGGGCCGGCAGCTTCCCCATCTCCACCGGCCCGGGGGACCAGTCGCTGCCCCGGGTGGCGCCCAGTGGCAGCAAGTCACTCGTCGTCTGGGACGACACCCGGATGGGGCCCCACCGCGTCCGGGGCGCCCGCGTGGGGGATGACGGCGCGGTGTGGGACGTCGCGGGCTTCACCCTCTCCTCCGGGGACCAGGAGGAGGAGCTCCAGCCCGGCGTGGCGGTGGGGGACCACCAGTTCTTCGTGGCCTACGCCGGCGCGGAGTCCGGCACGCCGCTCTTCGGGCCGCACCACATCCTGGGCACCCGCGTGACTCATGCGCCGGAGGTGAAGGACTCGCCGGCCCTGCTCTTCACGCGCTCCGCGTTTGCCCAGACCTCGGCCACCGCCGCCCTGGGCGCGGGCGTCTATCTCGTCGTCTGGCGCGAGGAGCGCGACGGGGTGCAGCGCCTGCTGGGCGCCCGCGTGCGCCCCGATGGCCGCGTGCTCGACGTGCCCTTCTCCTTCCCGGCCGGCCCGGACACGCGCAACCCCGCGGTGGCGTGGGAGGGCGACATCTGGATGGTCGTCTGGGAGGAGGGCTCTTCGTTCGGCGGCGGCACCGGCATCGACATCCGGGGCGCCCGGGTGAGCGGCGCGGGCGTGGTGCTGGACCCCGCCAGCCTGGCCATCGCCGAGCTGCCGGATGACCAGTTCGAGCCGGCGATAGCCTCCAACTTCGACGACTTCCTCGTCGTCTGGACGGACCGGCGCGGCTCCTTCTTCGGCAACGCCTCCGACATCGTCGGCACGCGGGTGAGCTCTGGCGGCGCCGTGCTGGACCCCGGTGGCTTCCCCATCTCCAGCGTGAACTTCACCCAGCAGGCCCCCGCGGTGGTGGCCACCGGGGACCTGCGCTACCTCGTCTCATGGGTGCACGTGGACTTCAGCTCCATGCCCGGCGAAACGGAGCGCAGCCTCCGCGGCGCCCGCGTGGACAACGACGGCATGGTGCTGGACGTGCCGGAGCGGCTCTTCGACCCGGGGCCCGCCTTCGTCGCGCCGCCCGCGCTTGCGTGGGACGGGACGAACACGCTGGTGGCGTGGACGAGCGCGCCGGAGGGCAGCTTCGGCTCCCCGGGCCCAGACGTGCTGGCCGTCCGCGTGGACGCCGATGGGGACGTGCTGGAGGCCGCGCCCCGCGTCGTCGCCACCGGCGGCGGGAGAAACCGACTCAACGTCACCGCCACCTTCGACGGGACGGACTTCTGGCTGGCCTGGGAGCAGGTCACCGCCGCGCCGTTCTTCCCACAGCTGGTGTTCCGCACCGACGTGTATGGCGCGCGCGTGCGCACCAACGGCACCGTGAGGGATTCGGGGGGGCGGGCCATCGCCACGCACCAGCCCGAGCCCGAGTATGACCCCATCCTCGTCTCCGCCCTGGGCGGCCGCGTGGCCGTCTTCTACACGGAGTTCGCCACCGAGGAGGACGTGATGAACCTGCGCATCCAGGGGCGCGTGCTCACCGGGCTGGGAGCGGCCGCCATGGAGGTGGCGCCGGGGCCCGTGGCCCGCTGACGCCGTGAGACGCCGGCCCCGCGCGAGTCGGGGCCGGGACAGGGGCCCGCGTCTTCCGCCTGGCGGACGGCGCGGGCCTGCCTGCGTGCGGGCTACTTCGCGTCCACCACCAGCACCAGCCACCGGTCCGTGGAGTGGTCGATGCGCACGTTGGTGGCGCCGGCCTCCTGGAGCTGCTGGACGATGCCTTCCAGGAAGGTGAGGTTCTCCTTGGGGGCGTCCACGAAGATGTTCTTCGAGCCGGTGCCCTTCGCCTTGGGCTTCTTCGAGGGAGCGCCGGCCGCGCCGTTGAGCCCCTCGGAGACCGCGGCGGCCTTGAGCCGGGCGGCGGGGTCGTCGGAGGCGGGCTCCGGCGCGCTCTCGGGCTCCTCGGCCTCGGGCGGGGACGCGGAGGACTCGGCCTCCTCCTCGGCCTGCTCGCGCAGCTGGTTGAAGGTCTTCATGTTGATGGCGGCGCCGAACTTCGACTTGAAGGACTCCAGCGCTTCCTTGGTGTTGATGTCCGGCTGCTGGCGAAACAGCTCGAGCAGGTAGGCGTGGCGCTCCTGGGTCTGCTCCTGGGACGTCCTCGGCATCGTCTTCAAGCTCCAGTGTTGGGAAACGAAAGGCGGCGCACACTATCCGAGCGTTCAGGGGGACGAAAGGTGGGGACGTGTCGTCCACCTGACCGATGGCCGTCTCGAATTCTGGCGCGCTATTCCGGTATTCTCGTTTTCTTAGACGAGTCAGGTCCGGCTCCGGAGAGTCCCCGAGCAGGTCCAGGGCGGGTGCTCCGCGATGCGAGGAAGCCACAGGCGAGGAGCGCGCGGCCAGGCGGCGGTGGAGACGGCCATCGTCCTGCCGATGATGGTGTTCCTGGTGCTGGGCGTGCTGCAGATGAGCCTGGCGCACCAGGCGCGACTGCTGAACGAGTACGCGGCCTACAAGGTGGCGCGGGCGGCGAGCGTGTACCGGCTGAGCTGCGGGCCCATGGTGCGCGCGGCGCTGATGGCGCTGATTCCGTCAATGAGCCGCACGGGTGTGAATCCGGACCTGCGAGCGCGCTTCACGGGCGTGGCGCGGCAGGTGCTGGGGCAGAACCGGCCGCCGGGAGTGGCCTTTGGCGGGGCGGGCGCCATCCCCCTGGTGCAGGTGGACTACCGGGTGAGCGACTTCCGGCCGAACGAGTCCTTCGACGTGCTGCTGGAGGTGGGCGAGCGGCCGATGAAGGTGCACATCCGGCTGGCCTACTTCTACGAGTACCGCATCCCCTTCGCGGGGTGGATCATCAGCCGCGTCTGGCTGGCGTCGCAGACGGGCCGGCAGTGGGCCACGGGCGCGGACCCGATAACGCCGGTGCGGCGGTGGGCCGGTGAGGTGACGCTGGCGTCGGAGCGCAGCCCGGACTGGGCCGTGGCGCAGCGGGGTATCGACCAGGGGTACTTCACCGTGCCGCTGGTCTCCACCTGGTCCATGCGGATGATGAGCGACCCGCTGCCCAACGCGGTGCTGGAGGGGCAATGCCGGTGAGCGGACTTCGGCGGAGCCGGGCCGCGCGGGGACAGTCCCTGGTGCTGGCCGTGCTGTTGATGCTGGTGGTGGTGGTGACGGCGTTCCTCACCTTCTCCATCGGCGCGCGCACGCGGCGCAAGATTCAGCTCCAGGCGGTGGCGGACTCCACCGCGTACAGCCTCGCGGTGGCGGAGGCGCGCGCCTTCAACTTCTACGCGTGGAGCAACCGCGCGCTGGTGGCGCACCACGTGAGCATCCTCTCGGTGCACGCGCACCAGAGCTACTTCTCCTTCTACGAGGACATGCTCGCGGCCACGGGCGACAACTTCGACAAGATGGCCGAGCCGTACCGCCGGCCGTGCCGGGGGGGCAACCGCCGCGCGTGCGAGACGCAGCAGCGGCTGGAGCGCATCCGCGACATCTACCTCTACAGCTACTTCGACCCGGCCGATGAGTTCTCGGTGCCTTGGTACTGCACGTACGTCAACGGCATGGAGAGCTGCCGGGTGGACGCGGACTGCCAGAGCGGTGAGACGTGCGAGGACATGTCCGTCCACCGCAAGCGCGGCGCCATCTGGTTCCACAAGGAGTGGCACAAGAAGGACAGCAGCAACAGCTGCTTCCACCTGCTGGAGGGCTCGCGCAACCACTTCAAGAAGGTGGAGTACGTCCGCTCGCGCCAGCTGATGGTGGAAGCCCAGCTGAAGATGATGATGACGGGGCAGGAGCAGGACGCGTGGTTGGTGGACCCCAACGACGAGGACGAGCTGCTGAAGGTGAACACGGGGATGAACGAGGACCCGCGGGACGGGTTCATGTACCAGCGGCCCCGGCCCCAGGCGTCGCTCGCGGAGGCCATGGCCCGGCTGACGGGCCCGGAGTACGAGGCTCTGCCGAGCGCGGGGCGGGTGTCTCGGGACTACTACAAGCGGGCCGTGGACAACGGCATGGAGCTGCGGCGGCACCGGGACTACGACGAGGTGCTGGCCGCCACGCGCTTCCCGAACTTCATCACCCAGAGAGACCGCACCTCCGATGACCTGGAGCTGCCCGCGGACCCGAACTGGGTGCAGCTGTCGCGCGCGGCCCGGCGGGCGGGACGCAACCACGGCACGCCGTACACCGAAGTCACGACGGCGGGCACCGCCCGCATGGTGAAGATTGCCTCCCAGGCGGAGGACCCGGGCTCACGCAACCTGAGCAACCCGGGCGTCAACCCGGCCTGGCCGGGCAACTACAACAGCAACGTGCGGCCCTGGGGGGGACGCACGCTGGCGGACGCCGCCCACGGAGGGAGGCACGCGGATGCCTACGGCCCGGGAGAGAGTGACGGCGCGGTGGCCGAGGACCACGGGGTGGTGCGGAGCACCTATACGCTGAACCGCGGCGGCCGGCTGACGCACACCACCGTCCTGCGCCCCGGGCGCAACGGCATCTGGGCCGACCCCCACGACTACGACGCGGACAGGACGGGCGCGCCGGCGCACAGCCACCACCTGTTCCATGGCGACCTGATGCGGGTGAATGGCCATGGCCAGGGGCTGGGCAGCTGCGAGGGCCCGGGCTGTGACCAGGAGATGAATCGAGGCCTGTACCGCGGACACATGCGCTACCGGCTGGCACGGGAGAACACGCTGTGGAACATGCCGCGGACGCTGACGCTCATCACCCGGCCCTCGGGTGAGACGCAGCGCATGCCGTGGGACTTCGACTTCCAGGCCCAGCTTCCCGGGCCGGTGCGCTTCACCACCCTGAACTCGGCGGGGGACGTGGCCTCGGACGGCAGGATGGCGGCCATGGCCGGAGGGCTCGTCTACTTCCACAAGCCGCGCCTGCAGGCGCGCGGGCGGGAGGACGAGGAGTACGCCGAGCCGCCCAACCTGTGGAACCCCTTCTGGCGCGCGAAGCTCCACCCGCTGATGCACGCGGACGCCATCACCGCCACGGCGGGCGGCGCCCACGACGCCACGCACCACGTCCTCACGGACCTGTATCGCTGGAACGCGGTGAACTACTGATGGCCTCCCCCCGCTCCCGCTCCTCGCGCAGGGCTCGCGGCGCCGCCACGGTGGAGCTGGCGCTGTCGCTGCTCATGCTCATCCCCGTGGTGCTGTACGCCATCTACGCGGGCGAGCTGTTCCTCGCCGCCACGCGCGCCCAGGAGGCGGAAATCACCGCCGGCTGGGACATGACCGCCTACCGGATGCACGACTTCGAGAGCGGCTACCGGCGGACGGGCGAGTGGGTCCTCGACTCGGCGGCGGACACGCAGCGGGCCGTGGCCGAGGCGGTGCCCCGGCGCGTCCGGGCGGAGCTGCGCGACATGGACAGCTTCCCGCGGGACAGCACCGGCCCCGGCGGACGGCGCTTCCTGCTGACGGAGCAGCGGCTGGAAGCGCTGAGCTGCCAGCCCTTCAACGCGCAGAGCCACTACCCCCTGCTCACCTTCGAGGGCATCCCCAACGGCGTGCGGGAGTACCTCCACCGGGGCAGCTACATGGCCTGCCGGGCCGAGGTGCGCTTCACCTCGCCGTACATGCCGCAGCGCCTGCGCGAAGGCACCACGTCCCAGGTGGACCTGCTGCACGAGCGGCTGCGCAATGACGGCCGAGGCTTCACGCTGTGCGGCCTGGGCGGCTCGCTGCGGGGCTGCGACGGGGGAGGAGGCTTCATCGTGCTCACCGACGACTGGGGGTTGGAGGACGCGACGGAGAGCCCGGTGGACACCTGGTGGCGCGCGGAGAACATCAAATACGCGCAGGTGGGCAGCTCCATCTACCACCGCGCCCCGGAGCCGGTGGTGGACGGGCACGGCTTCGAGGGCGGCACCGGCGCCAAGCAGGTGCGCTTCACGATGGACTTCCTCCTCGACACCGCGAAGGACTACGCCTTCACGTCCGACTTCAAGTTCGGCTTCCGCAACCCCTCCAGCGAGATGCAGACCTTCGAGGTGGAGGGCGGAGCCATGGACCGGGCCCACCTCACCCCGTGGGATGACGACGACACGGGCTTTCTGGGGAGCCAGCGGGTGGACCGGGACAGGCGCCACTACCTCGGGCATCCCGAGGCCGACTACGTCCACAACCACTGGCCATGAGCACCTCGCGTACTCATCGGCGGGCCCTGCTCGCCGTCGGTCTGGTGGCCAGCGCCGTCCTGGGCAGCGCGCTGGGCCGCGCGTACCAGGAGCGCTCCGCGCCACCCGAGGCCCCTTCCGCGGAGGACGCGGCCATGGACGCCGAGCTGCTGGCCGAGGCGCTCGACCTGGAGGCGCCGCCCAGGCCGCGCAAGCAGGGGCAGGGCGTGACGCCGGAATTGGGAAGCGGAGCTCCTTCGCCGGGCCGCGTGCGCCGCACGGGACAGGCTGCGCTCCGGGCCCGGCTGCCACTGCCGCCCCGGGCCGGGGCGCTGGTGTCCATCGGCCAGCAACTGGACGCGCACGGCGTGCCCATGAACCTGGCCGCCTTCGAGATGGAGGCGCCGCTGGAGGACGTGCTGGCCTTCTATTCGCGCCACTTCGAGTCGAAGGGCTGGCCGTACTCGGATGTGCCGGGCGCGCGAGATTTGGTGCCGTACCGCGCGCTGAGCGCCACGCTGCTGGAGGAGGGCCTCCAGCTGTCGGTGATGGTGATGCCGCACGGAGACGACAAGGGGAACACCGTGGTGCTCGGCCTGGCGGACATGGAGGCCTGGGGCCGGGGCTCGCACGGGGAGGACACGGGAGACCTGCCCGTGTATCCCGGCACGCATCCCCTGGCGGTGCGCTCGAGCGGGGAGGGGAGCCTGGCCCTGACGGTGAGCTTCGACACCGGGGATGCGCCCGCCAAGGTGGAGTCCTTCTACCGGCGCGCACTGGCCGAGCGGGGCTACTCCGAGCTGCCCGGTGACGACGTCCCCGGCGAGTCGCTCACGGGCCCGCGCCTGCTGCGCTTCGCCAGCCGGAGGGGCAGTCAGTGGAGGCTCGCCCTGGCTGAGCAGGAGCGGGGCACCGTCGTGACGGCCCAGGGCAGCGGGCCGAGCGCACAGGAGGGAAGGCCATGAAGCAGCCCCTGCGACGCACGGCCGCGCGGCGCGGTCAGGCCATGGTGGAGTACGCCCTCATCGTCACCCTGCTGATGGTGGGCACGGTGGTGGGCTTCATGGGCTGGCCCTTCACCCGGCTCCTCTTCGAGGCGCTCCAGTCCTACGTGGACCTGTACTTCTACGCGCTCAACCTCGCGGTGGGGTGAAGGGCGCGCCTCAGGCTGGCTTGCGCTTGCGGCGCAGGAAGAGCGTGGCGCCCAGCGCCACCGGCAGCAGCAGCCCGCCTCCCAGGGCCGCCAGCGTGCGGCGCCGCAGGCCCTTCCAGGGCAGGGAGAGCTTCGGCTGCTGCGCCCGCGCTCGCTCGAAGTCCGGCTCCGGGCACTCCTGGCCGAAGAGCATCCCGTCGCCGTGGATGGCGGGGCCGTGCTTCACGTAGGTGCTCCAGAGGCGCGGCATCCGCTCCGGCTCGCTGCTCGAGGTGAAGCGCGCCGCGTGGCAGAGCAGTACGGCGTAGGCCTGGCTGCGCTTCGGCATGAGGTTCGCGGCCTCCTCGGCGAGGTCCGAAGCCGTGGAGCGGTAGTGGTAGCGCCGCGCGTGCGGCGGCGCGTGGGCCGTCATCCGCTGTTGCTCGCCATCCGAGACGAGGGGCAGCTCCGCCATCTTCCGGCGGAGGGCGTCCTCCTCGGGCGGCAGCTCCCGCTGGCCGTCGTAGGCGCCCAGGTCATACATTCCATCCACCTGCGCCCAGTCGGGCGAGGCCTCGGTGCCGAGCAGCTCCATGCCCATGCGCCGCGCGAGCAGCGCCGCGTCGTAGAGCGCACGGGCCCGGTCCACCGCGTCGTCCTCGTTCCGGGCGCGCTCCCGGGCCTCGACGTACTGCCGCGCGGGCTGCTCCCAGGGCGTGCCCCGGAAGTGCTCCAGTGCCTCCGGGCCCGCGCCCGTGCGCAGCAGCCGCCGCGCGAGCAGCAGGCGCAGGCGCCCGGCGATGCTGTTCGTCCCTTCACGGGCGTCGTCGTCCCAGACGTGCGCCAGCTCGGGCTTGCACTGCTCCGCCGCCGTCGGGGCCTGGGCCGCGACGAGCCGCTGGAGCTCCTCCACCGTGAGCACGCGCTCCGCCACGTAGGCGATGTCCGGCCAGGCGCAGCTCGCCAGCATCCGCTCCGCGGAGCCGGTGAAGTCCCCGCGCATGAGGGCGAGCAGTCCCCGCTCTCCTTCCGTGCGGGTCAGCGGACGCAGCGAGGACATCTCGGGGTCCGTCGTCCAGTCCTCCGCCTCCGTCCAGCCCTTCGCGGCCTCCGCGAGGAGCTGCTCCGCCGCCGCCCGGTCTCCCCGGCGCAGCGCCAGCTTCGCCTGCACCCACGCGGCGAGCGGCGTGCGCTCCTGCGCGGCGAAGCGCTCGGCGAGGTCGAAGCGGCCCACGCGCCACGCCCCCGCCGCCAGCCGGTCCGCGCCCGCGAGCCCGGGCACGGCCGCGAGTGCGTCCAGCAGCCGCTGCAGCCCGCCTTCCTCCTCCTCCACCCACTGCCACTCCTGGCCGCGCGTCCAGACGAAGGTCGCCATCAGGCGCTGCACCAGCGGGTCCTTCAGCGCTTCCCGCAGGCGGGCCTCGTCGCGGTGGAGGGCGCGAGCCACCAGCAGCAGGGACGTCGTCGCGCTTCCGCTCCCGTGCGCCGCCTGCTCCGCGTAGAGCCGGATGGCGCCCGTGTCATCTCCCTGCTCCAGGAGCAAGCGCGCCTCTTCTCCGAGGCTGGCCACCGCGAGCCCCAGCGGGTCGTCGAAGCCCTGGCGGGCCAGCTCGCGCACCTCGGCGAAGCGCGGGCGCGCCTCATGCTGCAGTCCGGCTCCCGCCGTCCGCGCCAGCATGTACGCGGCGAAGGTGGAGAAGCGGCGGCGCTCCTCCGGGGGCAGCGCGAGCACGTCCTGGAAGCGGGCGCGGGCCTCCATCAGGTCTCCGGCGTGGAAGGCCCTGGCGCCCGCGGCGTACAGCTCCGTCTCTCGCGCGCCGCCTCCCTCGCGGGCGCCCACCGGCTCGCCCTGCGCGTCCGCGTTCTCCACCACCTCCACCACCTGGAAGGAGTCCACTGGCTTCGGCAGCAGTCGCGAGACTTCCAGCGCGAAGGTGCCATCCGGCAGCTCCGCGAGGGTGCGAGCCCTGTCCGTCAGCAGCTCGGGTGGAAAGTCGGGGCCGCAGGCCCGCGCGTCGCGCAGGGGCGCGAGCAGCAGGAGGACGACCAGGGACGCGAACAGGCTACGGCACGGCAAGTGACACCTCGGTTCCCCGCACGAAGCCGATGACACGTCGCTCGCCGGCGCGCAGGCGGGGAGGCGTGCGCGCCACGAGGGAGGCCCCGTGCGGGGCGTAGCCGCCCACACCGTCCAGGACCTCCAGGTTTCCAGAGAGGGTGAGGCGCGCGGGCGCATCCGCGTCCACGCGGCCGGTGTTCTCGATGACGATGTCCCGCGTCCCACCCCCAGCGTCCACGAGGGCAGGCGTGAGGCTCGGTTCCAGCGACTCGCCACGCACCACCGCCGCCAGCGTGGGCAGGCTCCAGGCGTCCGGGTCTCCACGGTGGCCGAGCCGGAACCAGAGGACACCCGTTACGCCGCGCACGGGGCGCTCATGCAGCAGCGCCAGGAAGCGGGACACGTCGCGGGGCTCCGCGGAGAGGCGAGTCCCATCGCGCAGCCGGACGCGGTAGGTGGGGAGGGCGACGCGGAAGGGCCGTTGGGCGGCACGGGTGGCCTTCGACCAGTCCTCGACGAACCCTCGTGCCTCCTCGGGGGTGAAGAGCGTGGGCGCGCGCACCGCGTGGACCTGGAGGACGACGTCGTCGGCGACGGAGACCAGGCGCTCCACGTCCGGAGAGGAGGCCCAGGTGGGCAGGGCGGTGATGGAGAGCGTCAGGCCTTCCAGGGAGGCCCGCTCGCGCTTCAGCCAGTCCACGTAGCCAGCCAGCGCGGCGGTCGCGCAGTCATGGTCCACCTCGATGCCGCGGACCCGGACGCCCCGGGCCTTCCAGGCGCGGGCATGGAGGGCGACCTCCTGGAGGGAGATGCCGTCGAGTGGCGCCGTGCCGTCCACCCGCATCACCGCCACCACCTCGCGGCCCGAGCGCGCCAGGGCCTCCACGTCCACCGCGATGTCCACGGGAGTCCGCGTGGGGCCGGAGCGCTCGCGGGCGAGGACTCGCAGCGCTCCGAGTTCCGTGGGCACCTCCGCGAGGCCGCGGCTCAGCTCCGGGCTCCAGTCGCGCTGCCACACGTAGGCCTCGTGCGTGAGGGGCGGCGGGCGCTCTCGCGTGCAGGCGAGGCCGAGCGCGAGCAGCCACACCCAGGCCCAGGCCTGGGGACGGCGCTGCCTGAGATGGCCGGAAGAAGTCATGACCGAAGGGCCGCCCACCGCGACGAGAGACGTGCGTTTCGGGAGCGAGGGGTGTGGCGCCATGGTGCCACATCGGCCGCTTCCGTTCCGCTGCCGCGCAGGCTGGCCGGCTGCTTTACGCCAGGGGTGCGGCGTGGCGCGCTTCCGGGCTTCGGGTGCTCCACCGGGGGCGCGCTGGAGGTCTGCTGACTGCCTGCCCCCTGGCGGGTCGGGCCAACTTCGTCAGTTCGCGGGCGGCGGCGCGCTGTGGTCGCAGTGCAGCAGCGACGGCGGGTCGAAGCAGGTGAAGCGCTCCTTGTCGAGCCGGCACACGCCGTCTGGCGTGCTGGCGCACTGCACCTCCGCGCGCGTGGCCTTGCAGTCATAGCCACAGCCCACCGCCTCCGAGGCGTTGAGACAGCGGGGCGCGGGCGTCTCCGCGCCGTACTGGTGGATGACGCTCTCCGGCGGGTCCCAGCAGACGAGGCGGCTGAAGTGGGTGGTGCACACCCCGTACGGAGTGCGGTTGCAGGCCACCTCACCGTTGAAGATACGGCAGTTGTAGCCGCAGGCCACCTGACCCCGGCTCTCCTTGCACTCGGGCTTCGCGCCCGAGCTGGCCGGGTGGTGGATGACGACTCGCGGCGGGTCCCAGCAATGGACGCTACCGGCCAGCACCTGGCACACCCCATAGGGAGTCCTGGCACAGGCCGCACTCGTTCCGGTGGACTTGCACTGGTACCCGCACACCGTCCGCCCCTGGGAGGAAAGACACTGGGGCGGAGGGGGCCGCGGTGCGGGCGGCGTGGGCGACTCCACGGGGGTGGAGGCCAACCAGAGCATGGCGAGCAGAGAGAGCATGGTGAGCCCCCGACGAAGGGGCCGGGGATTTATTCAATCCGCGGACGCGTCAGCCGTCACGGCGCGGGCGGGATGACGAAGCGCCCGTCCTTTCCCAGCCGCAGCCGGGTGATGTAGCGCTGCTTGATGTCCAGGTAGAGGTCGCTTCCGTTCGGGAAGAGCGTTAGCGAGGGGACGATGAGCTGGTGCTCCGGGGGATTGCCCAGGGCAACCCACATGCGTCCGCCATCCGTGCCCAGCGCCACCCAGCGCGTCTGCGGCCCGTCGGGCGACTCCTTCAGGTCCATTCTCACCAGGAGGATGGACAGCCGCCCGTCCTGGGATGTCCAGGTGTTGGCGAGCGACAGCTCCACCCGCGACGGGAGCCACGTGGACCAGGTGTTCACCACGCAGAACCCACCCGCGTGAGGGCGTGCCAGCACCAGCGAGCCACCGCCCTCCGGGCCATTCAGGCTGCGCCGCACCAGCCCGAACGCGCGCACCGGCCCCGTCGCGAGCGCCAGCTCCTGCTGGAAGGCCGGCTTCACCGCTTCAGGAGACTTGAACCCGAAGTGCTCGAAGGTGAGCGCGGGAACCCAGGTGCGGGCGTTCAGCTCCGGCCGGAGCTCCAGCTCCAGGTTCGGCTCGTCGGAAATCGTCTCCGGACAGGTGGGCTTCGGTTCCGTGGACTCCGAGGCGGTGTCCTTCGACGCCGCGGTGTCCTGTGACGCCGCGGTGTCCCTGGACGCCAGGGACTTCGACCCCCCGGCGCAACCGGCCATCAATCCCAGCACACAGCCCAGTCCCAGCACCCTGCTCGCGTGACGCATCCAGTCCTCCAGAAAGGACCGCGAGCATGCCACGACCCTCAGCGCGGCCGGGGACCCGGTCCACCAGGGCGACGCGCGCCGGGCCGGGCCGGGCCGTTGCCTCCCGGGCGGGGACCGGCGTGCTGCCGGGGCGCGGAGGCTTTCGGCTGGCGCGGCCCGTCCTCGTCGTCCCGCTGTTCGGCACGCTGGCGGCGGGCGGCCTCGGCGGGCGTCTCGGGCGGCACCAGTGCCTGCGGACCCCGGCCGATGAGGTCCTCGCGGCCGGCCTGAATCAGCGCCTCGCGCGCCAGGGGCCACTGCTCCGGGTTCCAGTAGAGCAGCAGCGCCTTCTGGAGCTTCTTCTCGCGCAGGCCCTGCGCCGTGTACACGGGCTCCATCTTCAGCGGGTCCATGCCCGAGTAGTACATGGCCGTGGCCATGGCCATGGGGGTGGGGATGAAGTCCTGTACCTGCCGGGGCCGCTTCCCGTTCTTCTTCAGCCACAGCGCCAGCTCCACCATGTCCTCCAGCGTGGAGCCCGGGTGGCCGCTGATGAAGTAGGGGATGTCGTACTGCTCCTTGCCGGCCTCCTCGCTGGCGCAGGCGAACATGTTCTGGAAGCGCTCGAAGCTCTCGATGCCCGGCTTCTTCATCTTCTCCAGCACGCGCTTGGACACGTGCTCGGGCGCCACCGACAGCTGCCCGCCCACGTGGTGCGCGGCCAGCTCCTTCACGTACTCGGGTGAGCGCTCCGCCAGGTCATACCGCACGCCGCTGGCGATGAAGACGTGCTTGACGCCGTCCTCCTTGCGCACCTCCTGCATCAGGCTGATGAGCGGCCCGTGGTCCGTCTGGAGATTCTCGCAGACGCCCGGGTGGACGCAGGACAGCTTGCGGCACTTCTTCTCGATGTCCTCGCTCTTGCACTTGAGCTTGTACATGTTGGCCGTGGGGCCGCCGAGGTCCGTAATCGTCCCGCGGAAGTCGCCCATGCGCCGCAGCGCGCGCACCTCGCGCAGCACGCTCTCCGCGGAGCGGCTCTGGATGACGCGGCCCTCGTGCTCGGTAATCGAGCAGAAGGTGCAGCCGCCGAAGCACCCGCGCATCAGCACGATGGAGTGCTTCACCGTCTCGTACGCGGGGATGCCCTCGTCCTTGTAGAGGGGGTGCGGGACGCGGTTGAAGGGCAAGTCGTACAGCTCGTCCATGGCCACCGAGCGCCCCTCGGCGTCGGAGGCGCCCACGCCGTCCTCCAGCGGGAGCGCGGGCGGGTTCATGTAGATGGCGCGGTTGCCATGGCGCTGCGCGAGCGGCCGCGCGTTGCCCGGGTTGGTCTCCATCTGGAAGTCGCGGCTCATCACCGCGAAGGCCTGCTTGTCCGCCACCACCGCCTCGTAGGCGGGCAGCACCACCGGCTTGCGGTCCGCGGCGCGCTTCGCCGGGTCCGCCTCCAGGGCGCGCATCTCCTCGTCGTTGATGGTGTACGCGGTGCCGCGCACGTCGCGGATGTCCTGGATGCGCTCGCCACGGCGCATCCGGTCGGCGACCTCCATGATGGGGCGCTCGCCCATGCCGAAGACGAGCAGGTCCGCCTTGGAGTCGAAGAGGATGGAGCGGCGCACCTTGTCGCTCCAGTAGTCATAGTGGGCGATGCGGCGGAGGCTGGCTTCGATGCCGCCCAGGATGATGGGCACTTCCGGGTACGCCTCGCGGCAGCGCTGCGCGTAGACGATGGTGGCGCGGTCCGGCCGGCAGTTGGTGCGGCCACCGGGGCTGTACTGGTCCTCGGAGCGGTTCTTCTTCTGGGCCGTCAGCCGGTTGAGCATCGAGTCCAGGTTGCCGGCGGCCACCCCGAAGAAGAGGCGCGGCGGCCCCAGCGCCTTGAAGGGCTCGGCCGAGTGCCAGTCCGGCTGGGGGATGAGCCCCACCTTGAAGCCCCGGCCCTCCAGGAAGCGGGCGATGAGCACCGGGCCGAAGGCCGGGTGGTCCACGTACGCGTCTCCCGTCACGATGATGATGTCGCACTGCTCCCAGCCCCGCGCCTGCATGTCGGCTCGGGTGATGGGCAGGAAGGGATGGGCGTAGCGGGTCGGAGGGGGCATGGCGGTCAGTCGGCTGCGAGTGCTTCTCCCCTAAACACCCCCGCGCCCCGGAAGCAAACCCGGTGAGGCCGGAGGCGTCTGGCGACCGGGACGCCACGCCCCTCCGCCGAGCGACCGTCGCTACTTCTTCTGGTTCTGCTGCGTGGCCTCCCGGGCCGCGTTCGCGCTGTCCGTCTCGGACTCGCCGCGACCGCGGTGGTACGTGGGGTCCTGCTCGTTCAGTTGCTGGGAGCGGTTGTCCTTGTCCGCCTGGCTGCCCGCAGTGCCTCCCTGGGAGCCTGGGGTCTTCTGTCCTGCCATTCGACACCTCCGGGTTGGAGAGGAAAGGTGCGATGCACCCACCGTGCAGGGAGGGTGGACGCTCGGGCTCGGCGCATTGACGGCCCTTCGCGCGTCCCCTACCTTGGCCGCCCTCTCACATGCCGCCACCTGTTCGCGCGGACAGGTCATGACATGTGCGTCTCGCGAACACCCACCATGGCAGGCGCGGCGAATCCTCCGAGCAATGTGGACGTGATGAGGCCGGGTAGCCCCGGCGCGCACATGCCCGGCCTTCAGGCCGGGCGGAGGCTGCGCGGTCCATGATGCGTGGGACGGACGGGGCTTGGGGCCACGAGGCCGTGGGGCAGGGCGGGAGTTCCTCTGAGGCGGGGAGCGGCTCGCGCGAGCTCCGCATCGAATACGACGATGCGCCACCCGGGCACGGCGCCGTCCCTCCGGTGCCGCCATCGCGTCCGCGCAATGCGCTCGCCACGCGGGGACGGCCCGAGGTGTCCCGGGGCCCTGGCCTGCCGGGGCCCGCGGCCGTGGATTCCGAGGGCGTGCCCGCCGTGGACCTCGCCGCGCCGGCGGAGGCCAGCCAGGCCGAGCGTGAGGCCATGCAGGCCGCGGTGGCGGCGGGAAAGCGCCGTGAGGTCTGGACCCCCCCTGCGTACCTTCCGGAAGACCTGCGCGAGGCGCTCATGGCCGAGCGCAGCCAGTACCGCGCGCAGCGGCTGCAGGACGTGCGCGAGGTGAGCCTCCAGTCGCCCGGTGTCCTCTCGCTCATCCCCCGGCCAGCGGCGGACCCGGACTGGTCGGGTGGCTCGCTGCTCGGCTTCCATGGCGAGGAGTGCGTCTTCGGGGGCGACGTCGTCCACCTCGACTTCGAGTCGGGCCGTGTCTTCGCGTCCCCCGGGCATGGCGACGACGTGGACCGGAGCGCCCTCTCCGCCGAGCGCTGGTGCTACCGGCCCTATGACTTCGCGGAGGCGCTGTGCGCGGCGGCCTCGGCATATGAGGAGCGGCAGCCCGCGCTCACCCAGGCGCTGCGCCGCGCGTGCGGTGAGGAGACTCCGCCCGAGCTGTCGGCCCGGGACGCGGAACGGCTGCCAGCGGACCGGCTGTGGAGTCAGCCCTGGGGCTGCATCTGGGGCCCGCCGGGCACGGGCAAGACGACGGCCGTCGCGGACCTCATCGCCCGCTCCCTCCGTGCGTTCCCCGGCGAGCGCATCCTCGCGGTGGCGCCCACCAACCGCGCCGCGGACGAATTGGTGCTGCGCATCAGCGCGCTGCTGGAGCGCGAGCCGATTCCCCTGCGCCCCCTGCGCAGCATCTTCCGGGGCGGCACCGGCGCCAGCGAGGCGCTGGCGAAGCTGCCCACCGTCATCGTCGAGGACAGCCAGAAGGGCGGAAAGCTCCGCTCGAGCATCGAAGACCGCGAGCGGGAGCTGATGCTCCAGCGCGTGCGAGGGGGGCCCGCGCACGAGCTGGCGAAGCTCCAGGCGGAGCTGCGCGGCCTGCGCGGCAAGGTGAAGGACCCCACGCTGAAGGAGGCGGAGAAGGGCGACTGCCCGCTGATGGTGCTCACCGTGCACCGTGCCCTGCGCCTGGTGTCGGAGCTGGAGGGAAAGCGGACCTTCTCGAGGCTGGTGGTGGACGAGGCCGGCATGGTGACACGCGCCGCCACCGCGGTGCTGGCGCCGCTGGCGGAGCGGGTGACGCTCGCCGGAGACCCGAAGCAGATTGGCCCGGTGAGCCGTGCCGCCGAGGGCGCCGGCAAGGACACGCAGAAGTGGCTGCGCGCCAGCGGCCTGTCGCACCTGGAGGACGCGGTGAAGGATGCGGCGCGGCCGGACGTGCTGCTGCTGCGCACCCAGCACCGCATGCACCCGGACATCGCCCGGGTGGTGAGCCACTTCTGCTACGGCGGCGCGCTGCAGGACGGCGACATCGTCCGCGCCCGCGCGGAGAAGCCGGCGCCCGTGGCCGCCTTCCCCGCCACGCGCGCCGGCTGGGTGGTGCTGGACAGCCTGACGAGAGACCCCCGCCGCCTCACCCATGGGCGTGGGGAGACAGGCTCCGGCTACCAGCGCGAGCTGTCCGCGAGTCTCGCCGTGTCGCTGGCGCGAGAGGCGGTGCGCTCGGGTCTCAGCGTCCTGTGTGTCACGCCCTACCGCGCCCAGGCAGCCCTGCTGCGCCGGTTGGGCAACTCGGCCGGCCTGCGCGGGGACGTCTTCAGCGCGTCCACCATCCACCGCCAGCAGGGCACCCAATACGACGTGGTGCTGGTGGACACGGTGGCCGGAGGGCGGCCCTTTCCGCCGCACACGCTGGTGCCCATGCTCAACGTGGCCGCCAGCCGCGCGCGGGACTACCTGCTGGTGCTGGCCTCGCGCGACGAGGCCCGGGCCGCCACCATCCCCCAGCGCTTCCTCGCGTTGCTGCCCCGCCTGCGGGTCCTCTCCAGCGAGCCGCTGCGCCTGGAGCCACTGCCCCTTCCGCAGAAACAGCCGCCACCCCCGCCGCCGCCTCCCTCCGCGCCGGCCAGCCTGGGCGGCGAAATCGAGGGCGCGCGTCCGGCGCGGCCCCTCTTCACGCACGAGCAGGTGTCCCTCTTCGAGCGGCGCTTCGATGACGGGCACCACCTGGTGCGCGGCGTGGCGGGCAGCGGCAAGACGTACGTGCTGGCGCACTGGGTGGCGCGCTACCTGCTGGAGCACGGCGAGGCGCAGGTGCTCATCTCCTTCTACAACCGGGCCCTGGCGCCGCTGGTGGACAAGCTGCTCACGGAGGCGCTGGTGCAGCGCGCGGGCCGCGAGCGGGTGCGGGAGCTGCGCGCCCGCGTCTCGGTGCGGCACGTGGGGGCGCTGCGCCGTCCGGAGCCCGGCAGCTTCGACGCCGTCTTCGTGGACGAGGCGCAGGACATGGACGCGAAGGCGCTGTCCTCCCTCCATGGCCTGGTGCGCCCCTACGCGCTGCCGGACGGCCGGCAGGTGCGCTGCTTCCAGCTCTTCATGGACGACTCGCAGAACGTCTACGGCCAGGTGCCCATCGACGCGCTCAAGGAGCAGCTCCCCGAGGGGCTGTCCTTCCGCGGCCGCACTCGCGTGCTCAAGGAGACGTTCCGCGCCACCCGCGACATCCTCGACGTGGCCTTCAATGTCGTGCTGGACCCGCTGCGCCAGCACCAGGCGGGCGAGCCGGGCATGCGCGAGTACATGAAGGTGGGGGAGCTGGCCCGGGAGGGGCTCCTCTGGCTGCCGGAGGAGACGCTGGAGGGCCTCTTCCGCGTCCAGTCCACCGAGCGCGGTGGCGTGCTACCCCAGGTGCGAGGCTTCGCCTCCAGCGCCAGCGAGGCGCGCCAGGTGGCGAAGGAGGTGGCCCGGCTCATCCGGGAGGAGGGCGTCCACCCCGGAGACATCCTGGTGGTGGCCCCCGTCATGCCCTCCCAGTACACCGAGGCCCTCACCCGCGCCGGCGTGCCCGCGGAGGCCTATGGTGGCAAGGGGGGGCGGGACGTGACGGACTTCCGCGTCAGCGGCGTGGACCACGTGCGCGCCACCACCGTCTTCTCCTGCAAGGGCCACGAGTGCCCCATCGTCTTCTTCGCGGGGCTGGACGCGCTGGACTCCGTGGAGAACTGGATGGCGGGCGCCCGCGAGCGCTCCGCCCGGGAAATCGAGCGCATCCGCCGCGCCATGTTCTACGTGGGCTCCACCCGGGCCATGAAGCGGCAGTACCTCACCGGCGTCCGTGGAGCCCGCTTCCTTCGCGTGGCCGCCACCTATGTGGAGACGCTCGCGGGGCTCGTCCCCGCCGCGCCCGGCGGCGCGAAGGGGTAGGCGGGCGGCCCGCGAGGGCTCCGGCTGCCCGGGGAACGGCAGGTCCGGGCCCGAGGATGGCGCGGACGTACCGAAGGAAGAGGGCAGGGGCCGTTCATCGGTCGAACTCCGTCGGGGAGGACCGCCTTGCCCACCATCCACGGCAGGACTCGCGCGCACTACGACAACCCGCACCGCCACCAGACGCTCGCGGGCGCCACGCTCTACTTCTATCGGGCGGACGCCGCGGACTCGCGTCCTCCTGGCCCGGGGCGCTCGCGACTGGGGTGGCGTGCACTCGACGCGCTTCCTCCGGGCGCACTGGGCCTTGCCACCGTCCAGCCTGATGGAAGCTACTCCCTGGACCTGGAGGGCTACGAAGGCGGCCCGCTGCTCTTCGCGCTGCGGGTGGAGAAGCTCGACTATGCGCCAGCGACGGGGAAGTCGGCCCAGGGGCTGCTCGGCGTGGC
Source organism: Pyxidicoccus trucidator (assembly GCF_010894435.1). NCBI lineage: Bacteria > Pseudomonadati > Myxococcota > Myxococcia > Myxococcales > Myxococcaceae > Pyxidicoccus > Pyxidicoccus trucidator. The sequence goes on along the minus strand of NZ_JAAIXZ010000029.1, from coordinate 112,951 downwards.
CCAGCCTCGGCGTGAGGGGCTGGCCTGGGTGCTGGACCTGGACGTCCCGCGGCCGGCGTACTGCGCGCTGCTGGGCGCGCTGGACCTGTGGCTGGTCGCGGGCCGCGTGACGGACGGCTCGCCCCTTGCCAGGCCCCTGGTGGAGGGCGTCGTCACGGCGTGTGCCCGCGACTTCGACCCGGATGGCACGCTGGGCCAGGCGGCCACGGATGCCACCGGCAGCTTCGAGGTGTTCTTCCCCGGAGACGTCTTCCGCCACATCCCCACGCTGCCGCCGCCCTTCGACTCCATCCTCCCGCACGAGCTCATCGGTGGGCCGGACCTCTACTTCAAGGTGCGCTCCGGCAACGCCTGGGTGGTGGACGAGCCGCCCTCGCGGGCCCGTGAGCGCGACAGGGAGAATCGCCGGAACTGCTCCTACCTGGAGCTGTGCGCCGAGCCTCCCCGCCTCGACACGATGACGCTCTGGACCCACGTGGGAGAGACCGGGCTGGGCCGGCTGGACGGGGCAGGGGACTGGTCCGGAGACGTCCAGTTCCGGGGCACCCTCGCGCGGACGTACCAGGGCGAGCCGGTGCGCTTCCGCTTCGTCCACGCGGCCTGGGCCGACACCGCGCCCCGCTACCCCCGGGACTACCGACCGCTGACGGCGGAACACCTCCACGGAGGCCAGGCGTACGCATACCTCCGCGAGCAGGTGGGCCCGGCGGCAGGGGATTGCATGTTGACGCCGGTGTTCCCCTTGCCGGACGCCGAGGGGTGGATTGCCATCCCCCAGGACCCGAGGCTCATCCACCTGGGGCGGCTCATCGGCCTCCGCCCGGAGTCCCTCGCTCCGCGCCCCGGGTGTGGCGCGGAGCCACGGCTGCCTTCCGGGAAGCAGCTCTGGCGGCGGAAGGTCTCCTTCATCCTCGAGGTGCGCACGGAGCGCCACGTGCTGCACCCACAAGGGCCGGTGACGCTCGTCCTGGAAGGACTCGCCGCTCCCGCGCACGAGGACGGGCAGACCTGCCACCCGGGGTGCTGAGAGCGGACCCTCCAGCCCCGGGTGGGCCTCCGGCGACCTGTTGGCGCTGGAGGCCCGTGGGCTCCCTCCGTGGACGGAGCCGGCGCGCCGGGCTACCGGGGCGCCTGCTTGAGGCCCTGCACGCCCACGTTGACGCCGGTGACGTGCGCTGCCTCGAGGAGGTTCAAGGAGACCTGCACGACGAACTTCTCGGTCAGCGCGAGGCGGGCCGCGTAGTCGTTTTCCTTGGCGGGGTTGGGGTCGCCGGTGGTCTCATGCTTCGGGTCGGACGCGTACACGAGGCACTCGGGCGCGTCCGGCCTCACTTCCGGGCATGGAACCTGGACGGCCGTGTTCAGCGTCTGCTTGGACGGGGCGTCCTGGGCCGCCGTCACGGAGCCGGCCTCCTGCCGCTGGACCCGCTTCCCATCCTGACGGTCGATGACGCGCCCCGCGCGAGGGTCCACCGTGAAGGCGGAGATGCGGCCGGGCTCGTTCACGTCCTGCAGGACGACACGGACGAGCGTCCCGGCGGGAATGTCTCGCGAGGGATTCCAGTCCGGCTCACGGGTGTGGCGCCAGCAACCGGACAGTGCGACGAGACACGACAAGGGCAGGAGGATTCTCTTCATGGAGATGACTCTGGCTGTGGGTGGGACTACTCGAAGAGCAGCACCTGCCGCACCCACGTGCTTCCGTGGCGCCGCAGCCAGTCCTGCCGTTCGTCCCGGAGTGCCTCGGCGGCGGGCGCTCCGGACCGGATGCGTGCCAGCACCAGTTCGAAGAAGGCCGAGGCCTCGGCATCGGGAATCTCCTGGGTTGCCGCCAGGACGGCCCGGGCACCTGACTCGATGAAGGCGAGCGGCAGCCCGAGATTCTCGTGGATATAGGCGCTGGTATGCGCGGCGTAGCAGGCGGCGAGCACCACGACGGGCCGCCCGCGCAGCCGCTGTCCGCGCAGGTCCCTGGTGGTCAGCGCGAAGCGCCCCGTGTCGCTCGTGGGCGAAAGCACGAGCACGGACGCATCCGCCACGCCGGGGTCGATGATTCCATGTGCATGGACCTGCACCTCCGTCGCATCCCGCATGGCCTCCAGCACGCGGACGGGCGTGGCCGCCGCGCCGCGCAGGACGGTGAAGGCCTCATCCGGACCGGTGGTGCTCCACGCCCGCAGCGCGGGGAGGCGCAGTGAGGCGGGAGCCAGTACGTCGGTGACGACCAGCCGGCGCTCCTGTTTCGGCGCCCGGGGTACCGACGGAGGTCCGACGCGGTAGGACCACGCCAGCTCCGGAGGCAGCAGGCCCGCGCGGCCCTGGACGGGGGGACGGGCCAGGACATGCACACTGGGACAAGCGCGCAGCGCCTCCACGATTTTCGAGGGCACCAGTCCTTCGACACCTTCGAGGGGAGACTTCCGTCCCGCGTCATAGTGGCCTGTCAGGCGCCCCTCGGCGTCCCGAGCCACCACGAAGGTGCGCTCGTCATCCACCGTGACGCCCAGCACGCACCGCTCCGGCGCGGGCAGGGCGCGCTCCTCCGCGAAGAGGGCAAGCCCCTGCTCCAGCTCCTCGTGTCGTCCCGCGTCGAGGAGGAGGGAGGTGTAGCTGTAGACGCGTGCCTTGCGCGCGCCCACGTCGGAGGCCTGCAGCTTCGCGGTCTCGGTCAGCACCTGCCGCAGCAGTTGCTGTCCCCGCGGGCGGTCCTGTTCGATGAAGTAGCGGCCCTCGAAGTGGCTCAGCATGGCCTGGTCTCCGGCGTCCAGGCTTCCGGAGGCGCGCAGCGAGGTCAGCGCTTCGACCAGTTGCTGGGTGTCCCCGGGCTGGTGCTGTGTCGTGCGGGCCAGCTCCGCGAGCAGGGAGATGCGGGCCATGGAGGGCTTCTGGCCGCAGCTCGAGGCCCGGTCCAGATGCTGGCGGGCACCCGCGAAGTCCAGGGCACGGTGGTGGGCGATGGCGAGGTTGGTGAGGGCCAACTCCCAGTCGGCGCAGCTCTCGGGCGTCTGGGAGACGAGCTCCTCCATATATGCGCGCGCCAGGACGAGGTCATTCCGCGCCCGGGCCACCTGCCCCAGGTCCTGAAGGAGGTTGCGCTGCGTGCCCCACTCCTGGCTGCTCCGGGCCAGCTCCATGGCCCGAAGGAAGTGCGCGGTGGCTTCGACGGGACGGTTCAGGCGGACACTCACCAGCCCCAGCTCCCGCTGCATCAGCATGCAGCGGTAGCCCTGCTTCGCGTCTGCCCTGCACGACTGCACCGCGGCCTCGAGTCGCTCCAGGGCGTGGTAGGGCTCGTCCCGCAGCGCCTCCGCCTTCGCCTGTCGCTCCTCCGCGAGCAGCGCGAACCACGGGTCCCTCGTGGCCAGCGCCAGCGTCCGGTATTCGTCCAGGTGCTCCCGGGCGTCGACGTACGTCATGGCTCCGAGGAGAATGTCCTCCTGGCGGGCCTTGCGCACCTTGTCGAGGAAGGACGCCTGCGCGGCGCCCTTCAGCTCGCCGCGAGAGAGTCGGACATAGTCCCGGGCCAGGGGCGCGCGGAGGGAGAAGTCCTGCCGGGCGGTGCGGCGCACGGCATCCTCCAGGTGGGAGCTGCCCTGCTTCTCGTCGAGCTTCGCCGCCAGGGGGCGCAGGGCCTCCACGCGCTCGGGAGTCGCCGCGGTGCGCAGGGCGTTGTACAGGCAGACCCGCGCCATTCCGGGCAGGGCGTCCGCCTGGGCCACGGAGAGGGGCGCGCCTCCCTCCACCATGCGCTGGCAGTCCTGCCGTGCGCCCTTCCAGTCCTTGCGCTCCGCCTCCGCCGCGCTTCGCAGCTCGCGGACCTTCTGGGCGGCCTCCTCGCTCCAGCCCGGCTCCTTCAGCGCCGCCACCTGCTCGAAGGACTCCGCCGCCTGGAGCGGCAGGCCGAGGGCCCGCAGCGCCAGCCCGCGGTTCCAGAGGGCCTGCGGGTGCTGGGGCCGTTCCTTCAGCGCGCGCTCCAGCAGCGTCAGCGCCGTCTGCCAGTCCTGCCGCTGCATGGCCAGCACGGCCTGGTCGGTGTCCACGTCCGGCGACTCGCGCAGCCTGCCGAGGTAGGCCGAGGCCTGCCCCAGGTCCCCGCGCAGCAGGAAGGCCATGGCCAGTCCGCGGTCGTCCCCCGCCTTCTCCAGCAGGGCCATTTCACGCATGGGCAGCGGCTGCGCCGTCGTGCCCTGGCTGCGCATCACCTCGTAGGGCTTGTGCAGGTCCGCGCCAGGCAGTGTCACCCGCGCCTCCAGCGTGCGCGTGGGCGCCTGGGCGAGCCACAGCGTGTGGGCGTCGGGCCGTGGGTCCGAGCGCGACACCAGCACCAGCGTGGCGAGGCCCGCTGCCAGCGCCAGGGGCACCACCATCAGCCACGCCTTGCGGCGCCAGGCGGGGGGCCCGTGCACGATGGAGGGGGCGGGCTCGTCGCTGGCGGCGTTCACCGCGTCGTCGGCGAGCAGCTCCATGGCGAGCAGCTCCTTCATCCGCGTCTCGCAGGGGCCGCAGCGGGTGAGGTGGTGGCGGAAGTTCTCCGCGTCCACCGGCATCAGCTCCCCGTCGACGAAGCGCTCCAGTCTCTCGCAGAGCTCGCTCATGACCCGGCCCTGCCTTCGCGCGGCGTCTCACCCGGCGTCAGCAGCTCCCTCAGGGCCTGACGGGCTTCGGAGAGCCACCGGCCCACCGTCCCCTCGGGCGCGCGAAGCTGCTGGGCAATGGCCCGGTAGCGCAACCCCGAGGCATGCAGTCGGTACGCATCCCTCAGGTGCGTCGGACGAAGCTGGTCGATGGCTCGCAGGAAGTCGTCCCTCGTCACCTGCTCCCACCGTTCCACGGGCACCGGCTCGCCCGTCGCATCCCCCTGCACCACGCGCAGCGCTGGCGCTCCGAGCACCTCGGTGCGCCGCCGGCGGCAGTGGTCCAGGAAGCGGTTGCTCAGCGTGGTGCTCAGCCACACGCTCACCGCCCCCGCGTTCTCCCCCACCAGCCGGTCGAAGTGGCGGTACGCGCGCTCCAGCGTCTCCTGCACGAGGTCCTCCGGGTCGGTGCCTCCTCCCGCGCACAGTCTCCGGGCAACCCTCAACAGGCCCGGGCGCCGAGCACGCGCGAAGTCCTCGAACTGGCGGTGCTGCACGTCATCCATCGTCGCGCCGCCCCCTACTCCCATCATTTCATGTCGTTCCACGCGTGGAGCGCCCCCTGCGCACGGGGAGAACGTGGGCGGGGAAATCTCTTCGGTGGAATCGTATAGCACGGCGCGTCACGGCCTCTTGTGGGAAGTGCCGCGGCCGGGGGCGGCCCGGGGAGGGGAGGGGACTCAGCCCAGGAGCGTGGCCGCGAGGGCGGGCCAGTCCGTGCCGGGCGGGAGGCGTCCCTCGGCGTGCTCCGGGCGGCCTCCGCCCCGGCCTCCGGCGGCCTCGGCGGCCCGCTTGAGGAAGGCACCGCACCCGAAGGTGGAGCCAGCGCCACGGGCAATGAGGACGGGCATGCCCTCGGGAAGCCGGCCGGCGAGCAGCACCACCGCCTCCGGTCGGGCCGTGAGGCGCGCGGCCACGGCGCGCAGCTGCTCGGGCCCGGCGCCGTCGAGCACCGCCACCACGCGCTTGTCCGCGGAGGCCTCCAGGGTGGCGGCGAGCTCCCCGGCGGTGTGCTCGGCCAGGCGTGCGCGCACGGCGCCGAGCGCCTCGCGGGCCTCGGTCAGCTCGCGGCGCAGCTTGTCCACCGCCACCGGCACCTCCGCCACGCCGCAGGTGAAGGCCCGGGCCATGGCGCGCAGCGTGCCGGCCTCCTCCCACAGCTCGCGCCGGGCGCGGGGGCCCGCGGAGAAGAGGACGCGGCCCTTGCCCTTGTAGCGCTCCACGCCCAGCACCCGCACCATGCCCACCTGGCCGGAGCGCGTGCAGTGCGTGCCTCCGCAAGGGGACACGTCGAAGTCGCCAATCTGGATGACGCGGATGTTGTCCGTCACCTTGGGGGCGCGGCGCAGCGGCAGCGCGGCCAGTTCCTCCGGCGTGGGGAAGAAGGCGCGGATGGGGATGTCGTCATCGATGATGTCATTCACCCGGGCTTCGGCCTCGGCCACCTGCCGCTCGTCCAGGGTGTCCTGGTCCGTGTCGATGGTGCACAGCGTCTCGCCCAGGCGTGAGGACACGGTGGCGGCCCCCGCGACGTCCACCAGCGCGCGCGACAGCATGTGCTGACCGGTGTGCAGCGACATGTTGGCGCGGCGGCGGGCCCGGTCCACCTCGCCCGCCAGCTCGGTGCCGGGCATGGGGAGCGCGGCGCCCGCGGGGACGTCCAGCAGGTGGTGGACGGTGCCGGCGTCGTCCACCTGCACGTCCCGCACGGGCAGGCCGCCGAGCATCCCCCGGTCGCCCATCTGCCCACCGGCCTCCGGATAGAAGGCGGTGCGCTCCAGGACGACGGAGGGCGCACCGCTCCAGGTGCCATGCGCGACGACGCGCGCGGTGAAGCGGTGGAGGAAGGGGTCGGCGTAGTAGAGGCGCTCGGTGGACATGCGCCGGAAGGGATAACACGGGCCCGCTGAAACTCACGCCGGGCTCGCGTCACTCCTCCTCGTGCGGGCGGAATGGCCCCGCGCCGCTGGCTCCCCGAGCGGGAGAGCCGGCGTTCCACTTCCCACACATCCGAAAGAGGTCCTTCCATGAAGCTCGTGGTCTCTACCGCCATGGCCGCTGGTGCCCTGCTCGCGCTCGCCGTCCCCGCCTTCGCCGGGGACAAGGCCTGTGACAAGGGGTGTCCGAAGGCGCAGGTGTCCGCCCAGAACAGCCCCATCGCCGCCACGCCCCGGGCCGACGCACCGTCGCTCGGAGCCCCCGACGCGCGGGTGACGGTGGAGGTCTGGTCGGACTTCCAGTGTCCCTTCTGCGCGAAGGGCGCCACCATCATCGACGGGCTGCGCGCGAAGTACGGCGAGCGGATTCGCATCGTCTTCCGTCACCAGCCGCTGCCCATGCACTCCCATGCGCGCCTCGCCGCCATCGCCACCATGGCCGCGCACGAGCAGGGCCGGTTCTGGGAGATGCACGACGTGCTCTTCAAGAACCAGCGGGAGTTGGACCGCGAGTCGCTGGAAGGGTACGCGCGGGAGCTGGGGCTGGACCTCGTCCGCTTCCGCAAGGCGCTCGACGGCGCCACGTGGGCCAACTACGTGGACGCAGAGGTGGTGGAGGCGCAGCGGCGTGGCATCGCCGGCACTCCCAGCTTCTTCATCAACGGCCAGGCGGTGATGGGCGCACGGCCGATGGAGGACTTCACCCAGCTCATCGACGCCGAGCTGGAGCGCTGAGGCGCCTTCCGGGGCCCGGCTCAGGCCGGGTCCCACTCCACGAGCAGCCGCCGGGGGCCACGGTGCAGGAAGTTGGGCAGGTACAGGACGGGGCTGCCCGGGGCCAGGCGCAGGCCGGGCAGTCGCTCCAGCAGCAGCTCCAGGGCGATGCGCACCTCCATCCGCGCCAGCGGAGCGCCGATGCAGTAGTGGATGCCCAGGCCGAAGCCCAGGTGCCGGCCCACGTCCGGCCGGCGCGGGTCGGCCTGGTCCGGTGCGTGGAAGGCGGCGCCGTCGCGGTTGGCGGAGGCGTAGAGGATGAGCAGCCGCGCACCCTCGGGCAGCGCCACTCCCCCGAGCGTCACCGCGCTCCGGGTGGTGCGCATCATGCCCTGCACGGGGGCGTCGAAGCGCAGAGCTTCTTCGATGGCGGAGGGGATGAGGCGCGTGTCCTGTCTCAGCGCCTCCAGTCGCTCTGGCTCCCGGAGGAGCATCACCAGCAGGTTGCCGAGCAGGTTGGCCGTCGTCTCGTGTCCGGCGAAGTGCAGCATGGACAGCAGGCTGATGAGCTCCACGTCGCTCAGCGGGGGCGTGTCCTCATGGCGAGCCTCGATGAGCGCGCTGATGAGGTCATCCTTCGGTGCGCGCCGTCGCTCCGAGATGTGGCCCGCGAGGTACTTCTGGATGGCCACGAGTCCTCGCGCGCATTCCACCTGCCGGGGAACGGGCGCGTTGCCGGCGGAGAGGGTAACGAGGTCCTCCGTCCAGGCCTTGAGCCGCTCCAGGTCCGAGTCGGGCAGCCCGAGAATGGCGCCAATGACTCGCGCGGGCAGGGGGAAGGCCAGGCCCTCCACGAGGTCCGCCCGGCCCTCGCGTGCGAAGGCGTCCACCAGCTCCGAGGCGATGGCGCGCACCCTCGGCTCCATGGCGGAGACGCGGTGGTGTGCCAGGGCCTTGGTGACGATGACGCGCATCCGCGTGTGGTTGGGCGGGTCGTCGTCCACGAGCGCCGGTACCTGCGGGTAGCCTTCCGCCAGCGCCTCCAGTACCTCGGGCGCGGGCGGCACGGGGTTGCGGAAGGCATTGGCGGACAGGAAGTCCCCCGGGTTCAGCAGCACCGTCTTCACGTCCTCATAGCGGGAGACCACCCACAGGTGGAGCTCCTCGCTGAATTGGACCGGCGCCTCCTGGCGGAGGCGCGCGTAGAGCGGGTACGGGTCCTCGACGTACCGGGGCTCGAAGCGGCTGGAGAAGGCGGGCGGCGGCGTCGACATGGCGCCCAGCTTAGCCGCGCAGGCGCTCGTCGGAGAGTCCCAGCTCCAGCGGCGGAATGCGCGGCAGGTGGATGGTGAAGGTGCTTCCCTGCTGGGGCGCGCTGTCCACCCGGATGCGTCCGCGGTGCGCGGTGACGATGCCATGCACCACGGCCAGGCCCATGCCGGTGCCCTCTCCCGTGGGCTTGGTGGTGAAGAAGGGCTCGAACAGCTTCGCACGCACCTCGGGCGTCATGCCCACGCCGGTGTCATGCACTTCCAGCACGGCCTCCTCGTTCTCCATCCGCGTGGACACGCGGATGCGCCCGCCGCCCGGCATGGCCTGGGCCGCGTTCATCAGGAGATTGACGACCACCTGGGCGACCTGTCCCGGATGGCCGAGCAGGTGCGGCAGTTCCGTCAACTCCAGAATCACCTCGCACTGGGGCCCCAACTGTCCGCGGGCGATGCGCAGCGCGACGGCCACTTCCTGGTTGAGGTCGTACTCCACCACCGCCTCCGGGTCCCCGCGCGCGAAGCGGCGCAGGTCCGAGACGATGGCCGTCACCCGACGGATGCCATCCAGCGTGGCGGGCAGCACGTCATCCACGTACTCGCGAAGCTCCTCGGGCAGCGCCTTGCACGCCCGGAGGTCCAGCAGGAGCGAGTTGACGTTGCTCTTCACGTAGCTCATCGGGTTGTTGATTTCGTGCGCCACGCCGGCTGCGAGCATGCCCAGGCTGGAGAGCCGCTCCTGCTCGCGGGCCCGCTGGTGGGCCAGGTCGAGCTGCCTGTGGGCCTGTGCCAGTTTTTCGTGCTGCTGCGCCAGGCTGCGCAGCGCCTGGTGGGTGAGGAAGACGCGGCCCTCGGAGATGAAATAGACGAGCAGCGAGAGCAGCACGAAGCACGCGGGCACGAGGGGAGGGCACCCGTCCGCCAGGGCCACGCCTCCCACCAGGGCCAGCATCCACCCCAGGCGCGGGCGGGCACCCGGGTCCACGAAGCGGTCCACCCACAGGGCGTTGAGGGGCAGGTACAGCCACATGGGCAGGGCCCAGTCGCTCGCCAGGCCGTAGATGATGTTGGCCACCATGTTCATGACGAACCGCAACGACTCCGCGGTCCGCGTGTGCTGGGAGAAGAAGCGGCTCGCGAGCACCTGGTTGGTGCCCGTCACCACCGCGAACACCGCCGTCACCAGGGCGATGCGCTCCCACTGCCCCCAGATGCTGTAGACGAGCAGCAGGTGGATGAGGATGCAGGCGAGCAGCGTGACATTCTTGAGGCGGGTGTTCACCCACGCTGCGTCGGCCTCCGGGTCCGCGGGCGTCAGAGACTGACGCCGTTTCATGCGTTGCCAACTCCGGGGCGCTCGGAGGGGGTCAGCTCTTCCGCGCGTACTGGCAGCTCCAGGCGCAACCGCTGGGGGCCACCCACCTCGGCGACGAAGGACAGCCGCCCGCCGTAGCGCTCCAGCAGACCGCCCACCACCTTCATGCTGTCCTCCGCCAGCACACCAGCGAAGCGCTCGATGATGGAGAGGGCCTGTTCCGCCGGGAAGGCGGGCTCCGCCATCTGCACCTTCAGCACCATGGACGCGTCGGACATGCCCACCTCCGCGCTCACGCCCGGCCGGGCCGTGCGGAAGGGGGCATACAACTGCGCCATCGTCTCACGCTGTCGCAGCAGGGACCGGAGATACGACACCAGCTCCGCGTCGTCCCACGGCTTGCTGATGAAGCGGCAGATCTCCCCCTCATTCACCGAGGCCACCACCGACTTGAAGTCCGCGTAGCCGGAGATGATGAGGCGCAGCGCCAGCGGGTGACTGCGCTTGACGCGCTGGAGCAACTCGCTGCCGGTCATCCCCGGCATCCGGAAGTCCGTCAGGATGATGTCCGGACTGAACTCCTTGAGCTGCTCCAGGGCTTCGCTGCCGCTGAAGGCCACCTGGACCTCGAAGCCTTCTCTGCGAAACAACCGGCGCAGCGCATGCGCCACCTGCGGTTCGTCGTCCACCACCAGTAGCTTGAATGCTTCCATGACAGCGTCGGCTCCTATGGCGGCCACTGTAACGAAGGCTCCGGCGAATTTCCCTGGGTCCTTCGTGGAGGTGACGGGTCACTCTCGCACCTGCGACAGGGTGGGAGTTCTCTCGGCGAATGTTGATGGCGCGCGAGGGCAGGCAAGGAAGCAGGCGATGCTTCGGCTATACGCGTATCCGGCATCTTTCCGTCAGGGGTCTCTCTTCGGGTGGGGAGCGCCTCGTTCGTCTCAGGCCGTGAGAGCCTGCTTCCACTCAAGTGGAAGTGACTCGAGGGCGCCGGCTGCTTCCACTCGAGTGGAAGTCAGCACTGCGGGTGTCGGCTGCTTCCACTCAAGTGGAAGTGAGCACCGCGGGTGTCGGCTGCTTCCACTCGAGTGGAAGTGACTCAAGGGCTCCGGCTGCTTCCACTCAAGTGGAAGTGACTCCAGGCGGCTGCAGCTTCCACTCAAGTGGAAGCTGCGTGACTGCGTGCCGTCCAGCGCGCGAGACGGTGCGACCAGCCTCCGGATGGTCGAGCCTCGCAGGTGTCACGCAAGTAGGCGTAACCACATGGGCACGTCGTTGGCTCGCTGGCTGCTCTTGCCGGGCGTGTCGCAATCACGCGGCACAACCGAACAGGCACCCATGGAAACCGACAACAACAGCACCCCCTCGTCCGCTCTCGAGCTTTCGTTGGACCAGGTCCACAAGCGCATCTTGAAGCTCGTCGAGCAGGGCCATCGCAGCGCCTATCAGATCGGGCGGCTCTACAACTACGTCGTGGACAGCGAGCTGGCGCAGAAGGACGGCTTCAAGGACGCCCGGGACTTCTTCCAGCAGAAGGTGAAGGTGCTCGGGCAGTCGGTGCTGAGCCGGAATGGCGCCGTGGCGCGCACCTTCCCCGAGGCGATTGCCCTGAAGTACGGGATGAGCAACCTCTACACGTTGCTCACGTACGCGAAGCTGGCGGGCCTCACGCTGGACCACGACGAGCCCGGTGCCACCCCCGTCGCGGTGTCGCAGGAGGACGGCGCGCTGCTGACGAAGCCATTCTCTGAATGCACCGTGGACGAGCTGCAGGGGGCGGTGAATCACAAGCGGGCGCCCCAGGTTCCGCTGCCGGAAGAAGACGCGGCCCGCGTCCAGCGCTACCGGGACAGTCTGCAGCGCCACTTCACCGAGAAGCTCAGCATCCGCGTGGACGCGCGAAGCCACATGGGGGAGCTGTACATCAGCCTGCGGAACATCCCCGAGAAGGAGATGCGGCGGCTCGTCGCGGCCCTGGCGGAGGAGTCCACCTCGCGTGACACGCGGGCGCAGGGCTCCTCGCACCGGGACACCTCCGAGCTCCACCTTGCCCCGGCTGCGCAGGCGCCCGTCTCCGCGCGTACTCCTCTCGCTCCGGTGGCTCAGCCGAAGGAGGTGGCCCACGACGATGGCCCCACTGCCGCCCCGCCCTCCACGGAGGCACGGTTCAAGGAGGCGGACACCCGAGACAGCCCCGTCGTGCCGCTCTCTCCGCTGCGGGACTCCGCGCAAGACGGCCCCTCCGCCGTCCTGCCACCCCTGGTGGCGCAGGTCGCCACCACCGCGCCGACGCAGGGCACGGCCCACAATGACAGTCCAGCCGTTCCCGCGACCGCGGTCGAGCAGCCGCGGGGCCCGGCGTACAACGACAATGTCGCCGTCCGCCCCACGCCCGTGGTGCAGCAGCCTGCCATGACGTCTCCGGCCTTCCCGGCGATGAAGGCCCCGACGTCCAATGGAACCACTCCCACTCCCGGGGTGGCGGCGGTGCAAGGCCAGAACGGGCCGCGTAACAAGTCGCAGGGGCTGGGGGGCTTCTTGCGCCGCATGACGGGCGGATGAAGCCTCGGGGGCACCTGCCCCCGGCCGGGCCTGCACGGTGAAATGCAGGCCCACTGCGGTCCGGAGCGGCAGTGGGGCTTCGGCCCGGAGGTCTATTGTCTATAGAACCTCTGAGGTACAGTCACCCAGGCTCAACCGGATGGTGCCCATGGATGAAGCAGTGGTGATTCAGGTCGGGAGTGGGCTGCGCACCGCGCGGCTGCGTGCCGGGCTGACCACGGCCCAGGTGGCGGAGGCGGCCTGCCTCCCGCCCGAGGCCTACGTGCGCATGGAGCGCGGAAAGCTGCTTCCCACCGTCTCCACCCTCGTTGCCCTGTGTCGCGCGCTCCGCATCCGCGCCGAGTGGCTTCGGCGCACCCCGGCTGCGGCCCGCTGACCGTCGTGACTCCCCATCCGGGAGCAGGAGGCTGGAAGCCGGGCGGCGCTTCGCCTATGTCGAAGGCCGGCACATTCCATGCGCGAGCTCCCGTCGCGGGCGCGAAGGCCCGTCCTCCTCCCGACCTGTGTGGTGGCGCTCCTGGCGCTCGCCCTCCTGTCGTGTGGTGTGGAGGAGGCCACGGGGCTGGAGCGGGTGCGGCGCGCGGGTGTGCTGCGCTGGGGCGCGGACGCGCAGGGGGGAGAGCCCTATGCCATGGAGGACCCGGACGAGCCGGGACGCATGCGTGGCTTCGAGGTGGAGCTGGCGGATGCGCTGGCGCGCGAGCTGGGAGTCCGCGCACGGTTCGTCCAGAACGACTGGTCCAGCCTCATCCCCTCGCTGGAGCGCGGCTCCTTCGACGTGGCGCTGAACGGGATTGAAATCACCCCCGCCCGTGCCGGCCGTGTCCTCTTCACCCGGCCCTACTACGTCTTCAACCTGCGACTGCTGGCGCGGCGGGACGACACGAGCGTTCCCCACCTGGAGTCCCTGCGGGGCAGGCGCGTGGGCACGCTGGCCAACTCCCAGGCGTGGGAGTTGCTCCTGCGCAGCGGCGCGCAGGCGGTGCCCTACGAAGGCGTGGAGGAGCCCTACATCGACCTGGAGCAGGGGCGGGTGGATGGCGTGCTGATGGACGACATCATCGCCCAGCGCTACGGCCAGCCACGTCCGGGGCTCCGCGTGGTGGGCGACGTGGGCGAGGGCTACTACGCGATTGCGGTGCGGCCCGGGGAAGAGGACCTTCGCGCGGCGCTGGACGCGGCGCTGGTCCGCATCGCCCGCTCGGGCGAGCTGCGCGCCATCTTCCGGCGTTGGGGCATCGACAGCGCGGCGCAGCAGCGCATGGTGGACTGGACGGACGCGCAGACGCGCGAGGTGCTGTCGGAAACGCGCACGACGCGCCTGGGCTGGGGGCAGCTCGTGTTGTTCCTCCAGGCGTCGCTGGTGACATTGCTGGTGTCGGTGGGCGCCATGGCGCTCGCCATTCCGCTGGGGATGGGGCTGGCCCTGGTGCGGCTGTACGGGCCCGTCTGGGCGGGGCGGCTGGCCACCGCCTACGTGGAGCTGTTCCGGGGGACGCCGGTGCTGTTGCAGCTCTATGTCCTCTACTACGGGCTGGCGGGCGTGCTGCGGCTGGACGCGCTCTCGGCGGCGATGCTCGGGCTGGGGTTGAACTACGCGGCCTATGAGGCGGAGGTGTACCGGGCGGGCGTGCTGGCCGTGCCGCGCGGGCAGCTCGAGGCGGCCCTGTCGCTGGGCATGCCCCTGCGACTGGCGCTGCGGCGGGTCATCCTGCCCCAGGCCTTCCGCGTGGCGCTCCCGGGCGTCACCAACGACTTCATCGCGCTGCTCAAGGACAGCTCCCTGGTGTCGGTCATCTCCGTGGTGGAGCTCACCAAGCGGATGACGATTACGGCGGTGGATGTTCGCAGCTGGCTGCTGCCCGGCGCGCTGTGCGCGTTGCTGTACCTGGCGATGAGCTACCCCCTGTCCCGCCTGGCCAGGCGGCTGGAGGCAAGGCTGGAGCGCGGATGATAGAGGTGAAGGACCTGTGCAAGCGCTATGAGGGACGCACGGTGCTGGACGGCATCAGCGCGGCCTTTGGGCCCGGCGAGGTGGTGGCGCTGGTGGGTCCCTCCGGTGGGGGCAAGAGCACGTTCCTGCGGTGCCTCAACGGGCTGGAGCCCTTCGACAGGGGCTCCGTGCGGGTGGGCGGAGACGAACTGGGACCGGGCGATGCGCGGGCGCAGGGGGCGCGACTGTGGAACATCCGCCGCCGGGTGGGCTTCGTCTTCCAGCAATGGCACCTGTTCGCGCACCGCACGGCGCTGGGCAACGTGACGGAGGCCCCCGTGCACGTGAAGGGCCTTGGCCGGAAGGAGGCCGCGGAGCAGGGGCGGGCGCTGCTGGCGAAGGTGGGCCTGTCCCACCGCGAGGGCGCCTATCCCGCCGAGCTGTCCGGTGGTGAGCAGCAGCGGGTGGCCATTGCCCGCGCGCTGGCCATGGAGCCGGAGGTGTTGCTCCTGGATGAGCCCACCAGTGCGTTGGATCCGGAGCGGGTGGGGGAGCTGGTGGACCTGCTGGCGCGGCTGCGCGGGGACGGGCTCACCCTGGTGACGGTGACACACGAGATGCGCTTCGCGCGTGAGCTGGCCTCTCGGATGTTGGTGCTCCACGGCGGGCGCATCATCGAGGAAGGTCCACCGGACCGGGTGCTCGCCAGTCCACAGCACGAGCGCACCCGCGCCTTCCTCGGTCTGGACCGCGTGGCCGGTCCGCCGCCCCAAAGGTCATGAGCGGCAACCGGTTGCGTCAGCCCGCCGGAGGAGCATGCTGACGGGCGAGCCGGGCAGAAGCAGCGCGTCCGCGGTGTTCCTCGCCGCGTCCGCGAGGGAATGACATGCGTCGAGAGGTGCAGCTCACCGAGTTGGGACAGGGCAGGGGGCCCCGGGTGCTCCTGTTGCCCGGGCTGGGAGCACGGGGCTCTGGCTTCCGCGCGCTCGCCGAGCAGCTCGCTCCCCTGGCCCGCCCTGTCCTGGTCGAGTACCCGGAGGGTGGGCATGCGGCCTGCGGCGCGGGCGCCCTGGCGCGGCAGGTGCTGCTGGCCGCCGGGCGCATGGACGCGGTGGTGGCCAGCTCCTTCGGCGGCATGGTGGCGGCGCATTTGGCGGCGGCCGGCGCGGCGCGGGGGGCGGCCTTCCTGGGCTCCTTCACCCGTCCCTCACAGCTGGGGGTGCGTGGACGCGTCATCGGGATGATGGGCCCCATCGCCATGTGGGGCCGGCCCGGCATCGTGGCGGCGGGGCTCGCGGCGTGGAAGCCGGTGCCCTTCGCCCGGGTCGCCGAGGTGGTCCCCACCACGCAGGTGGAGCGGAGCACGACGTGGCACCGCGCCCTGGCCATTGGCGACGAGCCGCCCCCGCCGGAGCTGCGACGGCTTTCCGTCTCCTGCGTGTGCATCCAGGGGGACCGCGACGTGCTGGTGCCCCCCTCCACCCTGGAGCGGCTGGCCGCGTCGCTCCCTTCCGGGACACCCCGGCACCTGCTGCGCGGCGCGGGCCACGTGCCCTACTTCACCCACCCGGAGGAGTGTGCCCGGTTGCTGCGGCCCTGGCTGGAGGCCCTGGCCCCCGCCGAGCCCGTCTCCGAGCCCGCCCGGCCGCGGCATCCGCGGGTGGCCGGTAGCGCCGCCTGAGCCTGGACGTCTGGCCTTCCGTGCCGTGAAGGCGCGCCCCACCCGGGGTGTGCCTCACCTGGCGGGAAGGGGTGGGGGGCGCGGGAGGGGGATGTACCTGACCGCGTCCCACCAGTAGCGTTCGGCCGCCAATGCGGACCCGCCTCGCTCGCGCGCTCACCCTCGTCCCCCTGCTCACCTCCGCCCCCGTGCTGGCCTCATCCGCGGCGGACTCCGGTTCCCCGCCTGACGCCGTGCGCGCCGCGCCCGTGCTGCCGGCCCCTCCGCCTGTCGCCCGTCCGTCTCCCCCCGAGGCGGAGCGCTCGCACACGGTGCTGCTGCTGGGCGACAGCCTCATCGCCACCGGCTTCGGTGAGTACCTGCAGGCCCGCCTGGAGGCGCACCCACGCATCCGCACCGCCCGGCGCGCGAAGTCCTCCACCGGGCTGGCCCGCCCCGACTTCTTCGACTGGATGGAGGTAGGGCAGCAGGAGGTGCAGCGCCACCAGCCCGACGTCGTGGTGGTCATCCTCGGGGGCAATGACGGGCAGTCGCTCAAGGACGGGAAGGGCGGCAAGCCCATCCACTGGGGGCGGCCCGAGTGGGAGCAGGCCTATCGCCAGCGACTGGAGGACTTCGCGAAGGTCCTCTCGGCGCCGGGGCGGAAGATTGTCTGGCTGGAGCTGCCGGCCACCGGGCGCAAGCGCTTCGAGCAGAAGCTCACGCTCATCCGCGGCCTCCAGCGCGAGGTCATCACCGCCCGCCAGGACGCGCTGCACCTGGATACGCGCCCCTACTTCACGGATGCGAAGGGCCGCGTCCTGCTCCAGGCCCGCGTCGAGGGCTTCCGCAAGCCGATGCGGCTGCGCATGGAGGATGGCGTCCACTTCACCGTCGCGGGTGGACGGTACTTCGCCAGCAAGGTGTATCCGGAGGTGCTGGGCGTGCTGGGGCTGGCGCCGGGATAGTGCTCCCCCGGGGCACGGGTGGGCTGCCGTCCGCGCGTCAGTGCGAGTGGGGCGCGGAGTCCGGGCCTCCGGGCAGGTTGTCGGAGCTGTTCCCCTCCGGGCGGAGCCGGCGGATGGCGCGCAGGAGGAGCTGCTCGTCGCGCGGGTTGGCCAGGAAGCCGCGCGCTCCGAGCTGACGGGCCCGCTCGAAGCCCTCATCGTCCGATGTGCCATGGACGATGAGCGAGCCGGCGATGCGGACTTCCCCGGCCAGCAGTCCCTCCATGGCCTGGATGGGCGCGAGCACGACGTCGTCGGGTCCGGTGTGCAGCACCTCCAGTGGGGTGGCCACCTTCGCGGGGATGCCGTGCCGGGCGAGCTGCCGGGAGATGAGGACGGCGGTGACGGGGGGCCAGCCGTAGAGCAGCAGGGGGCCTCCAGGGGATGGGCTGGGGACCGCGGGAGGCTCGGCGGGCTCTTCGATGCCGTACAGCGCGGCCAGCGCGCGGGTCAGCGCGGGGTCCGACGCGACATGTGCCTCGACGCGGGGCTTGCCAGTCACCGCCCGCACGGCGTCCACCGCTTCCAGGGAGACAGGGGCGGGCAGGGCGATGTGGAGCACCTCGCGCTCCCCCTGCTCCAACTGGAGCAGCTCCACGCGGAGCGGCACGGCGCGGTACTGGCGCGCCACGCGGGCGGGAATCAGCGAGGCCACGGCACGCTCGGGCAGCTCGCGCAGGTCCACGGCCTCCACGCCCAGCTGCGCGGCCAGGCCCCGGAGGACGTCGGCCTCGGAGCAGACGCCCTCGCGCACCAGCGCGCGTCCCAGCGGGACCTGGGTCTCATGATGATGTACCAGTCCCACTCGGAGCTGGGCGCGGTTGAGCACTCCCAGTTCCAGGAGTATCTCTCCGAGCGGACGTCGCGCGCCGGTCTCCATGGTAGGAAAGGAGTCTTCACTCCACGCCCCAATCCGCGAGGGACGGCGGGACGGGCGCCTGCCCCGTCGCTCGCTCCCGGGGCATGCCCTCAGCGGCGCGAGGCGAAGACGCGCGCGTAGGCGTCCGGCTGGAAGCCGACGAGGACGGTGCTCCCGGTGACGAGCACGGGACGCTTGATGAGCTTCCCGTCGGCGGCCAACCAGGACACCAGCTCCGCGTCGGACGCGGCGTCCACCTTCGCCTTGCCAAGCGCGCGGTAGCTCTGGCCACTGGTGTTGAGCCACTTGCGGACGGACACCCCGCTGCGGGGAATCCACTGCCCCAGCTCGGCCACCGTGGGCGGCGTCTCGACGATGGGACGCACCTGGTACGCCACACCCTGCTCCTCCAGCCACTTCTGCGCCTTCTTGCAGGTGCTACAGCCGGCGTAGGCCAGCACCAGGACGTCGTTCGGCATGGGCGCGCTTCTAACAAGGCGTGCGTTCCGAACCCAGGGCGTCGTGGCGGCCTGGTGCGGCTCCACCCCAGTCGGTTGGGCGCCATCCGTGCCCCGGTTGGCGGGCCCCGGCCACCGTGTTAACGCGGTGGGCCATGCCCACCCCGGTTCTTCTCCTCTGGAAGCAGACCCTCCTGGCCCTGACGCTGGGCCTGCTCGTCGCCGCCTGTTCCTCCAGTCCGGACCCGAAGCCCACGGACGCCCCTGGGGATGCTGGCACTTCGGAGGGAAGCGGAGATGCGGGCTCCACTCCTTCGCCGGACGGAGGCGACGACGCGGGCTCCACCGCCCCGGCGACGGATGGAGGGCAGGACGCGGGAACGGGCGCGGACGCGGGGCCCGTCATCCCGGTGCCGGAGGATGGAGGCACCGTTGTCACCGGCACGCTGTCGGGGCGGCTCACGGAGGCGGGCTCGCCCTACCGCGTCGTGGGGGACGCGAACGGCGTCGTCACCATTCCGAAGGGACAGGTCCTCACGGTGGGGCCGGGCGTCATCCTCGATTTTCGCGGCCGGCCGGAGGTGACGGAGGCGGATGTGGACTCCAGTTCGCCCGACAGTGTGATGAACCACCAGAAGGGACGGGTGGAGGTGCGCGCCTACGGTGCCATCCACGTCCAGGGCACCGCGGCGAAGCCGGTGCTCCTCACGTCCACCAATCCGCACGGCTGGTGGGGGGTGAACTTCTATGGACAGAACTCCGTGGGGGATGGCCACCCGACCTTCGAGCACATGGTCTTCGAGAAGGTGCGCAAGAACGAGTACAACGGCGCCCGTGACTGGACGCGTGGCGCGCTGTGGGCCTACTACCCGGGGCCGGTGACGATTGCCCACTCGGTGTTCCGCGACAACGTCGCGTCCGCGCACTGCGCCGCGCTCGACCTGATGTTCACCGACGGCTCGCGCGTGGAGGACACCGTCTTCGAGGACAACCGCATCCACGAGATTGACCGCTTCGCGCAGCCCGGCACCTCGTCCATGTCCGGTGGCGGGGCCGTGTGCATCACCCACGGCCGCAACTCGGTGGTGCGGGGCAACACCTTCCGAGACAACGGAGTGGAGGCCTTCGGTGGCTTCGTGACGACGGCGCTCGAGCCCCGGCCCCTGCTCACGTGGCCCAACGCGCAGAACATCTCCGACCTGGGCGGCGGGGGCGCGATTCACTACTTCCAGCCGGACAACGACCTCCTGGAGGACAACTTCTTCGAGGGCAACTTCGTGGCCATGGGCCCCGGGGCGGCCATCTACCTGGAGGACGTGGGCACGAGGACTGTCACCATGCGAGGCAACCGCTTCGTGAACAACCGGGGCGGCGCCGGTGGCGTCATCGTCTGCAACCGGGGCAGTGGTGACGTGGAGCTGGTGGTGGCCGCCGACAACGTCTTCACGGGGAACACGGTGAACGGGCAGCCAGCGTCCAACGTCACGGGCGATTGCAACACCGCCGCGCAGTAGCGCCCGTCGGGCCCGCGAGTCCGGCCCTCACTCTTCCTGCTTCGCCCCCGTGAGGGCCTGCACCACGCGGCGGGCGGCGCGGCCCGGCTTCACGGTGGCGCGGTGGTGGAGCTGCGGCTGGAGCGAGTGCGTGGCGCCCCGGGCCACCTTCAGCGCCTTGAGTTCTCCCCGCCGCAGCTCGCGGGTGGCCAGGTGCTCCGGCAGCCATCCGAAGCCCAGCCCCTCGAGGATGGCGGCCTTCTTCGCGGCGAAGTCGTTGAGGAGCACCGAGGAGCGGCTCTCCAGTGAGACGGTGCTGAGCTGCAGCCGGGGGTCCGAGCCGCGCACGGTGAGCAGGAGGTGCTCGGCCAGCTCCTCGTCCTTCAGGGGCCCGCGCCGCCGCGCCAGCGGGTGCCCGCGGTGGGCCACCAGCACCGTCTTCAGCTCCGGCAGCCGGTAGGTGCGCAGGCCTGGAATCGTGGGTGGCAGCACGGACACCATCAGGTCCGCCTCATCGCGCACGAAGGCTGCCTCCACGCCAGCGAGGAACTCCGCGGACACGTGGAAGCGCGTGCTGGCCCCTTCCGCGCGCAGCTCCTTCACCACCCGCAGCAACGGCACGGCGGGGAAGACGCCGTCGAAGACGATGCGCAGCGTGGGCTCCCAGCCGGTGCGAATCTCCGCGCACGCGGCCTCCAGCTCCCGCTCCGCGGCCAGCAGCTTGCGGCAGTGCTCCAGCACGCGCTCGCCCGCGGGCGTCAGCCGCGTGCGGTAGCCGCGCCGATCCAACAGCGTCAGCTCCGTCTGCTCCTCCAGCGTGCGCAGCGCGTACAGCACCGCGGTGTGTCCCTTGTGCAGGGCCTCCGCCGCGGCCGCGAAGGTGCCATGGCGGGCGAGGGCGTCCAGGGCACGGGCCTGCTCCAGGGTGACGTTCATGGGAACATTGTCTAATCCCCTGACTGCGGGAGGCATTGCTTGGTGCACCACCCTTTGGGGCGGCCCGGGACTTCGTGAGTTCCCAGGTCGGGAGCGACCGCGCACGTTCTCGACGCAGCGCGCCTTACATGCGTGGTGCGGGCCGTCATAGAGTGAAAGCTCACTTGTAGGGAGGGGTTATATGACGGGAAGGCTGTATAGAGCCCTTGCGGTAGTGACCACGCTTGTGTCCTCGGCTGCCATGGCGCAAGAGGCGACGAGCTCCAGCGTCAGGAGTGGGCTGGAGTTCACCGTGGGGCTCGGCTTCCAGGCCGGCGCCGGCTACGTCTACAAGAATGGCCCGAGGGCCGACGGCACGGTGGGCGATGTGAAGCTCAGCGACGGCGCCAACGGCGGTGTCGCGTTCCTGTTGGAGGCCGGTTACCGCGCCAGCCCCAACTGGTTCATCGGGGCCTTCGGTCAGTACACGCACATCCTGACCAAGACCAACCCCTACTCCTGCCCCGAGGGCTTCGACTGCACCACCAGCTCGATTCGCGTCGGTCCCCAGGTGCAGTACCACTTCTCGCCCGAGGCCTCGTTCGACCCCTTCGTGGGCATCGGCTTCGGCTTCGTCACCCTGACGAGCAAAGTCGAGGGCCAGTCCCCCACGCCTGTCCCCGGCCTCAACGCGGACGTGGACATCGAGAGCACGTTCCGCGGCCCGGAGTACGTGAATGCCACCGTCGGCGGCAAGTGGCGGCTGAGCAACTCCCTGTCCTTCGGCCCGTACCTCACCGGCACCTACGCCCGCAACACCGTGCGCGCCGGCACCCAGACGGTGACCCTGCCTGCCCAGCTCGGTGGCACCACCGCCACGTCGGGCGTGCCCGCCGTGGATGACGGCCCGTACGGCCTCATCATCCTGGGCGTTCGCGGCACCTTCAACCTGTAGTCGGTTGTCCCGCCCGGGGCCGCGCTGCTGTGCGCGGCCCTGGGGTGACACGGAGCTCTCGCTCCGCGCCACGAATCGGGGCTCGGAAATGGCGGTGCCCGGGCGGTCATGTCGCCCCGCGGCTTCCGGTTCCAGGCGCCCCGTATCGCAATCCACTTGCAAGGCTCTCAGGGTGGCCTCCGGCTTGGCTTCCCGGCCCTGTCGCGCTGCCAGGCCCGGCGGGTGAAACCTCGCACGCCCGCAGGGGTTCCAGCCGGTTGCCGGGCCCTCCGCCCGACCCGTCCTCACGGCAAGCCTGCCTTCGCGCCGAGGTGTAGCTTGAGCGACATGGCCCCCTCCGAAGCCGGCGACACCGCCCGTTACAAGCGCGAGGCCGCCGCGTGGGCGGTGGATGCGTTCTTCCGCGACGGCATGGTGGTGGGGCTGGGCACGGGCAGCACCGCCGCCTTCGCCGTCCAGCGGCTGGCGGAGCTGCGCGCGTTGGGGCGGCTCACGGACGTGCGGGGCGTGCCCACGTCACGCCAGACGGAGGCTCTGGCACGGGAGCTGGGAGTGCCCCTCACCACGCTGGAGGAGCACCCCGTGCTGGACGTCACGGTGGACGGCGCGGACGAGGTGGCTCCGGACCTGTCGCTCATCAAGGGTGGGGGAGGCGCGCTGCTGCGCGAGAAGGTCGTCGCGCAGGCCAGCCGGCGCGTGGTCATCGTGGTGGACTCGGCCAAGCTGTCGCCACGGCTCGGCACCCGCTGGGCGCTGCCGGTGGAAGTCCTTCCCTTCGGCTGGCGCTCGCAGGCGCTCTTCCTGGAGTCGCTCGGCGCGCGCGTCACCCCGCGGCGGGACGCGGCGGGCGAGCCCTTCCTCACGGACCAGGGGAACCTCGTGCTCGACTGTGGCTTCGGCCCCATTGAAGCGCCGGAGGCGCTGGCCGTGCGCCTGGGCTTGCGCGCGGGCGTGGTGGGCCATGGCCTCTTCCTCGGCCTGACGACGGACCTCGTGGTGGCCGGCCCTCACGGCGTGGAACACCGCGCCCTCTGACGCGAGCGCTCTTGGCGCGCGCTCCGGCGGAAGGCCTCGAATCCCCGTGCGTGCTCGCCTCCCTGCCCCACGAGCCGGGAGCCTGCGCCTGCACGTCACGTGCGCCCGAGAGGCACATCGCGTGAATCCGGCCGCGCGGAGTCGGGTGGTACCTTCTCGCGCATCGGTGCGGTGCGCAGGTGGCTCTCCTGCTTCCACTTGGGGTGGACGTGGGTGGCTGTGGGGTTTGGGAGAACTGCAATCCAAGGACTCTTGGAACAAAGTCTCTCGTTGCCTGTCCGCGAGGATGAAATGCGTCAGTGTGGCTGCAAAGCGCGAGGCCATCGCTCGCGTTCATGAAAACCTCACCGACCTCGACAGGGTGAGCGGTTACAGTTGTCAATGCGCTGGCGCTCCAGAGGGGGTTTTTCCGGGAGTCGCTGGTACGAGGGTGCCTTTCGTATGCGAATCGTTCGTTTCTGCGTTCCCGCGGCCCTGCTGCTGGCCGCATCCTGCTCCGGCGACATCACCGCGAAGGAGCCTCCGGAAGTCTCGGATGCCTCACCGGCGCGCGTGCGGCGACTGACCCGGGTGGAGTACGACAACAGCCTCAGTGCCATCTTCGGCGATGCTCAGCTGACACTGGGCCAGGGCCTCGCGCCCGAGGACACCATCCTTGGCTTCAGCACGCACGACCGGCTCCAGGTGACGTCGCTGCTGGCGGACCAGCTGGACAACGCCGCGCTCAACGCGGCCGAGGTCGTCAAGCGCAAGCTGGCCATCGGCAATCAGTGCCCGGCCGGCCCGAACGAGGAGACGTGCACGACGGACATCCTGCTCGACACGGCCAGCCGCGCCTTCCGCCGGCCGCTCACGGCGGAGGACCGCGCGGAGCTGCTCGCCTTCTGGCGCGAGGCCCGGACCACCGCGGACCCGCAGACCGCGCAGCGCATCTTCCTCCACGGCATCTTCTCCTCCGCCTCCTTCATGTACCGCACGGAGCTGGGTGAGCCTGGTGAGGGCGCCAACCAGGTGGTGCGGCTGACGCAGCACGAGGTCGCCTCGGCGCTGTCCTTCGCCATCACCGCTGGCCCTCCGGACGCCGAGCTGCTCGCCGCCGCGGTGGCCGGTGAGCTCAAGACGGCGGACCAGCGCGAGGCGCATGCGCGCCGGCTGCTGGCCACTCCGGCCGCCCAGAAGCGCCTCCACCACTTCATCCGCGAGTGGCTCGGCCTCACCGGCCTGGCCAACCTCAACAAGAACAACCAGGTCTTCCCCAACTTCAGCGCGGCCTTCAAGGACTCCAGCCAGGGCGAGACGCGGGCCTTCATCGACCACGTGATTGCCAACGAGGGCGGCTCCGTCAAGGAGCTGCTGGGCGCGAACTACACCTTCGCGGACGGCCGCATGTCGGCGTTCTACGGGACGACGACCACGCCCAACGGAGCGCTGGGCAAGGTGCCGCTGCCGCCCGAGCGCGCGGGCATCCTCACCCAGGCCAGCGTGCTGGCCACGTACGCGCTCTTCGACTCCAGCTCGCCCATCCGCCGCGGCAAGTTCGTCCTCACCCGCCTGCTGTGCCGCGAGGTGCCGCCTCCGCCGGCCACCGTCGTCATCATCCCCCCCGCGCCCGCGCCGGACGCCACCACCCGCGCGCGCTTCGCGGCCCACACCAACAACCCCGCCTGCGCCGGCTGCCACCGCACGCTGGACCCCATCGGCTTCGGCTTCGAGAACTTCGACGGCCTGGGCAAGCACCGCACGACGGAGAACGGCCTCGCCGTCGACGCCAGCGGCGCGGTGGAGCACTCCGCCGGCACCTTCACCTTCACCGGAGGCGGCGACCTGGCCCGCTTCCTCGCCAGCAGCGAGGACGTGGCCAACTGCGTGCCCCTCCAGATCTTCCGCTACGCCATGGGACGTGAAGAGGACACCGTCGACGAGCAGCTGCTCACCGAGATGCGGACCGCCTTCAAGGCGAACCCGAGGCTCCAGCTGGGAGACGCGCTCGTCAGCCTCGTGCGCTCCCCCTACTTCACCCACCGGCGTACCCTCTCTCCCTGAGTCGCGACCATGCTCCGCCAACTCTCCCGACGAAACCTGCTTCAGCTGATGGGTGGCTCGGCCGCGGCGCTCCCGCTGGCCAACCTGCTCGGCACCTCCGACGCGCACGCGCAGACCACCGCGCCCCCGCTGCGCTTCATCGCCATCTTCACGCCCCACGGGTGCCTTCCGGAGTTCTGGAACCCGCAGGGTGGCGAGACGGACTTCACGCTCGACTTCCCCAACTCCATGCTGCTCCCGCTCCAGCCGCACCGCTCCAAGCTGCTGGTGCTCAACGGCATCGACTACCGGGTGCTGTACGAGCACGGCCTGACAGGCCACGAGGGCGCGCCCGTCACCTTCCTCACCGGCAGCAAGGTCAACACCTCCAGCGGTGACGACCTGCCGGACAGCGCCTCGCTGGACCAGGTGCTGGGCAACGCCATTGGCGGCACCACGCGGTTCCGCTCCCTCCAGCTCAACGCGTGGGAGCAGTTCGGTGGCCAGCACGTCTACAACAGCATCAGCTTCACGGGGAACGGCTCCCGCGTGCCCTTCGAGCGGGACCCGGCCGCCGTCTACCAGCGCCTCTTCGGCAACGCGCCCCCGCCCGCCGCGGACCCGGCCGAGGCCGACAAGGCCATCGCCCGTCGCAGGAGCCTGCTCAACTTCCTCGTCAAGGACGCCAACCGCCTTCGCGACAGGCTCGCGGCCGATGAGCGCCAGAAGCTGGAGTCGCACCTGGCGGCGCTCGCGGACATCGAGCGGCGCATCGGCTCGCTGAGCACCTCGCCCAACCCCACGCCCACGCCGGTGCCCTCCGAGTCCGCCTGCGCGGGTGGCGTGGTGCCGCCGGCCTATGGCCTGGACCAGCTGGGCAACCTCAACCGCATGCCCGAGCTGACACGGCTGCACCTGGACCTCATCGTCCGTGCCTTCGCGTGTGACTTGACGCGGGTGGTGACGCTGACCATTCCGGGCCCGTCCATGCCGTGGCTGCAGATCAACGAGGACGTGCACAACGACCTGGCGCACCGACTGGACGTCACCACCGAGCCGCTGCGCACGCAGATCCGCACGAAGATGGTGACGGTGCAGCGCTGGTACGCCGAGCAGGTGGCGTACCTCATGACGCAGCTGGCCTCGGTGCAGGAGGGCAGCGGCACCGCGCTGGACAACACGCTCATCCTCTGGGGCAACGAGTTGGGCGACGCCGCGGGCCACATGAATGTGCGCGTCCCCACGGTGCTGGCCGGTGGCGCGGGCGGCAGGTTCCGCATGGGGCGCTTCCTCCACGCGCGCCCGGCGGGCTCCAACCCGCTCTCCGGCTGGACTGGCCCGGGCACTCCGCTGCCGGGGGCCATCGCCCACAACAAGCTGCTGGTCTCCATCGCCCAGGCCTTCGGGGTGAATGTGAATACCTTCGGCCACCCGGACTACACCGGTCCGCTGGCCGGGCTGACCTGAGCGAAGTCGCGTCTGTCGTCATGGCCCCGGTGGGAGGAGCGACTCCTCTCCCGGGGCCGTGTCATTTCCAGCTCCCGGAGGGCTGGAGCAGCGAGTCCAACAGGGCCTGTCCCCGGGGCCAGTCGCCCAGGCCGGAGTCGGAGTTGATGTGGCCCGCGGGGCCCGCGTCCTCCAGCCGGCTGCCCCAGTCTCGTGCCAGGGCCTCGCTGCGCTCGAAGGTGGCGTACGGGTCATCCCGCGAGGCCACGAGGATGGAGGGGAAGGGAAGGCGCTGGCGCGGCGTGGGCGCGAAGCCGAGGATGGGCGCGGGCACGTCCGGGTGCTCCAGGTCCGGAGGCGCCACGAGGAGCGCGCCGCGCACGGGCCGGCGGTGCCGTGCCGCCCAGTGCGCCGCCGTCGTCCCGCCCAGCGAGTGCGTCACCAGCACGGGGGGCTCCCCGCACGCGGCGATGGCCGCGTCGAGCGAGGCCACCCACGCCTCCAGCTCCGGAGCGTCCCAGTCGGGCATCCGGACGCGCAGGGCGCCGGGCAGGAGCCGCTCCCAGTGGCTCTGCCAGTGGCGGGGGCCCGAGTTGCTGTAGCCGGGGACGATGAGCAGGGGCGCGGACATGGCGCGCAGGATGCCATGGCCCATGGGGACTCCACCGCCCTCAGGGGACGCCGCTGGCTCCCGCGTCCCCGCCGTCCTCGCGGGTGGGCCCGGCCGAGCCGCCCCGCCACCGGCGCAGCAGCTCGCTCGCGCTGCCCCCGCGCTCCAGCCGTGCCTCCGTGACACGGTTGCCCGCGTCCAGGCGGATGACGAAGCCCAGCGTGGGCTCGCCACGCAGGTGGTAGCGCAGGTCGGAGATGCGCACCTCGCGGCCCCCGTCGAAGGGGGCCACCGTGACGACGGGGAAGCGGGCCCAGGCGAGCGCCTCGCGCACGGGGCCCACCTCGCGCAACTCCTGGGGGAGCGCGTCCACCGAGGCGTCCACGCGGCGTGCCTCACGCGGCGCGCCGGCCAGGGGCACCTCGCCCGCGGCGAGCACCCCGCCGGGCAGGGTGGCCACGTACCGCCAGGTGCCCACGGAGAAGGGCAGGGGGAAGACGCGCACGGACACCGCCGACGCGTAGGTGGCCTCCACCCGTCGCGTCAGCACGCCCCAGGACACCACGCGTGCCCCCACGTAGGCCACCGAGCACGCCAGGCCCACGAGCAGCGCCCGGCGCCACGCCGCGCGCCGCCGCCAGGCCACCAGGGCCCCGGCCAGCAGCGGCAGCGTCACCCACGGGTCCACCACCATCGTCCAATCGAGACTGAGGCGGACGTCGGAGAAGGGCAGCAGCAGCCGCGTCCCCCAGCCCGTCCACAAGTCTGGCAGCAGGTGCGCGCCGAGGACGGAGGCCAGGCTGGCGGCGAGGACGGGACGGGGCCTGGCGCCCCGGAAGACGGCGCACGCGGCCAGCGTGGCGCCGAGCGCCACCACCGGGCTGAAGAGGAGCGAGTGGGACAGGCCCCGGTGGGCTTGGAGGGCCACCGTCACCGCGTCCCCGCGCGCCAGCAGCGTGTCCAGGTCCGGCAGCTCCGAGGCGAGCACGGCGCCCAGCAGCACGGCGCGGTCCGTGGGCGAGGTGCGCCCTCCCGGGGGCGCGTCGGGCCTGCGCAGCGCGCCGAGGGCGAGCCCCAGCAGCCCGTGGGTGAGGTTGTCCATGGCGTGGCCTTCCGTCTACCGTCCCGCCACGGGCAACGCCAGGGCCAGCCCCTGAAACGACGAAGCGGGACGCCCGGCACCGTGCCTGGCGTCCCGCTGGGACTTTCAGTCGTGCGACCGGGGACTACCCGCCCAGCGCGCCGTTGATGAGGGGCGCGACAATCTGCATGCCGGGGTCCTCGTTGTTGTACCAGTTGGTCGGCTCGTAGACGCGGACGCGCTGGTTCTCGTTGATCCACCGCGAGAGGAACGTGTCCATGCCGACGAACTCGCTGTAGCACTTGTACGTCTGGGTGAAGGGGAACTCGAGGTACTCGTACCAGTACCGCTTCTTCTCCATCTTCTGGCAGGCGTGCGCACCGATGAAGGTGATGATGGTGCTGCAGTGGCTGGAGTTGATGGCCCGGTGGTGCGGGATGAAGTAGCTGAAGTTGTTGTAGAGGTTCAGCTCCTGCACGAGCCGGTCCTGGTCCTGCTTCCAGTAGCCGTGCACGGACTCCTCGTCGTTGGGCGTGTGGAAGCGGTCATAGGAGAAGCGCGAGTAGTTGTAGTCGCGCGTGTAGCCCGTGTACGCGAGCTGGTCGTTCGGGAACTCCTGCGCCACCATGCGGTTGATGGTGCCGAAGTCGTTCTGGTTGAACGTGGCCGGCAGCAGCGAGAAGACCGAGTTCAGGTTCCACGACTGGCGAATCTTGTCGTGCAGCGAGCGCGAGCGGTACGTGGCGTTCGGCGCCAGGAAGATGGGGCCCGAGTCATTCAGCAGGTAGCCGCGGGCCGGGTTGATGGCCTTGCGCACGAAGTAGTAGCCGGCCGACGTCGCCGTGCCGCCCGCGCTGTAGCCCGTCATCAGGAACTTCTGGACGTTGGGGAACTGGGTGCGCGTCCAGTTGGCCGCCGCCATGGTGTTGGTGTAGCCGGAGTGGTGCCACGTCAGCGGCGGGTTCTGCCCCGTCGTGTCCGTGTACGTCGCCACGTTGTTGCCGATGTGCACGTCACCCGTGCAGTACGGCATGTAGACGATGTTCCAGTCCTTGGTGGCCAGGTCCTTGCGGCTGCGGCCCGGCAGGCCCGGGTCGGCGCCGTTGACGAGCGGCGACACGTACTTCGCCGTGAACTGGGTGATGTAGTCGTCGCTGATGCCGTTCGGGTTGGCCGCGCCCAGCACGCCCGCGCGCCCGCTGCACGTCTCGAAGTCCCAGCACGCGCCGCCGCCCTCCAGCAGGAACAGCAGGTTGGGCGAGCCGGTGCGGTGGACGTAGAACTTGTACTGGGAGCCGTTGCCGCACTTCGTCCCGGGGAGCTCCACCTTCTGCCAGTTGTAGTTGTTACCTCCGTCCACGAGCACGCTGACGATGGAGGAGACGATGACCTCCGCGCGAGCCATGCCAGGTACCAGCGCTGCGGCCATGAGACAGGCCAGGAGTAGGCGCTTCATTCAGGAACCTCCGGGTTTGGTGGGAATCCCTGTCTATACAATGCAATTGCAAGAGTGTCAGGGGCTTTGTGCCGAGTTCATGTTTCATGGGGGGCGCCGGTTTGTGATGCATTGCGGCAAGCGCAGCCACGCCTGAGTCGCCGGGCGTCGCGGCAAGAAGCCGGGTTGCCAGGCGCGCGCGACGCGCGATATTCGGAACGGCATGGCTGCGAACGCTCGGTGGAAGGGCCTCCCGTGGGTTGTCGCGACGGGAGTCCTCGTGGGACTTGCCGTCCTCCTCGCCGTGCTCTTCCGGAACCCGGAGCCGTCGGCCCCACTCTCGCCCGCCCCCACCGCCGCGCCCGCGGCCCCGGTGGCGGCCCTCCCGGCCGGTGCGCCCCCGCCCACTCCCGCCGCGCCCACCCCCGGGGTGGGGAGCAGCGGCACGGGCCTCCTGCCGCAGCCGCCGTCCTCTCCGGACGACGAGGCGCCCCAATTGCACCCCGTGGACCTCACGGCGCTGCGCGCGAAGCTGCCGGACAACCTCTACTGGTCCCTGGGCGCGCCCACGCAGGACCCGGAGGTGCTGAAGCGGCGCGACGAGGACACGCGGCGCTGGAATGACCTCTACGGCAAGGTGCTGTCGGGCATGGCCACCGAGGAGGAAGTCCGCCAGTACTACGCGCACCGGCGCCAGGTGTCGGAGGACCTCATGGTGTTCGCGAGCACGGTGCTGGCGGACTACGGGGACCAGCTCCCCGAGCAGGAGCGGGGCCTGTACGAGCTGAGCCTCGACATGCACCGCACCAAGCTGTCGGAGCTGCCGCGCCAGGAGCAGGAGGCGCTGACCCGCCGGGAGGAGCAGGCACAGCGCCGCGAGGCCTGGCGCCAGGGCCAGCAGCAGCCCTGAGCTTCTCCACGGCGGCGGGGCCCCCTCCCGGGCCGGGGCCTGGCGCGGGTGCCGCGTCCGGCTCGCACCCCCGGCGTCCGCCGCCTGCCTGCCGGAGCCCGGGCGCCCGCCCGCTCGCCCCTCCGCCCGGCCTCGCGCCTGAGTGTTGGGTGTCGAGCAGTCGCCCGGCTGGCTGGAGTGGGGCGCATGGGAGGGAAATGTTAAGCGTTGGAAACGACTTCCGTGGCCCGCACCCTCCTCGACCGCGTGGAACAACCCTTGACCGGACAGGGCTTTGCCAGTGCCGACCCCCGTGGGCCGGACCTGGCGGGCATCGACACCGTCCTCCTCGACCAGCTGCCGGAGAGCGTCGCCGTCTGTGCGCCGGACGCGGTGTGCCTCTACGTCAACCCGGCCATGGAGCGGGCCTTCGGCAGGCCGAGGGCGGACGTGCTGGGCTGTGTGCTGTGGGAGCTGTTCCCGGACACGCTGGTGGGCTCGGTCCAGGAGCGCTTCCGCCGGGTGCTGGAGACGGGCGTCTCGGAGGAGTTCGAGTGCCACTTCGTGGTGCGGGAGCGCTGGTTCGTGAAGCGGCTCTTCCGGGGCCACGGCCGCATCTACGTCTTCTCCCGGGAAATCACCGCCGAGAAGAAGCAGGAGGCGACGCTCCGGGGCCTCTATGACGAGACGCGCCGCGCCCAGCGCCACGCGGCCTTCCTGGCGCAGGCCAGCGCCGTGCTGGCGTCGTCGCTGGAGCAGGACCAGATTCTCGAGCGCATGGCCCACCTCGCCATCCCCACCCTGGCGGATGGGTGCGCCGTGGACGTGCCCGGGCCCGACGGGCAGGTGCGGCGCGTGGCGGTGGCCCACGTCCGGCAGAGCATGGTGGAGCGCACCCACGCCTTCCACGCCCGCTACCCCATCCGCATGGACGACGCGGCCGGCATCGGCAGGGTGCTGCGCGACGGCGTCACCGAGTTCACCCCGGAGGTGTCGCCCGAGCTCCTCGAGCAGGCGCTCGCGCATGACGCGGAGCGGCTCCAGGCCACGCGGGAGCTGAGCGTCCGCTCGTACATCTCCGTGCCGTTGATCAGCCGCGGCAGGGTGCTCGGGGCGCTCTCGCTGGTGAACACCGAGTCCGCGCGGCGGTACACGCAGGCGGACGTGCGGCTCGCGGAGGACCTGGCCCGGCGCGCGGCCGCGTCGCTGGACAACGGCCGGCTCTACACGGAGGCGCAGGACGCCATCCGCGCGCGGGACACCTTCCTCTCCGTCGCCTCCCACGAGCTGAACACGCCGCTCACCTCGCTCACCCTCAACGTCCAGGCCCTGCGACGGGACTTGGAGCCGCGTGCCACGGGCGGCTCCCCTCCAGAGGCGCTCGCCACGAAGGTGCATGCCGTGCAGCGGCAGCTCTCCCGCCTGTCGAGCCTGGTGCGCGAGCTGCTGGACGTGTCCCGCATCACCGCCGGCCGGCTGCGGCTGGAGCGCGAGGACCTGGACCTGGCGGCGCTGGCGCGGGAGATGGTGCCGCGCTTCTCGGAGGACCTGGCGCGGGCGGGGTGCGAGCTTCGCCTGGACGCCCCGGGCCCCGTGACAGGCCACTGGGACAGGCTGCGGCTGGAGCAGGTGCTCCAGAACCTCTTGTCCAACGCGATTAAGTACGGCCGGGGGCGGCCCATCGACGTGCGGGTGGGCGCCGACGGCGAGCGCGCCTGGCTGTCGGTGCGGGACGAGGGCGTGGGCATCGACCCGCAGGGGCAGACGCGCCTGTTCCAGCGCTTCGAGCGGCTCGCCAGCGAGCGGCACTACGGCGGGCTGGGCCTGGGGCTCTGGATTGTGAAGCAGATTGTCGACGCGCTGGAGGGCCGCATCCGGGTGGAGAGCGCGCCCGGCCAGGGGTCGACGTTCACCGTGGAGCTCCCGCGCCAGCAGGCGGCATGAGGTGCGAGCGCACGCCGGAGGACACCACCCACAGCTGGTGTGACGTGCGGGTAATCGCCACGTGCAGGCGGCGGCGCGACTCGTCGTCCACCGGGTAGGCGCGCGCCGTCACGTCCGGGAGGATGACGTAGTCGAACTCCAGGCCCTTCACGCTGCCCACGTCGGTGACGTCCACGCCGGGCTCGAAGGTGAACTCCCCATCGCTCACCTGGCGGGCCCACGGCATGTCCGCGACGACGCGGTAGACGGCCTCGGCGGACTCGGGGCTGCTGGCGATGACGCCCACCGACGCGTGGGGCTCGCGGGCGACGAGGTCCCTCAGCGCCTCGCCGATGAACAGCTGCGCCTGGGCCTCGTCCGGGAAGTGGTGGAGGCCCACGGGCGCGCCCGGGCGGCCGGCGTGCGCGGAGGCTTCCGGCGCCTGGGTGCCGAGCACCTGTCGCGCCAGCTCCACCACGGGCTGGGGGCAGCGGTAGGACACCTGGAGCCGGCAGGTGGCGGCGTCGCGGATGTCCAGCTCGTTGAGGACGGCGGGCCACCCCGCGAAGCCGGCGTCCGTCTGCTGCATCTCGTCTCCGGCCAGCGTGCAGCTGCGGCCCTTGCCCAGCAGCCGCCCCACGACGAACAGCTCGAAGAGGGAGAAGTCCTCCGCCTCGTCGAGGACGGCGTGCGCCAGCCGCTCCAGGCCCAGCGAGGTGTGCTGCGCCTTGAGGAACATGAGGATGGGCAGGTCGTCCAGGTCCACCGTGCCGGCCATGGCGTACGGCGTGTCCTCCTCAATCGCCTTCCCGTCCACGGTGACGAGCCTGTCCGGGTCGGTGATGTCCTTGAGCTCCTTGGACAGGGGCGTGGCGTGCTGCAGGCGCGTGTGCTCCATCGTCTCGTCGATGGCGGTGCGCGGCAGCTCGCCCCGGGCGGCGCTCACCACGGTGTCCAGGAAGTGCCGGTCCAGGAACGCGTCAGCCAGCCGCGTGCGCAGCCGCTCCAGCGTCGTGCCCGCCGCCGTCTTCGGCACGCCGATGCGGGCGGCCAGCGCGCGCCGCAGGGTGGGGTGGCGCTTGAGTCGCGACACCAGCGGCGGCGTGTCGTGCCACAGCTTGATGCCGGGCAGGTTGAAGGCCTGGCGCGCGGTGGCCAGCAGCCAGGAGTCCCGAGTCTGCACCGCCACGCCGCCCAGGCCGAGCGGCGCCAGCAGCCGGCGCGACAGCCGGGCCAGGCCCTCCTCGGGGACGATGAGCTTCATCCGCGCCTGGGGGTACGTCTGGGGCTCGTCGAAGGCAATCTTGGCGAGCCGGTGCAGGGCCACCGTCGTCTTCCCGCTGCCCGCGCTGCCCAGCACGAGCAACGGCCGGTCCGGCCCGGTGCTGACGGCCTCGTACTGCTCGGCGTCCAGGAGGGCGGTGACGCCGAAGGCATCCTCGCTGCGCCGCGCGCCCTTGCCGGTGCCGAGGAACTCGGGCCGCGCGGCCGTGCCCGCGCCGCCGGACTGGAGCGTGGCGATGTCGAGCCCCACGCTGTGCCAGGTGCCGTCCTGCGCCCGCTCCAGCACCAGCGGGCCGGAGAGGATGCGTGTCAGCACGCCGCGCTCGATGACCACCAGCCGGCGCGTCTCCACGGTGCCCTCGGCCAGCTGCTCGCCGAAGTACTCCTCGTACGAGTCGCCCTCCTCGTAGGAGTAGAAGACGCGGGCCACGGGGGCGAAGCGCCAGTCGATGATGCGCACGCCGGCGCCCACGTCCGCGAAGCTGGTTCGGCCCAGCAGGTAGTCGCGGGGGCCGGCGGCGCCGTCCAGGCGCAGGTGCGCGAAATAGGGGGCCTGGGAGTCCGGCAGGCGCGCGGTCTCCTGGCGCTCCATGAGGGAGCGCAGATGGTTCATCTCCGTGAAGATGTGGGGCAGGTCCGCGACGGAGGCGCTGGCCGCCTCATCGCGGAGCACCTGGAGCTGGGCGACCAGGCCCCGGGTGTCCACGCCGCCGCTGGCCTTGCGCCGCGCCGTCTCCAGCGTCGCCTGGACGCGGGCGAGCAGCGCCTCCTCCTCGGCGATGACGGCGCGGGCGTGCTCCGGAAGGGTGCCATGGGCGTGGCTCATGCGCGGCAAGGTGAACCCTGACGGCGTGCAGGTCAACCCGTTGTTCTTCCTCGGAAAGTTGCTACTTTAGGGGTACTCGACAGGAGCGGACATGCGGCGCCTCACCCCTCGACTGGCGCTGGTGGTACTGGCGTTGCTGGCATGCTCGGCCTCCAGCCCGCGCACCGTCCTCTACGAGAAGCAGTCGCCCTACACCTTCATCTCGGTGACGGAGGACGTCGAGGGCCGGCGCTATCTCCAGTTCGACAAGACGGGCGCGCTACAGAGCGTGGTGCGGCCGGGGCGTCCGCTGGATTTGGAGCTGCCCTACACGCGCGTGTCGATGGTGGGGCTGGCCTTCGTGCCGGAGCCGAAGCGCATCCTGGTGGTGGGCCTGGGCGGTGGGGCGATGCCCATGTTCCTGCGGGCGGTGGTGCCCGGGGCGCACATCGACGTGGTGGACATCGACCCGGACGTGGTGGACGTGGCGAAGCGCTTCTTCGGCTTCCGCGAGGACGAGCACCTGCGCGCGCACGTGGGTGACGGCCGGGGCTTCGTGGAAGCGGCGGGCCCGGCGTATGACCTCGTCTTCCTGGACGCGTACGGGCCGGACAGCATCCCCGAGCACCTGGCGACGGTGGAGTTCCTCAAGGCGGTGCGGGCGCGGCTGACGGAGCACGGCGCGGTGGTGGGCAACGTCTGGGAGTTTCCACCCAACCCGCGCTTCGACTCCATGGTGCACACGTGGCACGTGGGCTTCCGGCAGCTGTACACGTTCGACGTGCGGGGCAGCGGCAATCGCATCCTCGTGGGACTGTCGCGCCCGGAGACGCAGGCGCGAGCGGCGCTGGAAGCGCGCGCGGAGAAGCTGGAGCGCGCGAAGTCGATACCGTTCGACCTGAGCGAGCTGGTGGTGGAGGGCTACGAGGATGCGACGCGCCGCAAGCCCCGGGGCTCGGTGCTGAAGGACGCGAACCTCCCGAAGCCCAAGCAGGCACCCGCACCCGCACCCGCACCCGCACCCGCACCCGCACCATCGCCCACGCCGGCATCGGCGCCAACTCCAGCACCGTGAGCAGGCAGAGCGCCTGGAAGGGCCGACTCTTCTTCGGGCCCCGGCGGCTGCTCTACGCCGGCCCGCTGGGCGAGACGCGCCCGCACGCGCACCACACCTTCCAGCTCCTCCTGTCGCTCGGGGAGCCCGTCGTCTTGCGGGACGCCCACCAGCGGGAGGCACCCTGTCACGCGGCCGTCGTCCCTCCGGACGTGGAGCACACAGTGGTCAGCATGGCGCCCGCCGGGGTCATCCTGCACGTCAACCCGGATGACGTGGTGGGGCGCCAGCTGCGCACGCTCGCCATCGGCACGGACGTGGAAGCCTGGCGGCACACCGGAGCCCCGCTGCTGTCCCACGGGCTCCCCGCGCTGCCACGGCGCTGGGCCGACGCCGAGGCGCTCGAGCAGTCCATGCTGCGCGCCCTCCAGGCCGACGCGGGGCAGGCCCCGCCCGCGCATCCCGCGGTGAAGAAGCTGCTGCGCCTCCTGCCGGAGCTGCTGGAGGAGGACGTGCGCCTGTCCGCGCTCGCGCCGCGCGTGGGGCTCTCGGCCGGGCGCCTGTCGCACCTCTTCGGCGAGGAGGTGGGCCTGCCGCTTCGGCCCTACGTCCTCTGGCTGCGCCTGCGGCGTGCGGCCGAGCACCTCCAGCGCGGGGCCACCCTCACGCAGGCGGCGCACGCCGCGGGCTTCACCGACAGCGCGCACCTGAGCCACGCCTTCCGCCGCACCTTCGGGCTCGCCCCGTCCGAAATCGCCGGCGTGGTGGACTGGGTCCTCCCGCCTCCGGAGTAGCGAGTTCTTACAAGCCCGGGGCTGCCTCCCGCGCGAAGGTGAGGGCACTGCAACCTCTCGGGAGGAAGTCATGCCCATGAAGCCGAAGCTGCGCGCCGCCTTCGAGGCGGAGCTGCGCGAAGCCCACCAGTCCGAGTCCCAGGGAGACGTGGCCCGTGCCTGGCGCCACCTCGAGCGGGCCCATGTGCTCAGCCAGGCCTATGCGGGCCCGCATGTCCGCGTGCACTGCCGGATGTTTGGCTTCGGGTGGCGGCGCCACGACGTGCGCGAGCTGCTGGGGCAGCTCGCCAGAATCCTCGTCGCCGGGCCGGGCTCGTGGCTGGGCCGGGCGCCGCTCGGCAACACCGGCGGCGCCAACGTGAGCATCCTCACGCCCATGCCCATCCCCGAGGACTTACGGGCCCTGCTGGACGCGTGAGCGCCGGGGGCCGGGCGCGCGTCAGTCCCCCGGGTTGAGGAACAGGTTGACGACCGGGTCGTTGCTGGAGTTCCAGCCCAGCACGCCGACGTACAGTCCCCGGCGGCCCCCGGTGTCGGACTGCGCGTCGAAGCCGGATGGGCAGGGGCTGCTGCCGCACAGCCAGCCGTGGAAGAAGATGCGCTGCCCACCGTCGAGCGCCGCCGCGATGTCCCCGCCGCCGGGGCCGCAGACCCCGTCCGTGCTCCCGGGGGTGAGCAGCGTGTGCTGGGTGACGGTGTTGAAGGCGTTGGTGCCCAGGCCGGGGGCCCGCATCCAGACAGTCTCATAGCTGCACTTGTTGTAGGGGCCGCGCGAGGCGAACAGGATGTAGGCGCCGCCGCGCTTCACGACGACGGGGTTCTCGACGATTCGGTCCGAGCGGAGCAGCTGGCGGCTGGTGGCGTCGCTGGCCACGTGGGTGCCGGCCGCGTTGAGGCGGACGATGCGCAGCGACGACGGCAGCTGCTGCGTCTTGTAGAGCAGGAAGCGCGTGCCATCGCTGTCCTTGAAGCCGGACGGGTCGATGACGCCGGCATTCGTGATGGGCCGGTCCGGGACGGTGTCGTCCGCGGTGGGGGTGTTGGCCAGCCCCGGGCAGACCAGCGGCCCGCCGGCGACGGGGGTGAACGGACCCAGGGGCGTGCTGGCGGTGGCCGCTCCAATGCAGCGCTGGCCGCTGCCCAGGCCGTCGACCGGTGCGGCGAAGTAGAGCACCCACGCGTTCGCGCTGATTCGCTCGAGGTCCGGGGCCCACATGCCGCCGCCCGTGGCCCAGGAGGGCTTCTCGGTGAGGGCCGGGCCCTGGGCCGTCCAGGGCCCGGAGGCGATGTCGCCCCTGGCCGAGGGGACGAGGCTCCCGGTCGCCATGCCGTAGAACTGGCCGTTCTCGCTGACCGCGGAGGGGTCGGGGAACCCGTTGGTGGGCGCATAGACTGGCTTGGGTGGGGCGGCCAGGGCGGGGATGGCGCTTCCCAGACACGCGGCGAGGACGACGGCAGCGCTGGACGCGCGGCGACTGAGTGGCTTCATGGGTTCTCCCAGGTGGGGTGTCAGCTGCGGTGCATGGAAACCCTTGGAGGGAAGTGCCTCCCCGAAATCTCACTCAAAATGAAACTCCATATTCTTTGAGATGCTTGCGGGTCCGCGCCCTCCGAGGAGCATGTGGGCACGCGTTGAAAAAGGAGGGTTGTCGATGCGGTATGGGCTCGTCGCCGGGGGTGCATTGCTCCTGCTGCTGGCGTTGCTCGGCGTCGCCCTCGCGCCCGGGGGTTCCGATGGACGAGGAGCGTCCGCGGAGGCGCGGGCTGCTGACACCGATACGGGCTCGGGCTCCTCGGCGCCGGACCCGACAGCCAGCGAGCACACCACGCGGAGCGGATGGGCCCGGGATGCCGGCGCGGCGGCCCATGGTGAGCGGGTGCTCGAGCCGCTGAGCGAGGACGCCTCGGGAGCCGACGTCGAGCTGGAGCCGGCGGGCGGGCTCCACGTGCGGGTGGTGGGGGCCCGCTCGGGCCGGGAGCTCGAAGGCGCGAGCGTCCAGTCTCCCGCCGCACCGGAGGTCCGCTGGCGCGAGGAGGGCGTGGGCCACTTCCGGACCGCTCCGCTGCTGCCGGGCTCGTATGCCCTCCTCGTCCGGGCGCCGGGCCATGGGGCCGTGCAGCGCACCGTCACGGTGGACGTGGGCGCCGAGACGCAAGTCGAGGTCGCGCTGCAGCAGGAGAGCGTGCTGGCGGGCCGAATCCTGGGCCCCGAGGGGCTCGGGCTGGAGGGGGCGCGGATTGAGCTCGTGGGGCCAGGGCGCGGCGGCGCGGAGGAGGTGCGCACGGGCGCGGATGGGCGCTTCGAGGTGCGTGAGCTCGCGGAGGATACCTATGACTTGCGCGTCGAGCGACCGGGGTACCTCTCCGTGTCGCGAGAGGTCCGGCTGCCGAGGACCGAGCCGCTGGAGCTGCCCCTGTCGCCCGCGGCGGCGGTGGCCGTGAAGGTGTACGGCACGCGCGGGGCGCCCGTGGAGGAAGCGTCTGTCTCCCTCACGCTGGTGGGTGAGGGGCGCGGGGAGACGGTGCGGGAGCAGGGCACGGACGCCCGGGGCGACGTCCAGTTCGGTGGGCTCGTCCCGGGCAGCTACCTCGCGCAGGCGCGTGCCCCGGGCTACCTCACGTCCGAGCCCCTCCCGGTGGAAGCGTGGGACGAGGAGGCCGTGCCCGTCACGCTGATGCTGCGCGAGGGCCTCACGCTGTCCGGCCGCGTCCGGGATGAGCGGGGAGCGCCGGTGGCCGAGGCGGAAGTGGGCGTCCTGGAGGAGGGAACGAGCGTGAGCAGTGCCCGCACGGATGTCCAGGGCCGCTTCACCCTGTCAGGCCTGCTCCCGGGACGCCTGCGGCTGCGGGTGGAGAAGTTCGGCCATGCGACGCGAGACGCGGAGGTGCAGGTGCCCGCGACGCAGGTGGAGCTGCTGCTGGAGAGCTCCGCCGCGGACGATTGAGCGCCTCCCGGGAAAGCCCCGGGAGGCGCCGGCGCCGTCCTCAGTTCTTCAGCTGCGAGCGCTTCAGGACCTTCGTGGAGACGGTGACGCCCGCTCCGGTGATGCTCGAGCGCTTCTGGGGGTTGTTGATGACCTTGAGGGTGACGGTGGGGTCCGCCAGCGTCGTGTTGAACTCCATGATGCCGAAGCTGTATTCGGCCGGGTCGGCGCCGACGCCAATGCCGGATGAGGTGAGCTCCCACAGCGGGTAGCCCCCGGTGGGCGTGCGCTGGGTGACCTGGCTTCGGTGGATGTCACCCGTCACGAAGAGCACCCCGCCAATCTTGTTGTTGGTGATGTAGTCGAACAGCGAATCCCGCTGGCTTCCCCAGCACTCGCTGCCCAGGGTGGAGCCATTCACAATCACCTTGAAGGTCGCCTTCGAGGCCAGCAGCTCGGTCTTCAGCCAGGTGAACTGCGTCGCGCCGTACATCTTCGGCGAGTACCCCGCGGGCATGGACCTGGGGCAGTCGCGTCCCCAGCGGTCATCCATCATGAAGAACTCCACGCCGCCGGCCCCGCTCCCATCTCCGGCCCAGGTGAACTTGTGGTGGATGCCGTCTCCGACGAACGGGGGATGGGGAAAGAGGGCCGCGTACGTCGAGCGGGCGATGTCCTTCTGGGCGAAGGTGCCATCCTCGTCGTTCGGGCCGTAGTCATGGTCATCCCAGATGGCGTACGTCGGGAAGGCGCGGAAGACGTTCGAGAACTCCGGCACATTGCGCTGCTGGAAGTACTTGAACCAGTAGTGGTCCTTCGTCGGGGGGGTCTGCGTCGTGTACATGTTGTCCCCCACGAGCATCTGGATGTTGGCCTCTCCGGTGTTGAGCTGCTCGTGCAGGATGTCGAACGAGGGTTGGCTCAGGTTCTTCTCGCCGTTCATGCAGGACGCGACGCCAACCTTGAAGTGCGCCGGTCCATTCGGCTCGGTCCTGAAATAGAAGCCACCGCGCTCGCCGGTGAAGCCCGAGGCGAAGATTCCATAGTGGTACCGGGTGTTGGGCTTCAGGCCATCGACGACGCCCTTCCACGCGCGGAAGCCGCCTCCGGTTCCCGAATCCGTCATCTCCACCGTGGACACCCAGCACGTCTCACAGGCGGACGCCTCCCGGGCGCGCAGGGTCAGCTTCTCACCGGCGGCATCCCCGAAGGAGTCCGAGGTGCCTACCCAGATGCTGGCGCCGGTCTGGAAGGCACGGCCCACGAAGGGGACGCGCACGAGGGGCGCGGCGAAGGCGTGCGCGACACTGGGAACCACGAGGCCGATGGCTACGAACGCTCCCAGCAGCACGCCGGGCACGGAATTCTTTGTCATTGTCATTTTCCTCAGCGCATCCCCTTCTTCGGGAGGGATGCCGCTCGCGGGGAGGTCTTCTCCCGCGCAAGAGAGGGCTCGCCCCTGCCTGTCGTCTTAAAAAAGAAATATCCCTTCTTTTTTGTCCCGCCCCCTGGCCAGCCTCTTCGGAACCAGGGCAACTTCAGACACGGCGGACAGCAGCGGTCCTGCGATTGAAACCGGAGGATGGGATGAACGCGCCAAGACCCGCCGCACCGGAAGCACTGACGCGACGAAGTCTCCTCAAGCGAGGGCTCTTCGGGGGAGCGCTGCTGGCACTGGGCGGCAGCGCGGTGCTGGCCTCGCGGGACGGGCTGTCGCTCCCGCTGCCTCCAGAGGGGCTCCGGGTGCTGGGCGCGCGCGAGTACGCCGCGCTCCAGGCCCTGGCCCGGCGCGCCTTCCCGCCGCGTCCCGGCTGGCCGGATGCGGACACGGCGAGCGTGGCCTTCACGGCGGACGGGTTGCTCGCGCGGGGAGACCCGGCCGTCGCGAAGGAGGTGAAGGAGCTGCTCGGCCTCTTCGACAACGCGCTCGCCGGCTTCCTCTTCGCGGGCCGCGTCACGCCCTTCTCCCGGCTGTCCCCCGAGGCGCAGGACGCCGCCTTCGAGGACTGGAGGACGTCGCGACTGATGCTGCTGCGCACCGGGCACCATGCGCTGCGCACGCTGGTGTACAGCGCCTACTACATGCACCCGGCGACGGCTGCGGCCGCGGGCTACCTCGCGCCGGAGGGCTTCCATGACGCGAACGCGGTGCCCTGGAAGGGCGAGGGCCCGCGCCCCGCGCCGCTGACGCAGAAGGAGGGCTCCACGCCATGAGCGGCCGCATCTTCACGGGGGATGAGCTGACCGAAGACCGTGTCGTCACCTGCGATGTCTGCGTGGTGGGCAGCGGGGCGGGCGGCGGGGTGCTGGCCCATGAGCTGGTGCGGCGCGGCCTGGACGTGGTGATGCTGGAGGAGGGCGGCTACCGCACCCGCCGGGACTTCGACCTGAAGGAGGCCACGGCGTACCCGGCCATGTACCAGGAGCTGGCCAACCGGGCGACGGACGACCTGGCCATCAGCATCCTCCAGGGGCGCACCGTGGGTGGCGGCACCACCGTCAACTGGTGCGCCAGCTTCCGCACCCCGCCGGAAATCCTCCAGCGCTGGCGCGACGTGCACGGCGTGAAGGGGCTGGACGAGGCCACCCTCGCGCCGCACTGGGACTGGCTGGAGGAGCGGCTGCACATTCGCGACTGGCCCATTGAACGGGCCAACCGCAACAACCAGCTCCTCTGGGAGGGCCTGGGCAAGCTCGGCTACAGCCGGGGCACGGTGAAGCGCAACGTGAAGGCCTGCGCGGCCCTGGGCGCCTGCGGCCTGGGCTGCCCCACGGACGCGAAGCAGTCCATGCTGGTGACGCTGATTCCCGACGCGGTGGAGCAGGGGATGCGCCTGTTCGCCAACGTCAGCGCGCGCAAGCTGGAGCTGGAGGGAATGCGCGTGACGGCGGTGCACGCGGACGTGCTGGACCCGCGCACGGACCGGCCCTCGGGCCGTCGGCTCACGGTGAAGGCGAAGGTGACGGCGGTGTGCGGTGGGGCCATCAACTCCCCGGCGCTCCTGCTGCGCAGCGGGCTCACCGCGCGC
The DNA here is from genome assembly GCF_010894435.1 of Pyxidicoccus trucidator. Classification (NCBI taxonomy): domain Bacteria; kingdom Pseudomonadati; phylum Myxococcota; class Myxococcia; order Myxococcales; family Myxococcaceae; genus Pyxidicoccus; species Pyxidicoccus trucidator. Next base: position 70,907 of record NZ_JAAIXZ010000029.1, on the reverse strand, counting down.
GGGCGCGTGGGCAAGCGCCTCTTCCTGCATCCGGTGGTGGTGTCCACGGGCCGCTTCCGCGAGCGCGTGGAGGCCTTCTACGGCGCACCGCTCACCGTCTACTCGCGCGAGTTCATCGACCGGGGGCCGGGGAAGCTGGGCTGGCTCCTCGAGGTGCCGCCCATCCACCCCGTCCTGGCCTCGGTGACGATGCCGGGCTTCGGCGCCGCGCATCAGGAGATGATGGAGCAACTGCCCTACGCCAACGCCCTCATCTCCATCACCCTGGACGGCGTGCAGCCCGGCGACGAGGGCGGTACGGTGGCGCTGCGCGGCGAGCGCGAGTACTCGCGGGTGAAGGTGGAGTACCCGCTCACGGACTTCCACTGGGAGGGCTTCCGCGAGGCGCTGAAGGTCTCCGCGCGTCTGCAATTCGCCGCGGGCGCGGAGCAGGTGCTCAGCCCCCACTCGTCGCCGGTGGTGATGCGGAGCGAGCAGGACGTGGGGCTGTTGGACAGGGCGCCCTACGCGCCGCTGCTGTGTCGCGTGGCCAGCGCGCACCAGATGGGCGGGTGCGCCATGGGCGGCAGCGCGAAGACGAGCGTGGTGGACAGCACGCTGCGCTACTGGGACGCGGACAACCTCTTCGTGGTGGACGGCTCGGTCTTCCCCACCGCGCTGGGCGTCAACCCCATGGAGACCATCCTCGGCCTTGCCCACTGGGGCAGCCAGCACGTCGCCGCCGCGGTGGGCGGGCGCGTCTGAGCCGGGCTCCCTCATGGCGCAGCCCTGATGCCTGACGCCTCCTCGCCTGGTCTGCGTACTTCCAGGCGAGGGGGAGGCGGGGCGGCCACTCCGCCTCGGCGGACTGCCTACCTTCCTGCGAGCGAGGACCCATCAGGAGGGCAGGCCGCATGAGGTGGCAGGGAGGACGTCGCAGCTCGAACATCGAGGACCGGCGGGGCAGTGGCCTGGGCCGTCCGCTGGCGGTGGGCGGCGGGGCCGCCTCCATCGTCGTGGCGCTGTTGGTGATGCTGCTCGGCGGAGACCCCTCGGACGTGGTGTCGGGGGGCGGCGGCTACCAGGACCCGGGCACGGGCGGCTCGGGGCAGCCGGTGGACCCGAGGCAGGACGAGCTGAAGGACTTCGTCTCCGTCATCCTGGCGGACACGGAGGACACCTGGCCCGGGCTGCTGCAAGCCGAGGGGGTGACGTACCAGCAGCCGCGCCTGGTGCTCTTCACGGACCTGGTGCAGTCGGCGTGCGGCACGCAGGAGTCCGCGGTGGGCCCCTTCTACTGTCCGCCGGACCAGCGCGTGTACCTGGACCTGGGCTTCTTCGACGAGCTGGACCGCCGCTTCGGCGCGCCGGGTGACTTCGCGCAGGCGTACGTGGTGGCGCACGAGGTGGGGCACCACGTGCAGAACCTCCTGGGCATCTCCGACCAGGTGCACGCGCAGCGAAGCCGCATGTCCCAGCGCGACGCCAACGCGCTGTCGGTGCGGATGGAGCTGCAGGCGGACTGCTTCGCCGGCATCTGGGCGCACCACGCGCAGAAGCAGCGCAAGGTGCTGGAGGAGGGCGACGTGGAGGAGGGCCTGGGCGCGGCCACGGCCATTGGCGACGACACGCTCCAGCGCCGAGCACGGGGCCGCGTGGTCCCCGAGTCCTTCACCCACGGCTCCGCCGAGCAGCGCGTGGGCTGGTTCCGCCGCGGGCTGGAGCAGGGGACGCTGGCGGCGTGTGACACCTTCAACGCTGCTGGCTCGCGAGGGCGCTGAGCCGGTTGGCGTTTCCACCCCACTCCGGGCTTGAATGGTGGGTGCGGACCTTGCTCCGCGCTCACCTGCCTCGGAGGGGGACATGCCAGCACCCAGGGCCCTGTTGTGCGCGGCGCTTGCCGTCAGCCTCCTTGCGGCTCCAGCGGCGGACGCGCGCTTCGGCAAGCGCGGCACCCCTTCGGACGCCCCGAAGGACGAGCCCCATGAGGCCACCGCCATCGGCACCGACGATGACGATGACGACGACGACGACGACGACGAGGAACCCTCGAAGGAGGGGAGCCACTCGTCCTCGGACTCTGACTCGGACGGAGCAGGCTGCTGCGCCAGCGCCGGGCGGGGGCTGGGCGAGGAAATCGTGGGCGGGCTGCTCCGGCTGATGCTGGAGGGACTGGTGTACGCCATCGCCACCAACGGCACGCACCTGGAAGGAGAGCCGGAAGCCACGCTCGTGCCCCGCGAGAGAGGAGAGCGCCGGCACGCCGCACCGCTGTCGCTGCGCATGGGCGTGCAGGGTGTGCTGCCGGCGGGTGAGGCCCGCGGCATGGACCTGTACTTCGGCCTGGAGGGGCGGCGCTTCGGCGTGGCGGCGAATGTCGTCCGGCTGGCGCTGCCCGCCGACGACGGGACGGAGGGGGTGGACCGGCTGACGCTGGTGGAGGCGCACGTGAGCCACTCGCTCCACGTCGACGAGCGGGTGCGGGTCCGCGCGGAGGCGGGGGTGAGCACCGCGAAGGCGCCGGACGTCACCCTGGTGGGGCCCAGCGTGGCCGTCTCGGTCGAGGCGTGCGTGCTGGGGCCGCTGGACGTGGAGGCGCGGGCGCAATTCACCCCGCTGCCCTACCGGCAGCTCGACGGCACGGCGGGACTCGCCCTGCACCTGGGGGGCTTCGTGCTGCGAGGCGGCTGGCGAGGCCTCTTCCTGGACGACCTGGGCGTGGTGGACGGCATCGCCCACCAGGACCGCCTGCACGGCCCCTACCTCGGCCTGGGCTTCGCCTTCTGAAGCTCCAGGACCGGGAATCCCCAGGGGTGGCGGCCACTTTCCGTTGCCTTGACGATTCGTCCGCCATAACGGATATTGGAGTCAGGAGGCCCCCAATGAGCGCAGCGGTCATCGACCTGCAGGACTTCCGCAAGAAGCGTGAAGCCGAGCAGTGTCAGATGATGCGCCCCGCGCCGGTGCGGCCCTGGATGCCCGTCTGGGTGTGGGTAGTAGTCTGGCCGGTATGAAGTCGGTTCGGGAGAACACGGGTCGGCGGAAGACAGACGCTCCAGAGCGCGGCCCCCGCGAAGCGAGGGAGCCGGAAGCGGCGCCCTCGCCCCGGCCGCCCGCTGAGCCAGCGCCCGCCTCCCCGGCGGCCCCCGCGGACCCGGACAAGGCGTGGGCCTACGAGGTGGCCTCCGCCGACGCGGACCAGGACCTGGCGCCGGTGGTGGGCAAGAACCTGCGCCGGCTGCGCGGCCAGCGAGGGTTGTCGCTGGAGCGGCTGGCGAAGGCGTCGGGTGTGAGTCGGGCGATGCTGGGGCAGATTGAGCTGGGGCAGAGCGCGCCCACCATCAACGTGCTCTGGAAGATTGCCCGCGCGCTGGACCTGCCCTTCTCCGCGCTCATCAGCATGACGGGCGGAGCGGGCACGCGGGTGATGCGGGCGCGGGAGGCCAAGCGGCTCACCTCGCACGACGGCGGCTTCGTGTCGCGGGCGCTCTTCCCGTTCGACGAGCCCCGGCGGGTGGAGTTCTACGAGCTGCAACTGAAGGGCAACAGCGAGGAGCGGGCCGAGCCGCATCCACCGGGGACGCTGGAGAACCTCATCGTCACACACGGCGCGCTGGAGCTGGAGGTCGGCACGGAGCGCCACCTGCTCACCGCGGGTGACGCCATCCTGTTCGAGGCCGACAAGCCCCACGTCTACCGCAACGTGGGGCCGGACGAGCTGCGCATGTATCTGGTGATGACGTACGCCGAGGAAGTCGGCTGAGGCGAGCCCTTCAGCGGGCCGTGCACATCATCATCGGCATGCCGTTGCACATCATCATCACCGGCGCGCCCATGGCCATCATGGCGTTCATGGCGTCACAGCACTCCTTCATCATCGCCATGTCCTGACCGTCCATCGGCATCATCCGGCACATCATGCCGTCCTTGCCCATCTCACACGTCATCCGGACCATCATCGGCGCCATCTGACGCATCATCATGGGCATCATCATCGGCATGCCCATGCCCATGGGGTTCATGCCCATGCCCATCATCGGGTTCATCGGCATGCCCATGGGATTCATGCCCATGCCCATCATCGGGTTCATGGGCATGCCCATGGGGTTCATGCCCATGCCCATCATCGGGTTCATCGGCATGCCCATGCCCATCATCGGGTTCATGGGCATCCCCATCATCGGCATGCCCATCATGGGGTTCATTCCGGTGGGCATGGAGGGGTTGGACGTCGTCGGCATCGGGTTCGTGGCGGCCATGGGGCGTGCTCCGGGTACGGGTGGGAGAGGGCGGGTGCGTACGGCAGCAGCGATGGGATAGGCCCGCGCTCGCGGGAGCGGAATGTGACGGGAGGGCAGGTCTGCGTTTTCCTCCGAGGCAGCGGAGGACCGGCTGGTGCTGGCGGAGGTGTCGCCGTGTGGAGCGGACACCGCTCCGCTGGCGCGGACGAAGTGTCTTCCGTGTCACGCCGGTGTGGGCGTCTGGCTCCGCCCGGATTCGGACACCGGGCTCGTCCTCAGGTGAGGCGGTCCACGGGGAAGAGCCGCACCTCGCGCAGCCGCCAGTCCAGGCGCTTGAGGTCCTCGGCGGCGTTGCTCAGTCGGGTGACGAGCTCTGGCCCGCGCTCGCGAGGGACGAGCTGTACGTCGGCGCAGAAGACATGCCCGTCCTCGCGCACGCGCACCTCGGCGTCCTCTACCCATTCCAGGCCGCACACGGCGTCGCGGAGCTGGCGAGGAAGCGGCTCATGGTGCTTGGGGTCCAGCGTGCGGGGAGCGCGGTCCATCAGGTCTCCCAGGGCGGTGCGCAGGTGCCGTTGTCCGTCCCAGGCGATGTCCACGGCGATGACACCGGCGGCGACGGCGTCCGCCCACCACCAGCCCAGGCCGATGCCGAGCACGCCGAAGCTGGCGGCGGCGGCGGTGAGCCAGTCCGCCTTGTTCATCAGCGCGTCGGCGTGGAGCACCTTGTCGTGGAGTGCCTCGGCGAGGGGCAGCTTCGCGCGCCCCAGGAGCACGGAGGGCACGCCGGTCCACACCAGGGCCGCGAGCATGAGCCAGCCCAGCCACACGGTATGGCCGAACAGCTGGACGCTGCCGATGGAGGGGTGCTCCATGCGGGCGAGCTTGAGGACGGACTCGACGAGGAGCCACAGCCCCAGGGTCAGCAGCGTCACGGAGCCCACGAGATAGGCGACGGTGGTGGCGCGGTGGTAGCCGTAGGGGTACTCGGCGGTGGGCTTGCGGTGGGCCACGCGGCTGGCGACGAGGAACGAGATGGGGGGGATGAGGCTGAGCACGTCCTCCAGCCATGCGGCCTTCATGGCCTGGGATGAGCCCAGGGTGAGGTAGATGAAGGTGATGGCGGAGACGAGGTAGACGAGGGACCACGCCTCCAGGCGCCGGGCGCGCTTGAGGACGTGCTTCTTGTCGGGGGGCAGGTCCGAGGTGTCCCCATGAGAGAGCGCGGTGTCGGCGCGAAGCTTCTTCGGGAGCCACCTCATGGCCGGGTCTTCTCCGGGCTGCCGGGAGTGGGGCCCGAGCGTGCCAGCGCGAGCAAGCCCTGGCGGATGTCCGTCGCCTGCGCGAGGACGAAGCGGTCCACGGTGAGCAGCCAGCGATTCTCTCCGGAGGGGACGACCCAGACCCACTTCTCCTCGCGCAGGGGCTTGGGGCCGGGGACGTAGCCCCAGCCTTCGAGCTGCCAGTCCCAGGCGGCGCGAAGACCTGGGGCCTGGTGCAGCCTGTCTGCCTCGTGGACGCGGGCGCCCTTCTTTTCGAGCAGGGGGCCGGCGACGCTGCCCGGAGCGACGGCGACGGAGGCGCCCTCGAGCTGCTCGGGCACGGACTGTCCAGGGGGTGCGCCCACGAGCAGTCGCGTGGTGAGGAAGGGCTGCCCGGCGCCAAGGTCCTTCACCCAGGGGGACTTCGCGGACACGCCGCCGACGACGAGGTCCAGGGCGTGTTCCTTCAGGCCGTGCATCAGCTCGGATTCAGGGGCCACGGTCCAGACAACGTGCGCGCCCAGCTTCGAGGCGAGCTGCTCCACCGCCTCGACTTCGGGGCCGGCGGGCTTGCCGTCACGGAGGCAGGCCCAGGGCTCATGCCGCACGAGTCCGGCGCGAAGGACACGTTCGCGCTGGATGCGTTCCTGGGTGCCTTCGGTGTCCCTGGGCAGGCCACAGGCGCCAACGGCGAGTGCCAGCAGTCCCGCCGCGAGCGCACCTGACCTCGGCAACCTCCGCCCGCTCCGTCGCAAGGCTTCTTCCCTCCCCGGTGCGTGGGTGGTCCCCACGAGGACTGCCCCTCAAGGTTGGGAACGCGACGCGCAGGGCGCCAGGAGAGTAGGAATGCCGTGCGTCCCCGAGAGCATGGGCTCGCCAGGCTGCCTGCACTCCACTGAACCGCTTCGGGCCCGAAGCCAGCGCCCCATGCCCCGGCAGTCGAGCCGTCACCTTCCGGATGGCGGAGTGAGACGCCGCGCTTGCTGCCATCCCGCGTCCGGCGACACGCGGAATCGAATCAAGGGCACCTGACGATAGCTGCGGACGTTACGGCTATGGTGGGCTGATGCCAACGAGCCTCCGGTGGTGTGCCCTCGCACTGGTGCCGTTGCTGGTGGGCTGCGCGAGTGCGCGCGTGGTGCGTCTGGACACGGGCACGGGCCAGCCTCTGGCGTACACGCCGCCCACGTCGAGCCGCTCCGTCCAGGTGGGCGAAGGCGATTTCGAGAAGGCCCTCGCGAGGCTGGTGCTCGAATTTCCCCTGTCCCTGCGTCCGCCCGAAGCCGGGTGGCTGGTGCGCGCCTCGACTCATGGCGGCGCCATGGACAAGGCGCTGCAGGTGGCGCTCCGCAAGGGCTATGGGCGTTGGTGCCAGGCGCACGAAGGGCCCGGCGACTGTCTGTCGTTGCTGGAAGACGGCCTGGGCTTCAGTGCCGTGGACAGGCTGAAGCTGGCGGTGGGGCTGTCTTTGGACCCGATGCACGAGAGCCTCGCGGACGCGGTGGAAGGGACGCTGAGCCCGACCTTCTTCAAGACGGTGGTGGTGTCGGCGCTGGTGTCGTGGGCGCTGCTGGCGGCGAATCCCGAGCCGTTGTTCACGAAGGCGGCGGCGACGGTGGCCGTGCTGGTGCTGGCGTACGTAGGGATGGAGGTCTTCCTGGAGGTGGTGAAGGCCTGCCGTGCGCTGAAGCTCGCGGTGGACCGGGCCACGACGTTCCAGGAGTTGGAGGAGGCGGGAGCGCGCTTCGGTCGGGTGCTGGGCACGGAGGGAGCGCGTGTCTTCGTGCTCGCGGTGGCATTGGTGACGGGCAGGGGAGCGGTGGGCGCCGGGACGTGGCTGGCGACGAGGCTGCCGCTGTTGCCGGGCTTCGGTGCGGCGGTGGCGCTGAGCGCGTCGCAGCTGGGAGTCAATCTGGCGGCGATTGAGCAGGTGAGCGCGGTGGCGGTGGTGGAGGGCAGCGTCGTCATCAGCCTCGCGCCCGGCGCGGTGGCGATGGTGGCCCTGGGCCCGGGAGCCATCCAGGGCGACCCGGATGGGACGGTGCACCACATCTGCACGGACAAGAACAACGTCTCCGACGCGGAAGGTGGGCCGTGGACGCCCCTCTTCGAGAAGATATTCCGGACAGCGGAGATGTCGTTGAAGAACGACCCCGCGAACCTGATACGCATCCGGGGGCACGCAGGACCCCACCCGAAGGCGTACCACGAGGTGGTCTTGCGACGGGTGCGGGACGCGACCATTGCCTGCTCTTCCGTGGCAATCTGTCGTCAGCGCCTGACGCGCGAACTTCGGCGCATCGCGCGGGAGCTCTCCACGCCCGGCAGCAGGTTGCGGCGGCTTCTCACCGAGGACTGAGGAAGATAGAAGTCCTTCCAATGCGCTACTTCGAGCTGGACCAGAACCTCTACATCCCCGGTCTCTGGTACCTTGACACGCCTGTTGACGGCAGAGGCGGAAACGCTGGCAGCTGGCTCTTCACGCGGGGTCGTCCCGCCACCGTGACGGAACCCCTGACGGTCGGGCTCTTCCAGGCCGGCAATCCGCTCGACTTCTCCCTGGCGGATGCTGGAGCAGTTCCCGTCGTTCACCCCACGGTTGCTGACGTGTTCACCTCCCTGGCCCCTGGAGATGTCCAGACCTGGCCCATCCAGGTGGAAGGCCAGCCGGTGCCCTACGTCCTCATCAATGCCTCGCGTCTGGTGGACTGCATCGACGATGCGGCCTCGGAGCACGTGGAGCGCTGGGTGCCCGAGGACGAGGACGACCAGCCCGAGCGAGCCGGCGAATACCGCAACGTCGTCGGCATGCGCATCGACAAGTCCCGAGTAGGAGACGCCAAGGTCTTCCGCCCCTGGGGCTGGACCATCGTCCTCGTCGTCACCGAGGACATCAAGGACGCCCTGGAGCGCACGGGCGCCACCGGAATGACCTTCACGGAGGTGTAGGCGCCGCCCTCAAGGAAGCCGGCCCTTCACCTTCCACCAAAGCAGTCCAATGAACGACTCGGGCAACGGCTCCGGAAGCCGCATGGCCTCCTCCTCATCCACCGTCCGCCGCTCCGGAAGCGCCACCGTCCGCCGAGCCACGGGAAGCGGCAGCGGCTCCGCGCTGTGCAGTCCGCGCTCCGCCCGCTCCAGCGCTTCGGAGAACGACCTCCGCCCACCCTCCCGCGCTTCAATGGCCCCCACCCCGGACACCCGCTCCGGAGCACGGATGCGGGGAACGGCATCCGCGCCCTCGACGCGGCGGATGCCCTTCACCCCGCCAATCGGTCCTCGGGACTTCCGTCCATGGCTCATCGCGGACCTCTCACGGCGCGCGGTGGGCGCGCCGGCTCACTGTGGCGACTGGCTGGACACCGTGTCCTTCGTCCGGGCCACCAGCTCCTCCCGGCGCAGGAGCAGCCGGGCATTGTCCTTGGGGAGGATGCGCAGCTGGAAGCGGCGGCGGTGCGGCGCGTCCTGGCCGAACACGCCCCGGTCGCTCACGAGCAGCAGGGCGGTGGGCACGACGAACCGGGACGAGCGGTTGCCGTAGTAGTGCACCACGACGTTGTAGGGCCCGGGGGCGGCGGTGCGAGCGTGGTACAGCTCCGGCCCCAGTCCATCGGTGATGTCCCAGAACAGCTTCCCGCCCAGCCGGGTGTTCTTGTGCTGGTAGAAGCAGCGCTCGCCGTTCGGCTCGATGACCCACAGGTCGATGTCCGTGCTGTCCGAGTTCCAGTGCGTCGTGAGCTGGTAGTCGATGGGCTCCAGCCGGACGCGCTCGTCCACGTCCTTCCCCCCCAGCTCGTCCATCCGTGCCCGCATGACGGCCATGACGGGCTCCGCGCGAGGATGCCGCGTCAGCGCCCACAGCATCCGCGCGTAGTGGTACCGGGCGACGACGCGCATCTCGGACGTGTGCCGGGACCAGCCGCGGGCGAGGACGATTTCATAGTTCCGCGCCGCCTCCGCGTAGCGTCCCGCCGCGTCCAGGGCGAGCGCCTCTTCGAGGAAGGCCTGCCCCTCGAAGGGGCGGTTGAGGCGCACGTGCTCGAACAGCTCGGCGGCGGCGGGGTACTGCCCCATGGCCAGCAGGCCGTAGCCGACGAGCCGCAGCGCCTCGGCGTCCTTGGGGCGCAGCTCCACGGGGGAGGACAGGGCGCGCACGGCGCCCCAGGTGTCTCCCGAGAAGGCGCGCTTGCGGGCCACCGTCTCGTAGACCATGACGTCATCGCGGTTGGCGCGGCGGGCCTGGCGGTAGGCCTGCTCGGCCTGGAGTCGCTCCTCGCCGCCGGCATAGGGGTCCTCGCGCAGGGGCTGGCGCTGGAGCAGGGCGGCCAGGGCGGTGCGGTGCTCGGTCAGCCCGCGCACCACGTCCTGTCCGGACTGCGGCACGTCGTCGAGGGCGATGCCCTGGAGCTTGTCCCGGCGCTGGTCCTGCTCGCGGCGGCGCAGGGCCTCCAGGTCGGTCAGCTCCACGCGCTCGTCGCGGATGGCGTAGAGCTTGTAGTCCGCCTCGGACTCCAGCACGAGCATGGACGCGCGCGCATTGGCCAGCCGGTAGTGCTGGCTGAGGGCCACGGCCATCCTGTCCAACCGCTCGTCATCCAGGGCCACGAGCCGCGCGACGAACAGCTCCGCCCACGCGCGCGGGGCGAAGGGGCTGTCCACGTCACGGGGCAGGGGCACGCGCAGCACGCGCTCCTCGCCATTGGCGCGAGTCACCACCTCCAGCTCGGCGCTACCGTCCTCGGGCAGCCGTCCGGCCACCAGCAATTCCTGCCCCGGGAAGACGAGGTGTGGCCGGCCCGCGACGACGAGGTCCTTCACCGCGGAGCCCTTCACCTCCACGCGCTCCAGCACCACGGAGGCGGCGCGGTGGGCCAGGGCGGCGGCGTCCACCTCCGAGCCGGAGAGCACGTTGACCACCCGGCCGCCGCTGGAGCGGGCCAGCGCGTCGAACAGCTCGCCATTCACGGCGGCCTCGCCGAAGCGGTACGTCACCCAGCGCAAGGACTCCGCGCTGGAGTGCCGGGAGATGAGCGACTCGACGTTGCTCTGTCCCCAGGTGACGTTGCCGTCGGACAGGAGGAAGGCGGTGACCTTCTCCCCGGCCTGCGCGGGCTTCAGCCACTCGCCGCCGGCGCGGTCCAGCTCGGACAGCACGCCGTCCACGTGGGATGCGCCCTCGAGGAAGACGCGCTCCAGCTCGGAGAAGGTCTCCTTCCGGTGGTTGGCGTCATTGGTGCGCCAGCCCGTGCCATGGAGCCAGCGCGGGCGCACGTCGAAGAGGAGGACGGCGTACTCCTTCATTGAGGAGTCCTTCTCCAGCAGGGCGCGCAGGGTGGCGGCCTGGAGCGCCCAGGCGTTGCCGTCTTCGATGGACAGCGAGGTGTCCACCACCAGCACGGCGCGTCCGGTGGGGGGCCCCTGGGTGTCGGAGGTGAGCCGCGCTGGCAGGCGCACGCGGGCATGGAAGGCCTGGCCCGGCAGGCCCGCGGTGTCGCTTCCGACGAGCACGTCCGCGTCGGCCTGCTTCGGGGTGAGGGCCGCGGCGAGGGCGCCATCGCCCTTCAGTGCGGGGAAGTCATACGTGCGCCACGGGCCCAGGGTGCGGGGCGCGGCGGCGCCGTCGGGCTGCACGGTGATGTCCGCCGTCTGGCGCGGGTCCACGTGGAGGCGGGCGGAGACCTGGAGGTCCTTGCCGGCGCCGACGGGCAGCGGCCACGTGTAGCGCAGGCGCTGGCCGTCGAAGATGAGCGTCTGCTCGTAGGCGATGACGACGCGCTTGAGGGACTTCGGGGGCAGGGGGAAGACGCGGGCGCTGAAGGTGGAGGCGCCGGCCCACTCCAGCAGGGCGGGGTCCACGTTGCGGCGGACAATCTCTTCATAGACTTCGCGGGCGCGCTTCTGCTCGACGACGCGGGCCTCCTGGCGCTCGCCCCAGGAGCGCCGGGCGCCCTTCGGGCTGGGAGGCGCGGACGCGCCCAGTTCCTCCACGCGGGCCGAGTCGTCGCCCAGCGGCGGCAGCAAGTCCGGGGACTGGAAGAGGGACGGCGTGTTGACGGCGACGGCGCCGGAGTAGAGGGCGAAGCCGGCCACGGCGGCGCCGCCGGGGAGCGGATAGTAGAAGGTGCCTTCGAGGGCGCGGTTCGTGTCGTTCTCGAAGAGGTGGTCCACGACGGTGCGGGCGCGCGAGCCCTGGATGTACGTCACCACGCGGACGGCGCGAGTCTTCAGGGGCTGGTAGCGGCCGGCCTCGTCCATGACGAGCACCTTGGCCGCGCGGGGGGCGGCCTCCACCTTGGGCAGCACGGGGGTGGGGAGGTCCTCGCCGTCGTCGGGGGCCTTCTTGGAGGGCTTGGCCGCGGAGGGACTGGAGCCGTTTCCACCGCCGCCCTTGATGATCTGGATGATTGACCGGCGCTTCTGCTCGAGCACCGGGGTCTTGGGCTCTGGCTCGCCCCCGGAGCCGGGCCTCTCGGCCACGACCCCTCCGAGCACTCCGCCCACGACGCCACCCACGACACCGCCGACGACACCGCCCTCGACCACGCCGTCGTCGGCTTCCATCTGGGGATCCGCGGGGGCGGGAGCCGCGGCGCTCGTGGGGGCACGGGCGGCCGTGGGGGCGGCCCTGGGCGGGAGCGGACGCTCGACATGGAGCACCTCTGCCTGTGCCGCGGCCTCCTCCCGCACCTCGCCCTCATCCCGCTCGCTCTCCGCCCGTGCCAGCTGGGCCCGCGCCTGCTGAGCCTCGCGGTGCCGCAGGTCCTCGGAGAGGGCGGCGCGAGTCATCTCGGCAATCTGGTCCTCGCTGAGCACCTGCGGGTCGGCCACGGAGTCCCGCAGCTCCGCGAGGTCGACCTCGCCCGGGTCCGGCTGCCCGGGTGCGGTGGAGGGCGCAACGAGTCCGGCCTTCTCGAAGCCCGGGGACAGCGCGGCCCGAGGTGCCTCGGCGGGAGGCTGCGGAGTCGATGGCGAGTCGCGCTTGCAGCCCGCCACGACGAGACACGTCAGCAACACTGCGGTGGAGAGGCGCATGAGGGGCATGGTGAAGGACGTTAGCCCAACCACCCGCCCCGTCGCCTACCCCCCACCCGGGCGTCCCAGTCCCGGGCCGGGCGGCTGCCCCTGCTTGTGGGCGGGGCGGGTCATCCCAACCCTGAACCGTCAGGAACCCGAATGAGCACGCTCTCCATCGGCGACTACGCGCTGCTGTCGGACTGCCGCTCCGCGGCGCTGGTGAGCCGGCTGGGCTCGGTGGACTGGCTCTGCTTCCCGCGCTTCGACGGGCCCTCCGTCTTCGCGAGGTTGCTGGACGCGAAGGCGGGCCACTTCTCGCTGCGCCCCGACGGCGAGGCCCGCGCCACCCGCCGCTACCGGGACAGGACGCTGGTGCTCGAGACGACGTTCCACACCCCCACGGGCACGGTGGTGCTGGTGGACGCGCTGGCGATGGGAAGCCAGGAGCGCGGGCACGAGCTGGGGCGAGCCTCGCCCGGAGTGCTGTTGCGCCGCGTCACGTGCACGGCGGGCGAAGTCGCGCTGAGTCTGGAGCTGAGCGCCAGGCCGGAGTACGGCCTCGTCTCGCCGACGCTGCGCCCCAGGGCCGGAGGCGTGGAGTGCCGGGGAGGCGCGGAGGCGCTGCTCGTGGCGGCGGCGGTGCCGTTGCGGCTGGAGGGCCAGGACGTCCGCGCCACCTTCACCCTGCGCGCCGGCGAGTCCACGGGCTTCGCGGTGCAGCACCACCTCGCCTACGACGCGCCGACGGCGCTCTGGACGCAGGAGAAGATTGCCCACCGCCTGGAGGACACGGTGGAGACGTGGCGCTCCTGGTCCGACGAGCACCAGGGCTACGAGGGCCCGTGGCGCGAGCTGGTGCACCACAGCGGCCGGGTGTTGCAGGGGCTGACCTTCCAGCCCACGGGGGCCATCATCGCCGCGCCCACCACGTCGCTGCCGGAGGTGCTGGGCGGCATTCGCAACTGGGACTACCGCTACAGCTGGGTGCGCGACGCCAGCTTCACGCTGGACGCGCTGTGGGTGGCGGCGTGCCCGGACGAGGCGGAGCGCTACTTCCAGTTCCTGGCGGACGCGGCGCAGTCCCAGCTCGCCAGCGGGCAGCAGCTGCAGGCGCTGTTCGGCGTGGGCGGAGAGCACGACCTCACGGAGCGCCAGCTGTGCCACCTCTCCGGCTGGCGCGGCAGCGCGCCGGTGCGGGTGGGCAATGATGCATGGTCTCAGCGGCAGCTGGACGTGTACGGCGAGCTGCTGTGCTCGGTGCACCGGCTGGAGGACCTGCTGGAGCGGGTGGATGGAACGTTCCGTCGCTTCCTGGTGGACTCGGCGGAGCTGGCGGCGACGCGGTGGAGGGAGAAGGACCAGGGGCTCTGGGAGCTGCGCTGCGAGCCGCGCCACCACGTGCACTCGAAGCTGATGTGCTGGGTGGCGTTGGACAGGGCCGTCTCGCTGGCGGAGCGGCTGGAGGCGCAGGACAGGGTGGCGCGCTGGCGCCGCACGCGTGATGACATCCGCGGGGCGCTGCTGGAGGAGGGCTGGAACGAGCAGGTGGGCGCCTTCACGCAGTCCTTCGGCTCGGACGCGCTGGACGCCGCCTGCCTGATGATTCCGATTGTCGGCTTCCTGCCCGCGGACGACCCGCGCGTGCGCTCCACCGTCCGGGCCATCCAGGCGCACCTGACGGACCGGCACGGGCTCGTGCACCGCTACTCCGTGGACGACGGGCTGGAGGGGAAGGAGGGCGCGTTCCTCCTGTGCACCTTCTGGCTGGCGCAGGTGCAGGCGCTGGCGGGCGAGCTGGAGGCGGCCACCGTCACCTTCACGCGCGCGGCGTCGTATGCGAACGACGTGGGGCTCCTGGCGGAGGAGGTGGACCCGGAGCGGCGGGTGCTGCTGGGCAACTACCCGCAGGCCTTCAGCCACGTGGGGCTGGTGAACGCGGCCTGGGCCATCTCCCAGGCGCGCGAGCACCCGGGCAGGCCGGCGGAGTCCACCGACGCGGCGCCTCCCGCCGGCTGAGGCCGGGTGCGCCTCGGGTGAAGTCCACGTCCGTCGGGGTGCGTGCCTTCGTCCAGGGCGCTGCGTCCTGGTGAGACGCGGGCGCGTCCCACCAGGACGCAAGGCATTGGGGGAAGGCACTGGGAGGGAGAGTCTGGTATATCGCTTGCTCTTACAGTTCAATGGCAGGACGGGCCGCGCGGCCCGCTTCCTTGGAGAGACATTGCATGCGCTACAGGGCCCTGGCCTTCACCGTGGTAATGGCTGTCGCTGGCTGCAAGGAAGACCCCGGGGAAACGGCCCCGCCTGGCGGGCAGCGCTCGTCTGACGCATTGTCCGTGGCGCCTCCCATCCCCTCTGGCTTCGACTACCCGCTGTCGGCCCAGGTGCTGGAGCAGGCGGTGGCCAACAGGGACGAGAAGCGCATCCGCCAGCACGGCTGGTACCTCTTCGCCGGCATCAACTTCCCCGCCAAGGAAGACCTGTCGCTCTGGCGGAGCTGGCACACGTCGACGGAGGCCTACGCTTCGCCGCACCCGGCCTCCTCGCAGGACGCGAGCCCGCACCGCGCGCGCTCGCTGATTCAGGCGAACAAGGACAATGTCCCGGTGTCCCTGCCGGGGCCCCTGTACCCGGTGCCGGAGGACGTGTGCAGGAAGTACGGGCTCGACGGGTGCCCGGGCTCGCCCGGCTCGCTCTACCAGCTCGCCGACGGCCTCACCTTCCAGAACAACGGCGACATCATGATTGCCGGCGTCATCTACAACGAGGCTGCGTTCACCTGGCTTCGCGGCAATAACGGGACGGGCAATCCGCCGTTCTACAAGGGCTCCGTCCTCACGGGCCTGCTGCCGCCGAAGGGCCAGACGAAGCAGGTATTTCCCTTTCCCATCCGCTCCGTCGTGCTCAAGCACATGTACTGGCCGGTGCCCGGTGATGCGTGCGGCGCCCTGCCGGTCTGGGACAACCCCACGCCGCCCACGCCCTCGACGTACATGGGCTATGAGAACAACACGGACGCGTGGACCCGCGCCGTAGCCGTGGCGACCCCGGGCTGCCCGGTGCCTCCTGGCGGAATCACGGAGGTCTCCTTCCTCCACGGGGTGCTGGACGCGGACGGCCATCCGCTCGAGCCCCTCGTGTTCAAGGAGGCGAAGGTCGTCCCGCTCACGGACTTCTACCACCAGACCTTCTCCCAGGAGGCGCTGGACGCGCTGGGCCCGCAGGACCGCGCCATCCTCGACGCGTCCGCGTGGTGGGCCTATGGCCGCGAGTTCCAGGCCGGTGACGCCGTGGTCTCCATCGCCACGCACATCCTCACCAAGGAGATGCCCAGGTGGACCATGCAGACCTTCTGGTGGCACGACGACGCGGACTCGGGGCCGTACGCGAGCGACCGCCCCGCCATCTCGCAGGGGCCGCCGACCTGGCGCAACTACCTCATGGTCAGTGAGTACGGCATTCCCGACCTCGGGGCCCCCTCGCAGCTGCCCGCCCACTTCAATCCATACATCGAGCTGGTCAGTCACCCGGTGGAGACGAACTGTCGCAACTGCCACCAGCGCGCGGCCTGGCCGCGCGGGGGGCTGGGCATGAGCCCCTCCGCGCAATACCAGTTGGACGCTGGCGACCCGGGCCTGCTCACCCTGCTGAAGCCGACGGACTCCCTCTTCCAGAGCCTGCTGCTGGTGGACTTCCAGTGGGCGCTGAGCGACCGCGCCTTCGTGCCCACGGTGCCGTCTCCGGCCGCTCCGTAGCGGGCTTCAGCCCCAGGGGCCTCTGCGGCCTGCTCTATTTGGAGCTGGCGGGCGCGGCATCGCCGACGCGCTCGGCAATCGGACGGGCATGGCGGACGAGTGAGAGCAGCACCTTGCCCGGCTCCTCGGCCATCAGCTCGTGCGCCGACTGCTCGAACCAGACGAGCTGCTTCGACGGCGCCTTGACGCCCGCGAACCATTCGGCGGCGACCGTCGCCGAGACATTGTAGTCGTGGCGTCCGAGGAACAGGAGCAGCGGCGTCTTCAGCCGCTTCACCTGCGACAGGTCCGTCGTCAGTATCGCGGAAAGAAGCCTCTCGACCGAGAGCTCCTCCGCCTTCCAGACCTGGCGCACCTCCTCGTCGGTGTATTCGGGCGACAGCGCCATCGCTGCGCCCTCGAAGCTCGCATCGGGACGGCGCCAGGCGGCACCCCCGAAGAAGTTGAGCCAGCGGCGCTGCACCATGATGTCCTTCAGCGGAACCGGCTCCTTGCCGGCGGCATAGGGCGCAATCGAGTTGAGGTCGCGGATGGCCTCTTCGTTCTTCGCCGCGCGAGCCTGTTCCATCGCCCAGGCCCAGCCGCGCCGTTCGCTCTCCATCGCGTCGATGCCCTGGCCCACGCCGATGTAGGCGTGGAGCCATTCGGGGTGCTTCGCCGCGAGGGTGAGCCCGAGGATGCTGCCCCAGCTATGGCCGAGGACGAAGACCTTCTCCTTGCGGAACGTCTTGCGCGCCCATTGGACGACCTCCGCGGCATCGGCGTGCATCCGGTCGACCGTGAGCGTGGGGGCGACCGTGGCCGCGTCGTTCGCGCCATAAGTCTTGCCCGCGCCGCGCTGGTCCCACTGGATGACGGTGAAGAACTCGTCCCAGCCGTGCGCGACATACCAACTCGTCGGCATGGCCACCCAGCCGGGGCCGCCATGGAGCACGAGCAGCACCGGATTGCGCGGGTCTCGGCTGCGAACCGAGACCCATTGGTCGATGCCGCCGATGCGGAGCTTCTCCGTGCGCTCCAATCCCTCGGGCGCCACGATTTTTCGGAGGTCCGCGATGACCTTGACGGCCTCGGCCCGGCAATTGGGGCCCGGCGCCTCCTGCGCCTGTGCCTGAATGCCTCCCAGCAGCAGCACCGCCAGCAGCAGCCACGATTCTTTGCGCACCCTATCCCCCGACTCTGCTCGTGATTCCCGTGGGTACCACGAGCCCTATCACCGAGCCAATGACCGGCCGCTCATGGCGGCTCTCCCTTCCTCGCCCTCAACAGGGCCCCCATCCAGCTTATTCGTTGATGATGATTGGCAATACACTGCTGTGTTCAGCGCACGTATCTTGCCGCGCTCGATGACGTGGCAGGTTAGCACTACTGCGTCAGGGGCCCGAGGGGTGCTCGGGGAGACCGGGCAGGCTACGTGAGGCGCGCCGGTAGTTGGAGCGGTGGCAGGTGGGGCAGCGCGGCAGCCAGGTGGCAATCACGCGCGCCATGGCGAGCCGTGCGGTGATGAAGCTGTCGTGGAAGTGGCGCTCAGGCCTGGAGCGGCTGCGTGTGGGCTTCAGCCGTCCCTCGTGCCGAGGGGGGAAAACGCCGCGCGCGTTCCGCCACGAGGAACGCGTAGCAGCACAGGGCCACCGAGACGTAGTGATGCCAGCCAGGGAAGCGGCGGCCTTCGTAATGGTCCAGCCCCAGTTCGCCCTTGAGGTCCTCGTAGACGCGCTCGGTTCTCCAGCGCTGCATCACCAGGCGGATGAGCTGCTTCTTCGTTCTGAGCTCTGGCAGGGAAACGAGGAAGTAATTGGCGGGCTCGGGCTCATCGTCCCGCCACTCGATGAGCAGCCACAGCGGCTCCTGCTCGCGCTGGGGCACGCCCGCGGCGATGACTCGACGCAGGGCAAAACATGCCGACAAGTCCTCCTGGGTGCCCTTGCGCCAGGAGCACCGTCGGAAGCCTTCCCGCTCATGAAGGCGCAGGGCCAGGTCCGAAACGCTCCGCGCGTCACCTCGGGGGCGCCCCTTTTCATCCAACAGGCAGACGGCGGTCTGGGGGGCCACCGCGACCGCGTAATGCAAGCCCAGCGAGCGCAGGTGCGCGCGGAACTTACTGGACGTGCCATAGGCGGTGTCCCCCAAGACAACGCCCGGAGGGACACCGTCCTGCACGGCCCGGTCAATCATTTGCAGTGCCAGTTGGGGTTTGGTCTTGAAGGGGACGTCGGGAGGGATTCGGGCCTCGCGGCGGCGAGCCTCGTCGTTGGCCCATCTGTCGGGCAGGTACAGTTCGAAGTCGAGGGGCAGGTGCTCGGTGCGAGTGGCGACACTGAGGCTGACGCCAATCTGGCAGTTCGTGATTTTGCCCGCCGAGCCGGTGTACTGCCGCTGCACGCCCACCGAGTGCTTGCCCTGCTTGAGGAAGCCCGTGTCATCCACAATCCAGGCGTCCACCGGCTCTCGCCGGGTCATCGCCTCCAGCGCGTACTGCGCCGCCGCCCGCCGCACGTCCCGGTCGCTCCACTTCGAGTCCACAGCGAAGTGCAACAGCCGTTGGTGCATGGCATCCACCCGTCCGGGGTCCGGGCATGCGCGGGCGGCGATGGGCTCGACGCTCTTGCGCTCTCCGTCTCCCAGCAGGCCCATGGCATAGAGGGCGAACGAGCCACGTCGGCTCTCCTCGCCGAGCACGTCGCCGATTCGCTGGAAGTACCTCTCAAGCCGCTGCACGGCAGCGGCATTCATGAAGGAGTCCATACCTACTTCATGAGTAGGTCGCCGGGCGCACAACGCAATGGTAGCCAGGGGCGCGCAGCCCTCAGTCGCTCGCTCCCCCGCATACCCCTAACGCAGTAGTGCTAGGTGCCCCTGCTCGTCGAGCGGATGGCCACCGTCGCCTCCGACGTGAAGGACATCAAGGCGGACCTGCGCCGGGTGAGGGAGCACGAGTCTCACTTGCGTGAGGTGAGTCTACGACTGAAGGCGCTGGAGACATGGTAACTGGAGGCTCGCCCGCAACTCGCCTGCGCCGCGAGCGATGCCCACTTGTTGATGGGCGAGCGCAGCGCCCGGCAGATGCAGCATGCTGCGAACGTGGTGGCCTCCAAGGATGCCGGGCGCGCCGGTCCTTAAGGACTTTGCTCTGACTGTCTGAATCCACGCGACGAATGCACTGCGGACCCTTTCCGAGCTTGCGCGACAACAGAGGGTGTCCAGAGCAGTCAGCACGCACGCCAGCGAAGCGCCTCTTTGAATGGCGAAATCAAGCGTGCCAATCCAATGTGCATTCGTCGACAAATTCGGCCTGGGCTCCCTTGTTGCTCTTGAATCGATATTGGACCATCTTGGGTATGATCAAAGTCACCCTTCAGTCGTTCGAGAATGCAACCCAAGGGCAGCAATCTTTTGGCCTTTCAACGACTCGCTACCTGGAGGACATGGTAAACGATCCTACTTTTCTAGGGCGCCTCATCTCGGTGCCTTACACGCGAAATATATACTTCCCAAACGACAAATACCAGATCGAAGCCACGAACGACGATCTTGTAAGAGTCATTACTGGCGGGCTTGAGTGGCGGGCCATTCCAAGTGGCGTGCCAGATAACGAAATAGACCTTCAGGTGAAGTTAGTGCCCAACGAAGACGGAATCCTTGGGGGGGCGGATCATCCAGACCCAACCATTAAGACAAATCCTGTTTATTACAATCGCTGGTATGAAGCCAACGACTGGTTGTCCTTAGCAGGGCACTGGTTTCACGAGTGGCTGCATGTTGCTGGTTTCCAGCATGCCTATCGTGAAGCGGGAGTGGGGCCGGACTTTGGTGATGCAGTCTATGTGGTGGGAAATCTATTGGTCGAAGTCGCAAGGGAGCGAGCGGAAGTCCAAAAGTCTGGGGTGCCTTCCAGGCTGGGACAGGGATACTTTGATTTGTATCATTCCGACGAATCGCCCCATAACGGCCCATTCTTAGATCCAAACTCCATGGCGCGGGCGGTCGCACGGTGAGTGTTCACCTGCTTTTCGGTTTTGCGGCTGCGTACACCTGCTTGAGCAGCATTGCGGAACGCTTGGCGTGCCCATTCCCCTGGTAACTGTCCTCTAGAAGCCCAGGATCTTCCATTCTGACTCCGGGGTGCGTCACCTTCCTCGCCCTCATTCTCCAGCATCTGCACGTTCCCTAACCGCTGGAACGTGAAGGGGACGCGGGACGCCACCACCGGGCAGCGCCTCTTCGACTGCTCGGGCTAGTGACGTGGGCCCTGCGTGAGGTGGGCAAGCTGGACTGGCGCGCCACCCACGACACGGACTGGCTCTGGGCGGAGTGCCGGCCGGTGCTGCTCGCCGGCGAGCTGCTGCCCGGGGACCTAGCGATGTGCCCACCGCGCGGGCGTGCCCGAGGATGCCGAGCACGTCATGGTGCACGTGGGCGGGATCGTGGTGGTGGACGCCTCTGGCGGGGGCCGTGCCACCCTAACGCTGGCGGACGCCATGGCGCACGAGGCGCGCGTGAAGGCCTTTCTGCACTTCAGCTACCGGGCTGCCACAGGGGGGGGATTCCGCCGGCTGCCCTTCGCATCCTGAGCGCCTCTTCTCCTTGGGGCTGTTCCCCTCGCAGTCCGCCGGAGTCCTCCATGAAGAAGCGTCTCACCCTCACCGTTGTGCTCGCACTGGCCCTCTCCGCGCCGGTGGCCCTGGCCCAGGCAGGCAGCTCGCCGTCGGAGCCCTCGCTGAAGTCCATCCTCATGTCCGCAGAGGTCTCGGTGACGCCCGTGGTGGCCACGGCCCTGGCCGGACTCCTCGCGACCGCGCTCCTCGCCCTGACGAAGAAGCTCCAGGCCCAGGCCGGGGAGTCGAAGCTCTCGCAGGTGGGCGCGCGGGTCAGCATGGTCGCCGAGGGCGTCGTCCGGGACATCGAGGTGACGCTGAAGCCGAAGCTTGAGGCCGCCGTCGCGGACGGCGTGCTCGCTCCGGCCGAGCTGAAGCAGCTCAAGGACGAGGCCCTCGCGGAGCTGAAGCGCAGCCTGGGCGAGCACGGCTTGGCCGAGTTGCAGCAGGTGCTCCAGCTCACCTCCGGCAGCGTGGACACTTTCCTCTCCGGGCTCATCGAGGCGGCCTTGGACCGGATGAAGGCGAGCCGCGCGCCCGCGCTGGCGGACGAGGTGGTGTCGGCGGCGCTGTCGCTGGGGCCAGCGGCAGCACTGCCGCGCTGGCCCCGGTGGCGGCCTCCCCTCAGACGCCCCGCGGGTAGCCGTCGCCGCAGGGCTCTCCCGGGTGCTCAGTGACGTGCCCGTGCGCAGCGGGAACGTGGGGAGGCTCAGGCCGGCGTGTCTTCGCTCTCCGGCGCTACGCGCGCCTGGAGGGCGGGGCGCGGCTCCGGACGGGGCTGGGGCGCTTCGTCTTCGCCGAGGCCCACCAGCACGATCGCATGGCGGGCGCGGACGTGAGGTGGACGTTCGGATGGTGAGACACAGTGGCTGACGTGCGACGGCCCGCTCTGGACATCCAGGGCGGGCCGTTGTGCTTCCATCAGGAGTCCTTCACGTGCCGCTGGTCGTCTTCTTGGCGGCGGGTGCCTTGACCGCTGTTGGAGGACTTGCTGCCGACGCCGCTGGATTCATTAGCACGTCTATCATCGACTCTTGGTGAGGTAGGGTCGTTGGATCCAGCACGGGCACTTTACAGAGCTTCGCAGCTTCAATCAGATCCGTATCCATGCACAGAAGGAGTTCCGCGTTGTGACGAATTGCGGACGCCAGGATCATTTCATCGTACTTGGCGACGGTGCGGGACGTGCCCGTGTGCATCTTGATGACAGGCCAGTTCGGCAGCTTGGTCGCGAGATCGACGGCCGCATCCTGGTCAAATGCGACCACCTCTACCCGCGAGTGACGCTTGGGCTGGTCGTGTGGCGGCCTGCGCATGTACTCAGCTAGCGCGACTGCGGGAATCAGAATGTGCCGCCCTGAGCGAAGCAGTTCCCTGAAGAGCTCCTGACAAAGCTCAGAATGAGGGGCCGTCGAGTTCGCTCGGGTGCGTGTTAGCACGGACGAGTCGAACATGATGCGATGCGGCAGTCCGCTCAGGTCAATCATCACGCCGCCCCAGTTCCTCCAGCGGGTCCTTCACCTCGTCCCAGTGTTTCCCATTCTCAGTCAGCCACCGGATCCACTCTTCGCCATCGTCGTTCGACTCCATCGGATAGAAGTGAAGGACGGTGCCGTCGTCAATGTCGCCGTACCTGTTACGGCGGAACGTAAAGACGAGGTCGAGATCTTCGTTGAGGTGATGGCGGAGTTCCTCTGCTTGCGCCACTGAGACTGGAAGGCTGAATGGGTTCTTCTCGGACCCTGACGTGAATCGTGCTCGCGCCGGTTCAACTCCGATGTCGGTCAGGTGAACTCGAAGCGTGGTCGTGCTGATGGGCGGCAGAGGAAGTTGTGGGTCCACCAGCTTGAGTTGCTGCTCCCACCTGCCCACCGCAATTGTTGCGGTCGCTTCCTTCCCGAACTGACGCACCAGTTTGTTGAAGTGGCGGACCACCTCTTCATCGGGCTTGGAGTCAATCTCTTCTTCACCCGAGACCCATGCGCTGACTGTTTCCAGGGCCTTCTTGGTGAGATGGGGCTCAGAGGTGCCAAATCCAGCGTGGAAGCACTTGTCCTCGATGGTGATGCCCTTGAGATGAAGGGGGACACCTGCGGCAGATGCAGCCCGGCTCAGGAGCTGGAAAAAGCTGTGGATGAGGTCGGCGGCAAGGCGCGGGTCAACGGTGGACGGATGGATGTCCGTCCCGTCAATCTCCAGATGCGCTTCGACGAGGCCGCTCACGCGGGCATGGATAGCACACGGACGCCATGAGGTCACCCACGGCCCCCTCGCTGGACGCTGTATGGAGGGGCCGACGCTATTTTGCTGACGCATTGCGGATGACTCAGGGCCTCAGGCACCCGTCCTGCACTTGTCAGTAGTGCCGCGCCGGAAAGGACCGCGTGAAGCCCTACTACCGCAACGACTCCGTCACCCTGTAACCTCGGCGACTGCCGCGACCAGCTTCTGGACTTCCCGTCTCACTCCGTGGACCTGCTGCTCACGGACCCGCCCTACGGCATGGCCTACG
This sequence comes from Pyxidicoccus trucidator, assembly GCF_010894435.1. Taxonomy (NCBI): domain Bacteria; kingdom Pseudomonadati; phylum Myxococcota; class Myxococcia; order Myxococcales; family Myxococcaceae; genus Pyxidicoccus; species Pyxidicoccus trucidator. The sequence goes on along the minus strand of NZ_JAAIXZ010000029.1, from coordinate 47,552 downwards.
AGGGGAAGGGCGAGCACGCCGCGCTCCTCCGCGCGGACGTGCGCGCCAGGGCGTGCGCGTGCTTCGGCAGGCACTCACCGCCGCCAGACTCCAGGCGGAATGGGGGCCCTGTTTGAGGGGACGGGCTGGTGCAAAGGGCGTGAAAAGGGTCGCTGGAGGGTGACGCGCGGGCTGTGCGCCGGGCCGGAGCAGAGGCCGAGCCGCCCCTTGGGGCCCACGCCGGCCCAAGTGCCCTGGCCAGGCGGCAGGCCGCCGGCGAGCGCCCGGCGTGATGCGGCTCATGCCTCCGCGCGCAGCACCGTCATCGGGTCCACGCGCGCCGCGCGCCGCGCCGGCAGCCAGCTCGCGAGCAGCGCCACGCCGAGCAGGAGGAGCGCCACCGCGCCGAGGACCAGCGGGTCGGTGGTGCTCACCCCATACACGAGCCCCGCGAGCACCCGGCTCAGCCCCACGGCGCCCAGTACGCCGAGCGCCACGCCCACCCCCGCGAGCAGCGCGGCCTGACGGAGCACCAGCCCCAGCACGTCTCCCGCCGTCGCCCCCAGGGCGAAGCGGATGCCGAACTCCTTCGTGCGCTGCGCCACCGCGTAGGACACGACAGCCGCGAGGCCGGCCACCGAGAGCAGCAGCGCCACCGCGCCGAAGGCCCCCAGCAGCAGGAAGCTGAAGCGCCGCTGGGCGAGTGCGCCCGCGAGGAGGCTCTCCACGGTGCGCATGCGCACGGGGAGCTCGGGGGCGAGCTCGCGCAGCACCGGTCGCGCCGCGGTGGCCAGGGCCGTGGAGCCCGCCGGGCCGTGCACGGCGAGGTGGAAGCGCTCGGAGGCCCGCAGTCGCTGGCGGGAGCAGCCGTAGAGCGTGGGCTTCGGCTCCTCGTCCAGCCCCGCGTCGCGCACGTCCGCGACCACGCCCACGACGGTGAAGGCGCGCAAATCTCCGTCCATGTTGCCGAACTGGATGAGCTTGCCCAGCGGGTCCTCGTCGGGCCAGCGGGCCCTCGCGAGCGACTCACTGATGACGGCCACGTGCGGCGCCTCGGAGGTGTCGCGCGCGTCGAAGAGGCGCCCGCGCACGAGCGGGATGCCGAGCGCGCGGAAGTAGCCCTCGCTCGCCACGCGGTAGTCGGCGGAACCCGTGCGCGCGGGCTCGTGCACCAGGCGTCCGAAGTCCTCGAAGTTCTTCACCTCGTCGGGACGGTTGAGCACGAGGAAGGTGCCGTCACCCGCCGGGCTTCCCTCGAGCGGGAAGTTGCTCACGGCGCCCACCGCGCGCACGCCGGGCAGCGCGCTCAGCCGGGAGATGAGGTGCTCCTGCATCCGCACATTGCGCAGCCGCCCCGCCTCGTCCTCGGCCGAGGGAAGCACGAGGCTCAGCACCGCGACGTCCTCGGTGCGATAGCCCGGGTCCAGCGCGAGCAGGCGCGCCAGGCTGCGCGCGAGCAGCGCAGCCCCCACGAGCAGCACCAATGCCAGTGCGAGCTGCCCCACCACCAGGGCGCGGCGCGTGCGCTCCGCGCCCCCACCCCCGGCCTGCGTGCGCGCGCCCTGCACCAGCGTGGCCCATGGGCCCTGGCGCGCCGCACGCAGCGCCGTCACCAGCCCCAGCCCCAGCGCGAGCAGCAACGAGAGCCCGAGCGCGAAGAGGAGCGCCGTGGCATTCACCTCCACCTCGCCGACGCGCGGCAGGTTGCCGGGCTCGGCGGCCAGCAGCGCATGCACGCCCCATGCGGCGAGCAGGGCCCCCAGCGCGCCGCCTGTCAGCGAGAGCAGCAGTGACTCGGTGAGGAACTGCCGCACCAGCGCGCCGGGCCCCGCGCCCAGCGCCACATGGATGGCGAGCTCGCGCCTGCGTGTCGCCGCCCGGGCGAGCAGCAGGTTGGTGACATTGGCGCCCGCCACCAGGAGCAGGAAGGCCGCGGCGCCCAGCAGCACGAAGAGCGTGGGCCGGGCACGTCCCACCAGGCTCTCGTGCAGGGGCACCCCGGCGATGTCGTGCATCCGGGTGTCCTGGCCGTACTGTGCCAGGAGCCCGCGCGCGATGCCCGTGAGCTCCGCCCGCGCGGCCTCCAGGCTGACTCCGTCCGCCAGCCGTCCCACCACCCGCCAGTTGTGCGCGGTGCGGCTGGGCAGGCGCGGCTCCAGCTCACGGGGAACCCACAACTGCGTGCCCACCGGGTAGTCGAAGGCCTCGGGCATCACCCCCACCACGGTATGGGCGCGCCCATCGAAGGTGAGGGTGCGCGACAGCGGCAGCGGCTGCGCGCCCAGGTGCCGCCTCCAGAAGGCGTGGTTCACCACCACCACGGGAGCGCCTCCCGCCCGCTGCTCGTCCGCGTCGAACAGGCGGCCCCGCACCGGCTGCACCGCGAAGGCACGGAAGAAGTCGCGCGAGGCCAGCGCCAGCGTGGCGAAGGTCGGCTCGTCGGTACCGGTGACGGCGACGCTCGCCCCTCCCGCTACCTGGGCCAGCGCCCCGAAGCTTCGGCTCTGCGCCTGGACGTCCTCGAAGTTGGGGTCGGAGAACTGCATCAGGTGGCCGTCGGCCGCCCGCTGGGAGACTTGCAGGAGTCGCTCGGGGCGCGGATAGGGCAGGGGGCGCAGCAACACCCCTTCCACCACGCTGAAGAGCGCCGTGCTCGCCCCGATGCCCACGGCCAGCATCAGGATGCAACTGAACGCGAAGCCGGGGCTCCGCCGCAGCGAGCGCAAGGCTTGACGCAAGCCACCGTGAAGGGTGTCCATGCCGGCAGTCTCCTGGAGACGCGGGGAAAGTCCCCGGGAGGCTACGTCCTCGCCTCGAGATGATTGCCTTGACCTCAATCGAGCAGCCGTCCCTTGACGCGGCGGTTGTTCGGCTCCCTGTCACCTGGTAGCGGCTGCCATCGAAGGTGACCGAGGGCCGCTGCTGTCCGAAAGGACTCTAGGCGGAATGTGGGCCCTGGTTGAGGGGCGGGCGGGTGCAAAGGGGTTCAAAAGGGTCGCTGGAGGGTGACGCGCGGGCTGTGCGCCGGGCCGGAGCACAGGCCGTGCCGCCCCATGGGGCACACGCCGGCCCAAGCGGCCTGGCCAGGCGGCAGGCCCACGCGTCACCAGAAGCCGCGAGGCAGGTCCCACTCGACGCGCGCGTAGCCGGCGGTGGCTGCCTCCAGCAGGGACCGGTGCCTCGCCTTGAGGCGGCGCCGGGAGTGGAGGCGGAGCGCGCGGGCACCGAAGCCCGCCGCGGCGCGGAGGGCTTCCGCCAAGGCCGCGCAGTGAGCCTCGTGCTCCAGGGTGGCCTCGACGGGCACTTCCGCCGCCGGCACTACCGCGAGCGACCAGGCGCCGGGGCTCGATGCCTCGAAGCGCTCCAGCCGCCGGGCCAGCGGGGAGCTTGCGCACAGGTGTACGTCCTGGGGTTCGGCTTCCTGGACCTCCACCCATGACAGATGCGGCAGGGCGGCCAGCCCGGTGAACACGTCCGGTCCGTCGCGGGTGAGCTGCCCCCTCAGCTCGAGCCGTCGCACCGCGAGGGGGTGCAGGCCCAGCCGCCGGGCGACTTCGGCGTTCACCTGCCGCAGCACCGTCACGCGGCGCAGGTGCGGGTGCGCGAGCCAGTCCGCCCGCGCCTCGCGGCCAAGCCAGGCCCAGGCGATTTCCCGGACGGTGCTCCAGAACGGCCCGGGAGGCGGCAGGTGCCAGCTGGGTGGCGCCCCCACCTGGACGGCCACCGGGAAGCCTCGCTCGAAGCGGACGCTCTCGAGCACGGCACAGGGGCCGAGCGGCGCCGCCCACCGGTTCCGGTGCACCTCGAGCAGCCGGGCGACGCGAACCTCGTCGGGCTGGGGCATGCATTGGAGCGTGATGAATTCACCGAGCGGGTCTCCCTGCTCCAACAGGTGGTCGGCCAGTACCAGCCGCGGGCCGTCATCGTCCGGATTGGCGGCGACGCGGGCAAGGAGCGACTCGCGCAGGGGCGCGCTCCGGGCCGTGGCTTCCTCGCGCCGGGTGAGGGCCTTCTCCAGCGCGTCGCACAGGGTGGAGGTCTCCGCGCCTGGCGTGGAGACCTGCTGCATGGCGATGCGTTGGATGGCGACGTCGAGCCTGTCCGCGTACCGGCTGGCGGGAGGCAGGGTGGCGTGAAGGGCGCGGAGTGGCCCGAGGCTGCGCGGGTCCCTCACGTGGCAGAGCAGGTCGCAGAGCCGGCGGAAGACTCCCTCTCGCTGGGCATCGGGCATCGGTGCGAGGGCGAGCAACACGGGGGTGAGCCGGGGGTCGGCGGGCCACTTCTCGTGGTCGATGAGCTGGGTGCTCAGCAAACGAGGGTACCTGCCTCGCGCGAGCACCAGGAGGTCCTCGACCAGCAGCGGCAGGTCGACCGGTCCCGTGAGCGGAGCGAGCCAGGTGGGGAGCAACACCGACAGCCGCTCGATGAGCCGGGCGAGGCGTTCAGCACGCGACTCGCGCCAGGCCTCCAGCAACTGCTGGAGGGCCTCCTCGTCCTCGTAGTGCTCGAAGGCCGCCACCGCGCGCTCGAGGAACTCGGCCAGGGAATCGCTCACGGTGGGGAGTCTACCTCTCCCGCGAGAAGTGTACGGAAGGTGCTTCCACTTGCCTCGAGGCGCTGCATCAGCGCCTCTGCCACAGTGGCGCTGAGGGCCTCTCTACCTCTGAGGGGGATGCTCATTGCGGTTGCCAACGACTGGAGCTTGTTCCGAAGCTCTTTGGCATTCCCGCATACAGGCTGGGCTTCGAGATGCCGGGCTCGGTCGTCAGGTCCTCGCGGGAGGCCCCCCCGGGAGCTGCTGCCCCCGGAGGGTCATGTCCGCGACGAGAACGCGGTGGCGCTTCCACGACCGCCCGCGCCCTGGCTGCCAGCTGCCGACGTGGCGACTACGGGCTGATGGAGAAGCTCCCCCCCCAGTAACCGTAGGAGAGCGTGGTGATGCCGTTGCGGGTGGTGCTCAGGTAACTGCTCTGTCCCGGCTGGAGGGTGACGGCCAACTGCCCGCCGGTGGAGGGAATCGCGCCCGCGTGCACGGCCGCCGCGCAGACATCCGAGTCATCGGTATAGAGGTCCGTGCCCCACACCGACGCCCCGAGGCTCACCGTCGGGCAGTTGCACCGGATGCTCGACCCGTTCTGCCCGCGGTAGGACATGATGTTGAAGCTGGAGCAGAGCGGCGGCGGCTGCGGCACCTGCGCACCGATGAAGCGGAAGCTCCCCGGCCAGGCGCCGTAGGAACTCGTGGTGACGCCGTTGCGGGTGGTTCCGATGAAGATGCTCTGGGCCGGCTGGACCTCGAGGACCACCGCCCCGCCGCTGGTGGTCATCACCCCCGCGTGCACCGCGGCGGTGCAGATGTTCGAGTCATCGGTGTAGAGGTTCGTTCCCCAGACCGGGCCTCCGCCCCCCGAGGAGCAGGTGCAGCGAATCTGCGCCCCCGTCTGCCCTTGGTAGGCCGCGACGTTGACGTTCGGGCAACTCTGGGTCGCGCTCGGGCCATAGAGGATGTTCAGCGCGGTGATGTCCACGCTGGTGAACTCGCCGGTATTGTCGATGTGGGGGCAGGCGTTCATGACGGACCCGTTCCAGACAGCGGTGGTCGGTGTTCCCGGAATGTGGATGACGCCCACTCCCTCGTCCCCTTCGACGCCGCTGTAGGGGCCTGGGGGGCAGCTGATGCTGCGATCAAAGTAGTCCGTGTGGCGCAGGCCGAGGGTGTGGCCGAGCTCGTGAGTGATGATGTGCTCGTTGATGTCGAGGGGTTGGTCGTTCAGCGCGGGGATCATGTTGATGGACCCGCCGGGCAGGCCGTACGAAGGGAAGTCCGCCCAGTTTTCGTCTGGTCGGATGATGGAGATCCCCGCGGTGATGGTCGCGGAGCAGCCGGTCGTCGGACCGCGCGCGAAGGTGAATCGCAGACCGAGCGCGTTGTAGTTGCCGATGGCCAGGTCGAGTCCCTGGCTCATATTGGAGTAGCTGTTGAACGCGGCCGAGGAGTCGATGCAGATCTTCGTCACCTGAGGGCCGACGAGGTTGGTCGAGCGGTAATGCTCGGCGCTCCCCGGGGGAGCCTGAATCATCTCGCGGGACGCCTGGAGCGTCACATGCCCGTCGCCGCTCACGAACACGGCCTCGTTGATGACGTGGATGTCCTCGGCCGGATAGCCGGCCTCGATGAGGTTGGAGATGATCTCCTCGTTCTCCATCTGCGGGTCCATACCGCCGCAGCCGACCAGCAATGCGACACCGGTCACCGCGAGGACTGCTGCCTGCTTGAACATGGATGCTCGTTTCTCTGACTGCGGGGAATGCTTCGTCCGGCTCGAGGTTCCAGCCGCGACCGCGCGGCGTCTCAGGTAAGGCGTCACGTGCGGGGCCGCCCCGGGCTGGCAGGCGGCCCCGCACGTGTGTCCTGCGGGGACTGCTCAGTCGTCGATGTCCTCGTCGCAGTTGGTGCCGCAGGCCTCGTGGCAGTCGCAGAGCTTGGCGGTGCAGCGCTGGACGCAGGCCCCGTAGCCGACTTCCTCGCCGGTGCCACACGAGGCCACGCACGTGGTGTGCTTGTTCGTGCACGCGGAGGACTCCTCGGCGGTGCACTCACCATCATCTCCGCAGGCGGTGGCGAAGAAGGCGAGCGACATCGAGGCGGCGAGAACCAGAACGAACGTCTTCATGAAGAGGCAGCTCCGTGGATGGGGATGATTGGGTTTCGGCACGCGGCTTCCGTGCGTGCAGGGGAGGTTGCACGCCCCATGCCCTCAGCGGAGCCGGTGCGCTCCCGGCGCTTCCCGCGCCTCATCTCGCGGGGTTGGCGCGTCAGGCCCTTTAGGAGCGCGGCAAGGCTGTCCCCTGCCAGGAGACAGCTGTCCGGGGGCACGACACTTCGGGCCTCAGCGGGTCGGCTCGAAGTCCACTCGCAGGATGGCGACAGCGCCCGGCTCGATTCGGACGGTGCGCTGCTCGGTCCGTCCCAGCACGGGGTTGTGGAAGACGATGGTGTGGCGTCCCGCGGGCAACGGGTAGCGGGCCAGCGGCGTCCGGTCCACCTCGCGCCCGTCCACGGAGATGACCGCCCACGGACGCGCGTCCACGGTCAGGTAGCCGATACCGGCAGGGGCCTTCGCCTCCATGGCCCGTGGGGGCTCGCGCCTCACCGGCGCAGCGGAGGACGACGGGCGCCTCGGGACCTCTACGGGGGCGGGCTGCTCCATGGGGGACGGAGACGGGATAGCGACGGCCGGTGGTTGCCGGGCACCGTCGGCGGACGCCTCCCCGGTACGGCTGGCAGCCGCTGGCCGCGAGCCCTGCCACCAGAGCCCGCCGCCCGCCACCACCACGGCCGCGCCTCCCACCAGGACGAGGCTCCGTCTTCTCCTGGGTGGGCGTGTCCCTCCCTGACGCTCCACCGCCTCCGGCTCGCCGGCAGGGGGCACGGTCCGGGTAGGGCCTGCGTCCAGCGACGGCAGAGGCTGGCGGAAGCGGGCCAGCTCGGCGGCGCACAGTGACTCGACGAGCGCGCCCAGCTCGGCGGGCCCGGCCACCGGCCCCTCCAGGAAGCCGTCGAGGAGCGCCCGCGCTGACGGCAGCCGCAGCTCCCGCTCGCGAGCGGCGCCCCGCTGGAGCGTGTCGCGCAGGCGTGCGCTGGCATCCGGCCGGAGGTGCGTCACATCCGGCAGCGACTCGCGGCGGATGGCGTCCATGGTGGCCGGGTCCGTCTCGCGCTGGAACGGTGAGCTCAACGTGAGCGCCTGGTACAGCGTCACGGCCGCCGCGAAGACATCCGCCCGTGCATCCACGGGCCCCGTCGCCTCCAGCTGCTCCGGAGCCATGTACGCGAACTTGCCCCATGGACGGCCGCCGCGGGTCGTCACGTGGGAGAGCAACCGGGCGATGCCGAAGTCGCCGAGCAGCACGGCCCCGCGTGTGGACACCATGACGTTGGACGGGCTGACGTCGCGGTGGACGACACCGAAGTCCTCGCCCCCGGGGCCCCGGAGGTGGTGTGCGTAGTCGAGCGCCTCGCAAAGGCCGGTGGCCACCGCCCGCACCACGGGAAGCGAAAGGCGCCGGCCTTCCCGCCGGCACGCGCGCAGCAACTGCGACAGGCTCACGCCCTCCACGAGCGCCATCGCCATGTAGTAGCGCCCGTCTGCCTGGCCCGCGTCGAAGAGCGGGATGATGTGGGGGTGCTCCATCAGCGCGGCGATGCGGGCCTCCTCCAGGAAGAGGTCCACCAGCCCGGGCTCCTCGGAGAGGTGGGGCAGCAGCAGCTTGAGTGCCGCGCGCTTCTCGAAGCCGGCCGGGCCCGTGCGCCGGGCGATGAACACCTCGCCCATGCCCCCCGCTGCGATTCGCGAGAGCAGCTCGTAGGGGCCCACGCGCAGCCCCCGGTTGGCGAGCCCGGTCGCTACCATGTGAGGAGATAGCCGCCGCCGAGCGCCGCCGCTCCGCCGCCGATGAAGAGGCCCGTGGCCCAACCGGCCTGCGTGCGCGCCCGCTCGGAGTGTCGCCGCGAGTCACCGGCCCACTCCGCGCGCGACGCGGCGTCATGCGACTCGCCGGACCGGACCTGGAGCCACGTGCCGCCCACGCCCGCGGCGACTGCCACCCCCAGCGACACCCACCCCAGCGTCCTGCGGAGGCGGGGCGTCGTGGAGGCCCTCCTGTCCCCATGCACGTCCCCGGGTCCGGCACCCGGAGGAGGCACGGGAGCCACCAGGGACTCCGTCACGCCACCGTCCTGGGCCTCGGTGCCCGGCGCAGACGCGGAAGCCATGCCCCGCGTCCACTCCTGCGGCGCCTCCGGAGCACCCAGCCGGGTCAGCCCGGTGCCCTCCGGGCCCTGCGCCTCGACGTACCAGCGCACGGGGCCGGGCCCACCGCCGGGAAGCTGGAAGACGCAGCACTCCGCGTCGGGCCGGGCACGCAGCGGCCGCCAGTCCGCGTCGCGCGGGCCGCGCCAGTGCAGCACCACGGCGTCGACGCGCCGCCACGGGTCCACCACCTCCGCGCGCACCAGGCCTTCGGCCGCGGGCAGCTGCTTGAGGGCCACGTAGCCGGCTGGAAAGAGCCGGGCCTTCACGGCCTGGAACGTCTCGAGAATCTTGGGCGACAGGTCCGCCGGAGGCTCGGCGCGCGGGTCGAGCATCAGCATCCGCTCGTAGGTGGCCTCGGCCTCCTGGCGCCGGCCCTCGGCCAGCTCACAGCGGGCCCGCAGCTCGAGGATGTCCAGGTGCTGGGCGCGGGTGCTGGAGGGCACCTGCTCGGCGAGCTCGAGCAGCTCCACCGCTTCGCTGAAGTGAAGCGCCTCGTACCGCGCCCGTGCCTGCTCCAGATAGGGATTGGCCGGCACGGCATGTCCCAGCACCACCAGCAGTGTCACGGCGAGCCACATGTCGCGCGCATCCTAGCTCAGCCCCTGTCGCGTCCGGGGAGCAGCCCGTGTGTCTTGAGGAGCCGGTAGAAGTAGGAGCGCGCCAGGCCCGCCTCCCGCGCGGCCGCCGAGGCGGAGCCCCGGTGCCGTGCGAGCTGCGCCTCCAGGTAGCTGCGCTCGAAGACCCCGAGGACGCGCTCGCGTGCCGCGTGGAAGTCCTCCTTCGCTCCGCCAGGGAGCGCGAGCTCGGGCAGCGCGGCCTCGGCGCCCAGGGTGAGGGTCCGCTCCACCGCGTTGCGCAGCTCCCGCACGTTGCCGGGCCAGTGATAGGCGGTCAGCGTGGCGAGGCTCGCGGGGGACAGCGGAAGCGAGGCCCCGAGGCTCCGGGCGAAGTGCTCGGCGAGCAGCGGAATGTCGTCCAGCCGCTCCCGCAAGGGCGGCGCGTGCAGCACGAGGCTCGCCAGCCGGTGGTAGAGGTCCGGCCGGAAGGTGCCCTTCTTCATCGCGGCCGTGAGGTCCCGGTGCGTGGCGGCGACGAGCCGGAAGCGGACGTGGCGCTCGCGCGTCTCGCCCAGCCGGCAGAAGCGCCCCGTCTCCAGGACCCGCAGGAAGGTGGGTTGGACTTCCAGCGGCAGCTCCGCCACCTCGTCGAGGAAGAGGGTGCCCTGATGGGCGGCCTCGAGGGCGCCCGGGGTGTCCGCCACCGCGCCCGTGAAGGCGCCGCGCGCATGGCCGAAGAGGATGCCGGGCAGCAGGGACGCGGGGACGGCGCCACAGTCGAAGGCGCGCAGCGCGCCCGTCTTTCCGGACAGGGCATGCAGGGCCCTCGCGATGCCCTCCTTGCCCGTGCCCGTCTCGCCCTGGATGAGGACGGAGATGTCCACGGGAGCCACGCGCTCGACTTCGGCGAAGAGCCGGCGCATCGCGAGCGAGCGGCCGAGCAGTCCCGCGAGCTCGGTCTGTTCGCTGAGGCGCTCGGGCGCGGCCTCCGCCGGGAGCAGGGCGAGCCGGGTCTTCCCGAGCGAGACGATGGCGCCCAGGGGGACCTCCACCACCTCCACCCGGGCCCCCAGGTAGCGCGTCCCGTTGCGGCTCTTGAGGTCCCTGACACGCACGCGGGGCCCGAGCAGCTCGAGGCTCACGTGCTGGCGGGACACGGTGTCATCGGTGAGGACCAGCTGGCAGTCCGGCAGCGTCCCCACCACGACGGTGCCCCCCTCCACCAGGGCGGACCGGCCACGGTCCGGTCCCTCCAGGACGAGCAGCCGTACCCGGGGCGGGCCGTCGGGGTCCGTCTTCTCGGTGATGGGCGAGGTGCGCGGGGGAGCCGCGCTCATGGCGCGTCCTCGCAGAGCGAGCTGTCCGAGCGCCACAGCTTCACGTCATCGACCCACACCGGCGTCTCGACTCCGGCCGGAAGGACGAGCCGCACGGAGCCCACCATGTCCGGGAAGAAGAGCGTGGAGGCGGTGACCTGCCGCCAGGTGTCATCCAGCGGCAGCTCCACTGTCTCCTCGGGCTCGGAGTCCACCAGCAGGTGGAGCACGGCGGTGCGGCCCTCGCTTCCGCGAATCCAGGCCGAGGCGCAGTAGAAGCCCTCCACCGGGTCGAGGAGCGGCGGTGAGCGGGGCGTCAGCGTCACGGGGGTCCCCTCCTGCCGGGCCACGAGCCGCGCCGCGACGGCGCCGGTGAAGCCCGGGGCCTCGGAAGTCAGCACGCCGGGGGTTTCCCACCCTTGCGCACCCTCTTCGAAGCCGGAGTTGGACACGAGGTTGGCCGGCCGCGGCGTCTCGTCCCCCGCCGAGCAGCGCCCCGCCAGACACTGGAGGCCCGGCCCACAGGACTGGTCCGGGCCACAGCGCTTGCCGGTGACGTCGACGGCCTCGGGAATGCAGCCTGGCGCGGCGGCGACACCGAGCACGAGCAGCGCGGCGCGTTTCCTGAAGCGTCCCAGCACGGGCGCGACACTACCGGCTCGGCCCGCATGGAGCCAGCGTCACACCGTCAGGCCAGGGCCCCCCCGTACATCGACTCAATCAACGCCGCGTACTTCCGAACGACCGCGTGGCGCTTGACCTTCAGCGACGCCGTGAGCTCGCCCCCCTCCACCGTGAACGGGCCGGGCGACACACGAAACGTCTTGATGCGCTCGAAGGACGCCAGGCTCGAATTCGCTTCCGCGACCAGTGTCTGCAGGACGTCGTTGATTCGCGGGTGCGAGGGAGCCGCCGGAATCCCCTCGCGTCGCGCCACCACGGCGAGTATCTCCGGGTCGAGCGCAAACAAGGCCGTACAGAAATTCCGCCCCTCACCGATAACGACCGCCTCCTGGACGAGCGGGTTTCGCTTGAGCAGTGCCTCGAGCTTCAGCGGCGCCACGTATTTTCCACCACTCGTCTTGAGCAGCTCCTTCTTCCGCCCGGTAATCCGAACGAACCCCTCCGAATCAATGGAGCCAAGATCTCCCGTCCGGAACCATCCGTCGTCATCGAAGGCTTCAGCCGTTGCCTCCGGGCGATTCAAGTACCCCCGGGAGATATTCGGCCCGCGAGCAAGGAGCTCACCATCGGGCCCCACCTTGAGCTCGCATCGCTTGAACGGTCTCCCAACGCTCCCTGGACGCACGTCCTCTTTGCGATTGACGGTCAATCCGGGGCACGTCTCCGTCAGCCCGTAGGCTTCAAGAACGGTCAGACCCAGGGAGAGAAAGAACATCTGAACGTCCACGCGAAGCGCGGCGGCCCCCGAGAGGAGAACGGAAGCGTTGTCCAAACCCAGTCGTGCGCGCAGCTTCGCCAGCACGAGGCGGTCCGCCAGGCCACGCTGGGCCTCCAGCAACACCGGCAGCGACTTGCCGGCAGCGCCACGGGCCGCGACTTGACGACCCACGCCCAGGGCCCATTCCAGAACCCATCGTCGCAACCCCTGCTCGCTCTCGATGGCGCTCGTAATCTTCGCCATCATCTTCTCGAAGACACGCGGCGCCGCCGGGAAGAACCCCGGGCGCGCGGCGAGAAGATCCGCTGCCAGCGTGGGCACCGACGACATGACCAGCGGCGCGCCGAAGAACGGACCCGCGAACTCCACCATTCGTCCGAAGGAGTGCGCAGCGGGTAGGAAGAGAAACAAGCCGTGGCTGCGCACGTTGTCATCCACGAGCCCCGCGTCGGCGACGTCTTCGAGCATCGCCAGCATGTTGTCGTGGGTTTGAATCACCGCCTTCGGTGCTCCGGTGGTTCCCGAGGTATAGGTGTAGGTCGCGACGTGCTCGCGTCGAATCAGCGATGCTCTTCGACGCATCTCCTCCTCCAGCGCGGTTCGTCGGGCGCGACCCCGGGCCTCGAGGCTCTCCAGGCTCTCCCAGTCGTCCGCGGGAGCAAGACCGGCCGGATGGATGACCACCACCTTCGCTCGGGCACCGAGCTCGGCCGGCGAGTAACGCCTCTCGAAGAACGTGAATCCCTCTCGAAAGGCTCGCACCTTGTCGAGTTGACTCCCGTCGTCCACGACGACGAGCTGTGCGGCGGTGTCCACGTGCATGTAGCCCACCTCTTCCGGCAGCAGGCTCGCGTAGACGGGGACCGTCTTGAGACCGACGCTCAGTGCAGCGAAGTCGACGAGACACGATTCCATCGTGGTGTTTCCGACGATGGTGATGCACGCGCCATCGTCCACCGGCCCGGCGCTCAACAACCCCGCCGCGATGGCTTCGATGCGCGGGGACAACTCCGCCCAGGGGACGTCGACATAGGCCTCGTCTCGTCGCACACGGAATGCGACGCGCTGCGGCGACGCGCGCGCCCGGTCGAGAATCATCTGGGAGAGGGACGGGGTTTCATGGGCCATGAGGCCTCCTCTGTTCGAACGAAGAGCCATCGCTACGGGCTGGGGCAAGGGGCAGGGGAGCGGCGGGGTTCAACGCCTCAAGCTACGTGCGGCGCCACGTCCACGCTTGTATGATTCTGCACATGCAGAGCCACTTGTTGCTGGGCGGAGGAAGAGCGCTGTACGTCGGCCGCTTCCACGAGCTGCCCAGGCATCGGTTCGCCGCCAACGCCGTTCTCGTGGGTCTCGATGATGCGTTCGACCTCGTCGACGGCGACGGCCACGTCGAACACCACGAAGCCGCCTTCGTGCGTGGGTGGCAGTGGCATGCGCTCGACTTTCATGGCGGACGGGCAGCAGTGCTGTTTCTGGAGCCTGGCGCGGGACTCAGCCGTCGGGTCGACGCGGGCGCGTTGCGCGCGGCAGTCGAAACCGCCCTTGCTGCGCGAAAGCCCGAACCCTGGACCGAGCTCTTCCAGCACGCTCTGAACCTAGGACCCTGTCCGCTGACGGTCGACGCACGCATCGCTCGTGTCGCTGGGCTTCTTTCCACACCCGACGACGAACCCTCCGATGCGGTGACGCTGGCGCAACGGGTGGGGGCCTCCACTTCCCTCGTCGAACACCGATTCAGGGAACAGGTCGGCGTCCCGATGGGCGCATTTCGCGCCTGGCACCGGATGCAAGCGGCCACCGCGCTCGCACTCAGGGGCCGAAGCCTCACCGAAGTCGCGCACGCCGCGGGCTTCTACGATTCGGCCCATTTCTCCCGACTGTTTCGCGGCATGTTCGGCTTGCCGCCCTCGAAGGTCTTCACCCATGGCCTCACGGGCGCCGTCCTCGATGGCGGCCGGCCGCCCGGCGGGTAGAGACTGGCGTCAGGGAGTGAGGTGCGAATCCTTACGATGATGCATGTGAAACCCAGTGGCGTGATTGGCATGGGGTGTGCTTCGATGCCGCTCGACCCCTCAAGGAGAGACATGCCATGAAGAGCTTCCTGGGTGTGCTGACGGTACTCGTCGTCCCGGTGCTGGTGGCCTGTGGTGGAGTGGAACCTGTCGAGGCGCCGGAGCTGGGGCAGGAGTCGAGCGCCCTCGTCACGTGCACACAGACCTGTCCGAATGGCTCGACAGTGTCTTGTGAGGGGAACACCTGCTCGGTGCAGGCGGACTCCGTCGAGTGCGATGGCTTCTACAATATCTGCTTCACGCCCATCCCCATCTGTGGGCTGAACAATCGCTGCAGCAAGCTCGCGGGGACCCCGTGTTCGCCCGTTGGCGGGACGCGGAGCTGCTGCCTGACAGGCCACCCCAATCCCAATTGCTACTGCACGCCCCTTGGCGTCTGGGCCTGCAGCGCGCTGTGACGCTCTGGGGCCGCGCGGGCGCCATGCCGGACGCCCGCCCTCCCTCGCGCTCCCTTCACGTACGCCAAGACCCTCCAGCCAGCCTCCGGCTCGGCGCACCCGGAGGCTGAGGGGGTCGGCCCCGCCGATTACGGGGTCTCGAAGAAGCCCTTCGGCGTCTGGCCTTTCAGGAACGGCTCGATGAAGGCGTGAAGCAGCTCCGACTGGCTGATGACGGCGGTGTGTGCAGTCGCCGGCATGACCGCCAGCCGCGAGGGGGACAGCGGCTTGCCCATCTCGCCCGGGCCGCCGCCGCCGAGGAGCCGGAACATGGCGACGGAGTGCTCGAGCGTCGCGACGTCGGCGTCGCCGGTGATGATGAGGACGGGCGTCTTGAGCGCCTTCACGTCCTTCTCCCACGCCATCGGCTCCTTCTCGAGCTGGATCAGCTTCTTGACCAGCTCAGGGAAGCCCTTCGGATTGGCCGCGAGCTTCGGGTACTCCTTCGCGAAGGGCATCTCGAGGAACATCTCCACGGTCATCTTCGGGATGAACTCCCTGAACTCGGGCTGCCAGCCCTGGATGTCGTACGCGACAGAAGCCGCGACGAGCTTGTTCACCTTTTCCGGATGGCGGATGGCGAGCTGCAACCCGGCGGCGGACCCCATCGAGTAGCCGAACACGTCGGCTTTCTTCAGACCGACCGCGTCCATGAAGGCGGCCACGTCGTCCGCGAGGTTTTGATAGGTGATGGGCCGGTCGATGTCGGTGGTGCGGCCGTGTCCCTGGAACTCGAGCGCGTAGACCTTATGGGTCTTCGCGAGCTTCGGGATGATGGCGCCCATCGTCGGGATGTTCATGTAGGCGCCGTGCAGCACGACCAGCGGCTCGCCTTTGCCCGAAACCTCGTAATAGACCTGCATCCCGTTCACCTTGACCCGAGCGCCCTTCGGTTGCGCGTCGGCCGCGGTGGAGGTGAAGAGCAGGCTCACAGCCATCAAGGCAGCGTGGATCATCGTCAACCGCATGTGGGTCTCCTTCAGGGAAGCGAGGACCGGCACCTGCCGGCCCCTTCACCGATGCGTCGAACGAAGTCCGCGCGGATCGACAACCGGCGATTATTTTTCCGTCGCCCTCTCGAGCAGCCCAGCGAATCTCGATAGATAGCTCCGCGTGGCCCTGCTGATGAGCCGGCGGTAGTCGCTCGCGTGCTACGCATGGAGGAGGTGAAGCGGTCGGCCAGCCACGGAGGTGGAGGCCGGCCCACCGAGCCCTGGACCAGGCGGCACTCCGCCTGCTGCGGGCGAAGAAACCCGAGACAGCCCATTTGCGCGCTGCCCTGGCCCTCCAGGAGCAGCCCCAGGCGGACGAGAGCCCCAGGCCCGCATCAGTCGCGCAGCGCCTGCTCGGCGTACGCCCGGCCGTTCAGAAGCCCGTCAACAGGTAGAAGTCGTCCTGGCCTGTCAGGCCGTAGACCAGCTTCTTGCCGTCCTGGGAGACATCCAGTTCCCTGGGCGCGCCGCCTTCGAGCACGAGGTTTCGCTGCGGCGTCACGCCGGAGGGGTCGACGAAGGTGAACCCATCCTTCGTCACCACCACGAGTCGTCCATCGGGCATCCAGGCCATGGGCTGATGATTGTGGATGGCTCTCATCACCGGCAGGTCTTCCCCTGTGCTGATCGTGAGCACTCGGACTTCGAAGGGGCCTGGCGCCACGCGGACCAGATACGCCACACGCTGGCCGTCCGGCGAGAGGACCGGCGAGAAGCCGTCCTCCCTGAGCGTCCGCACTTCCCGGGTCGTCCAGTCGAAGAGGTTCAGCCCGCGGCGCTCGCCGCTGGAGGACGTGCCCGCCATGCCAAAGACAATCCACTGATTGTCGGGCGACACGTCCATGCGGCCGTCGGAAGGGAAGCCGATGTCCTCGGCCTCGAGCACCTCTGGGAGTCCATCCACCGGGCGGCTGTGAAGACTGCCCCACCGGGGATAGATGAAGCGGGTTCCGTCCGCGCTCCAGATGGCGGCATGGGGAACGTGCGCTTCCTGGAGGTCCGTGCCGTCCACGTTCACACGCTGAACGTTGTTCACGCCGGTATCGCCGATCGGGGCAAAGCTCGAGAAGAGGATGCGGGAGCCATCTGGAGAGAACCGGGGCGAGCTCCAGGACTCACCTGCCGTGGCCGCGAGGACGGTACGCACGGGCTCGGGCTCATCACCACAAGCCGCGAGCAGGAAGGCCATGGGAAGCATGGCGAGGACTCGGGGAAGGCGCAGCGACGTCAACCAGGACCTCACGAGCTCGAAAGTGGAGAGGGCCATCTTGGCTTCGAGGCGGTGGCGCTGTGTACAGCGCTCGTCGGCGCGCATCGTCACGAACCGGCGCTCCCAGCGGCTCAGGTCCTCGGGAGAGGAGCCCAGGCTGCAGTGGTTCTTCGATGAACAGCCAGCGCATCCAACACCCCAAACCTGAGGGCCCCAGGCGGAATGGGGGCCCTGTTTGAGGGGGGCTGGTGCAAAGGGGGTGAAAAGGGTCGGCGCAGCAGTCCCGCCCAATCCCATCGCGGCGTGCGGACTCCACCGTCGCAGCCAGGGTCGGGCTCTGCTCCTCCAGCCCAGGCTCCGCCCCCGCTTGAGGGAGCTCCTTCCCGGCCGGACGCGCTGCAAGGCGGCTCAGGTCCGCCGCCAGGCCGGCGAGAGATGCCTTCAGCGCTCTGCGGAGCGCATCCCGGAGGACTTCTTCCAACGGCAGCGGGCCCAACGCGGGGCCACCGGAAACGCGGGGACGCGTGCTTCGGGGGGGACGGAGTGGCACGACGGCGACGGGCTCTGGGCATGTGGGCTTCGCTGCTGGAGGTGTGGGCGCTCCAGGATGCGAGTTGACGCTTGGCACCCCCAGCCTGCTGAGCAGCCCACACCGAGCCATGGCTACCAGTTCATGTCAGTATCGCTGCCTCACCAAATGGCCTGTGAAGTTGTAGCTATAAAGATGCCGCTTCACGCCAGTGTCATTGAACGTGAAGGTCTGGATGTAATCCCCTTGCTCCAGCACGAGGGCAACGCTGTATGAGCCGGCGGCACGGTCTTGGTCGGCGGTGTAGCCGCTCCAGGCAAGTCCCTTGCTGACTCCGTTCTGCAGAATCTGGACATACACGTCTCTATTCGTTGCGCCGTAATTGGTTGCGTCCTTCACGAAGGACACGGCAAAGAAGTACAGCCCGGCACATGGCGCGACGAATGTGCCTCCGCCAGTCGGCCAATTTGCGCCTTCATTCGTGATGACATGGGGATACCCCAAGAGCGTGGCGCCACCCTCTGAGACATGATTTCCGCCGGATACGCTGAACGCAACGATTCCAGATTCCGGGCAGAGATATGGGTTGTAGGTCGCGAGGTAGGCGGGAAGTACGGGGTCCGCAGTCCTGTAGTCGTGGATGACCTGCCCACTCATGCGAGCGCCATCGACGGCAGCATCACTGCCCTCTGCCTGCGCGGCGCTTGCAATGAGCGATGATGCGATTCCAAATACCAATGTCTTCCATGGTCGCTGCATAATTGCCTTCCTGGTGGGTGTGCTGCTTCTGGTTTGGAAGTGGAATGCTGGGTTGCGCACTTCTGTCTTTCAAAAATGGGCGCGAACCGACGGCGGAATTCATTGTCATTCACGTGCTCTCGCGCCCGCTCCTCGTGAGCCCTAACAGCCGGTGGGCGCTCAGAGTCCGTAGGTGTGCGTGTTGGAAGCCGCGTAGTTCCGGCAGTCGCTCGGCCTCGCGCAGAGTGGCGAGCACTGGTTGTGTCGCTGGTGGCATGCGTGGGCTGCACTCTCGCCACCAGGCCCGTTCCGCGTCCAGGGCCACACCCGCCTCCGCCAGGAAGACTGTGGTCTCCACCGTGCTTCCTCCCGTGTGTCCTCGAGCGACGCACTGTGCGCGAGCCGCAGGGCGGTGTCACGGGGGCAGCGGGCGATAGTCCTGGAAGGCAGGCGCTGCGGAAAGGCGCGCCTGCTCCCAACGTTTGTTGTCAGCTAATGGCAGAGCCCATTCCAGCGCACGTATCCCTCGGTCCGCCCTATCGTTGTACGACCGGGCGCCCAGTACTCTCCTTCGGAGAGAATCGGGTTGCCCAGCACTTCGAAGTTGTTGCCGCTACCTCTATGAAGCGTTGTGTGAAGGTAGGAGCTCGTTGACGGGCCGTTGTAGACACCGAGCGCTGGCCAGCACAGCATATAGACGGCTGCCGCGCGCTTGATGTCGCCGTCCTCCGGTGTCGCCTCGGAAGGTGTCGGCGCGGTGGGACTCGCGTTGTCCTCGACAGGCACACCACATCCGGCTCCAAACAACAGGGCTGTTCCGACAGCACAGCGCAGTGCTCGCACCAGCGTCATTGGCGTCTCCTCATGGGGATTGATGACGGCCGCGGCTGCAGCACCACGAACAGGCCACGAAGTCGCACGATGCGAAACATCCAGGCCTCCTTCGAAGCCACCTCATCAGTCGCATCCCGTCGCGCCGCCCAAGGGCAGCACAAACGATATAGACCAGATCTCCGGTTAAATGCAAACGTCCCAAGAGAGTCCTTGAGAAGAGGTTGTCAGCCTCTTCTTGAGTCAAGGCATGCAAGTTCATGGCATGCGAAAAATCGCATATCATTGACTGGCCAACATCGCGCCCTACATTCATGACCCATGACTTCGGGATGGGGCCGCGCCCCCGGAACGCGCCTCGTGACTCGTACAAGGCATCAGTGAACCGGAGCGGTCGTTCGCGGTGAAGCGCTCCCTTTCCCAAGGAGGGAGCGTCCCCACCGCCAGCCACGGCGAGCTGCTTCGTCGCGGACTCCGGCGACGTGCCACCGTCCGTCTCGGGGAGGGGCCCGACGGGTCCCGGCGGCTCGCTCGGCTCGGTCTGGATAGGCTCGCGAACCTCGGGCGGAGCAGAAATGGCCGCAATTTCGCGCCTGGAGCGAAGACGCCGTGGAACCTTGTGCGCTTCCACAGCCCGGCCCGAAGGCCAGTCCGAGTAGGGTGATGTAGCTCAGCCCCGCGGCAGAGAGCGCGGGCTGGTCGATGAAGCCCTCCGACTGTCCCGTGGCGATGTCGAAGCGCAGCACCTGGCTGGGGAGACCGGAGAAGGTGGGCTGTCCCCGCTCGACACGTACAGGTCGCCGCTGGGACCGAAGACGAGTGCGACGAGCCCTGCCGGGCCATCGTCCGCGACGAAGTCCTCGAGGAAATCGCCCGTCTCCGCGTCGACGCGCACCACGTTGTCCGCGCGCGTGTTTCCGATGCGCAGGACGCCACGCCCGGCGGGGGGCTCTGGCGGGTCATCGCTATAGTCCACGGTGAAGGCAAGGACGCAGCAGGCCAGCGCGAAGAGGTTGGAACGCGAAGGAGGGAGACAAGGGGACGTGGACGGACGGCGATTCTTGCCGTGCACGATAGGGGAGGCGATAGCCTCACGCCCATGCACTACCAGCCCAGCCGGGTTCCACTCCGCGACGGACGCTCCTGTGTCATCCGCCAGGCCACGAGCGAGGACGCGGCGGCGCTATACGCGCTGGATCGAGCCATCGTCCGGGCCCGGCAGGGCATCGTGAAGCACGAGGACGAGCTGCCGCCGGACGCGGCCACGTTCGCCGCGGGACGCGAGAGCGCGGGGCTCCACAAGACGGACGGCACGGCGTTCCCCCTCCTCGTGGAAGCGGAGGACGGCGGCGTATTGGGTGAGGCGTCCGTGCTGCGCATCGGCTACCGGATGCTGCGCCACGTGGGTGTGCTGGGCATCGGCGTCCACCCGGCGGCCCAGGGACTGGGCGTGGGCCGCCTGTTGATGCAGCACCTGCTCCAGTGGGTGCGGTCGCACCGGGATGCGGATGGCCAGCGAGTGCTTCGAGTGGAACTCTACGTCCGCGCCGACAATCCCCGCGCCATCGCCCTCTATCGCTCGCTGGGCTTCGAGCACGAGGGAACGCGCAGGGCGTTCCTCCGGGCCGACGACGGCGCGCTCGTGGATGACCTGCTCATGGGGCTCCTGCTCACGTAGGTGCAACATGGCTACGGGAAATTCACAGGGTCATGGATGTCCCGGGCGGGTGTGGCGCCGCGGGTCGAGGAGGGGGCGCTTCCCCACACCGAGCTCCGCGAGGGAATGTGCTCTCATTCAGGCCCCCCTTTTGAAAGGAGTGTCACCATGAAGAGCACCCTGAGTGGCTTCGTCGTGCTGGCTGCGGGCTTCCTGATGGCGTGTGGCGCGGAGCCCCAGCCGCCCGCGGAGCAGTCCGCCCCGCCGACCGTCTCGGAAGGAGCGCCCACGGAGGGCACCGCTGGCGAGGTGTCCGCCCAGGCCTGTGTGCAGCTCTACCGCCCCCGGTACAGCTCCTGGCACAACTCGCTCCCCTACACCGAGGAGGGGTGGGTGCTCTCCTGCTACACGAACGACGACTGCACCACGGATTGCTGGGGCCCGGGCGGGGACGGGCCGTACGCCTCGCACTCCGACTTCTTCTACTGCACTTACTGCCCCTGACGGGCGGCGGGGCCGAGCGCTTCCACGGCGCTCGGCGGTGGAAACCCTGAGTGGAGCCGCATCACCCGAACGAGCCGGCGTGCACGGCCTGCACCGCGGTCTCCGCTCGCGCACGGCCAGCTGAGCCCCGCTGTCAGTGCAGGCACTCGCCGCAGGAGCCGGACAGCCTGGTATTGGCGACAAAGGAATCGTAGTCCGCCTTCGAGGTGACAACTGCTGAGCCGAAGTCGGCGTAGACCGCCCAGGTGGAGGGAGTGGCCGCGGCGTCCTTGAATGTTCCGCGATAGTAGTCCACCCCATTGTTCTTCTTGATGAAGCTCCACCCGTAATTGCTATTCCATGGACGGCAGCTCGCATGGGTAGCCATGTAGCCCTCCGAGGGAGGACCTCCACGCCCCTTCCACAGGTAGCACGCATTTGCGGGCGTCTGAGTCGAGGGAGCCTGAGCGGGTGGTGTCTGCGCTCCAGCGCCAGTCATCAGCAGACAGCTGCCCAGTGAGAAGAGAGTCACGAACTTGCGCATGGTTGTAGTTCATCTCCGGTAGGGGCCCGTGGTTGGTGGGCCTGAGTCCACACAGCAAGCCTCATGCCCAGGAGCGACGAGGCTCAGCGCGAGTCAACCCGCGCATGCCCGAGGTCCGCTCCACTCTCGTTGACGTGTCAGTTGACGCGAATGACGCGTCAGCAGACGTGCTGGTGCCGGCATGTGTTCCCTGGATTGGGTCCAAATCGGGTCCGCCAGGCGCCCCTCTCGGCTGCAGCTGGCTCGCGGGCTTGACTCGACCGCCGGCGCCCGCCGTGCCACCCTTTCGTCGCCTTCCCCCTTTATCGTCTGCCGAGGTGTTCTCACATGCCGAAACCGATGACGCTTTCCCAGGTGATGAAGCAACTCGAGAGCCATGGCGACGAGAAGGTGCGCCAGCGCTACGTGCGCGACGGTGCGGGCGACAACGTCTTCGGCGTGCTGCTCGGCAAGCTCCGTGGCCTCGCAGAGGCGCTTGGGACGAACCACGGGCTCGGCCTGGAACTGTGGGCGACCGGCAACCACGAGGCGCGCATCCTCGCGTGCATGCTGCTCGAGCCCGCGGCGCTCACCGAGAAGGAGGCGCGCGGACTCCTCGAGCCGCTCTCGACCCCGACCCTGGTCGACGAGCTCGTCGGACGCGTGCTCGTGCATGCGCCCATCGCCCAGGCGCTGCAGGTGCGGTGGATGGACGGCCGCGCGGAGCTCCCTCGCCGCGCCGGATGGAAGCTCCTCGCCGGGCGCATCGCGCGCGGGCTCGCGACGGAGCTCGACGTTGGCGCGACGCTCGCGCGCATCGAGAGTGAGCTGCCGGACGCACCGTACCGGGTGAAGGAGGGCATCAACTTCTGCCTGGTCTGGATTGGCCTCCACCTGCCCGAGTACACCGCGGAGGTCATCGCCATCGGCGAGCGCCTCGGCCGGTGGGACCCGAGACCGATTCCGAAGGGCTGCACGTCGAGCTACGCGCCGGAGTGGATTGCCGCGGCGCTCGCGCTGCGGAAAGGCGAGAAGACCGCGGCCCGAAAGGCGATGGAGGCGGCGGCACCCTCGAAGGCGAAGGCCGCTCCGGCCAGGAACAAGAGCGCCGCAAAGAAGCCATCCGCTGGGAGGCGTGCGCGCTGACGTCGGCCATGTCGGAGCAACGTCCGGCACCTGGGCAGTCCGGTCCCGAACCTGACGTTTCGAAGAGCGTGTGCCGTTTCGGGTTTAGGGCACCCCCTCGTCCACGGGTTCAAATCCTGTCTCCCCGACCACCTACTTGTCCTCCTCAAGCCAGAAAAACCGGCGCATCCGCCCTCAGGTGCCCGGACGAGAGTAGGACGGCTGAATGGGGCCGCCGCGAAGTTGGGAGCGGTAGATAATCTCCCCGGCGTGCTTGTAGATCTCCTCCGGGGTGGCCCGCTGGTTCCCCTTCATGCCCATGCGTCCTCCGCTGCTGGGGTAGCCTCCCGCCCGCCCCGGCGGTCCGGGGCCTCGGAGGCACGGATGGCAGCACGCAAGGTGACGGCGAAGAAGACACCCACGAAGAAGACCCCTGTGAAGACGAGCACCGCCAGGAAGACGCCCGCGAAGAGCGCGGCTGCGAAGAAGACCCCGGCGAAGAGCGCGGCTGCGAAGAAGGCGCCGGCGAAGGGCGCGGCCGCGAAGAAGGCCCCTGTCCGCCCGTACCTGCGCCGCGAGGACCTCGGCGCCCCGGCGGACGCCTTCTTCGCGCAGCAGCCCCCGGAGCGGCGCGAGCACCTCGAGGCCCTGCGTGCCCTGGTGAAGAAGGCCGCCCCCGGCGCTCGCGAGTCCATGAAGTGGGGCATGCCCTATTTCGAGCTGAAGGGCGGCTTCTGTGCGCTCTACACCTCGACGACCTACGCCGCCCTCAGCATCATGGCGCCCCCGGAGAAGCTCGACGACCCGGAAGGAAAGCTCGAGGGCACCGGGAAGACCATGCGCCACCTCAAGGTGCGCAGCGCCGCGGACATTGACGAGGCGAGCATCCTGCGCTGGGTGAAGGCCGCGGTGGCGCACCACTCCTGAAGGAGGCACGCCCCGAAGTGGCCTACCGACGCGAGCCCGGGGGCTACACCAGTGGCTCAGTGAGCTCCTGGCTTCGTCTCCAAAATGTCTCCAAGGGGCCCGGGCTCGCGCTAGGCCGGCGCCGTCTCGCGCTGGCCCGAGGCGTCGTCACGGCGCATGGGCTGGGCTTTTCCATACGTCAGAGACCGCCACACCCACTCCGCGGGGCCGAAGCGGAACTTCGACAGCCACAGGTGGCTCCACACCACTTGGACGGAGAAGACGGTCAGGCAATACGCCACGCACGCCAGGGGGCCCAGCTTCGTGATGTAGCCCAGTCCGTAGCCGTAGAAGAACAGCACGCTGATGATGGACTGTGAGAGGTAGTTCGTCAGCGCCATGCGCCCCACGGGTGCGAGCAGGCCCAGCACCCGCTGCCAGGTGGCTCGCTGGAAGAGCAGGGCGATGGCGGACACGTAGACGGCCGCGAAGCCCAGCTCACCCAGGTGCCGCAGCGGCGCCATGACGAAGCCCACCCAGGTCGGCAACGTCTCCGGAGTGAAGACCTTTCGGAGGATGAGTTGTTGCACCACCAGGCCGGCGCCGCCGCCAATCACCCCGGCCACGAAGCCCCACCCGAGGAGCCGGCGGAACAACCGCAGGTGCTGTGGCACGTCATGGAAGATGCGGAGCCGTCCCGCCAGCAGGCCCAGCAGGAACCGGCCAAACGTCGAGAGCGTGATGGCGATGAGCATGGGCAGGTAGTCGCCGAAGAGGAAATTGACGGTCGCCTTCGTTGCGTCCAGCCAACTCCCGTTCGTGTAGGCCGCCAGCGATTGTGCCCGGATGGCTGCGGACTTCTCGCTGGCCGCCTTGGCGATGGCCGCGGCGGCCTCTGGCGTGTCCGCCATCAGCTGTGGGTACTTGTTGATGAAAACACCGACGATGGACCACCCCAGGACGAACAGCACGGCGCAGATGAGCAGCGTGCGGTTCGACCGCCCCCGGAACAGGAGCAGGCCGAATCCCAGCACCGCGTAGGTGCTGAGGATGTCGCCGTACCAGATGAGGAACATGTGGGCGAGACCCATCACCAGCATCACCCCCAGTCGTCGGACGTAGACCGGGGTGATGGCGGCGCCTCGCGCCTCGGCGCGGCCCATCTGCACCGCGAAGCCGAGGCCGAAGAGGAACGAGAAGATGGTGATGAACTTCCCCGCCACCAGCACCGAGAACGCCTGCCAGGTGATGGTGTCGACGAGCGACGCATTGTTCATCGCCGCCAGGACCTGCTCTCGCGGCAGGAACACCCTGCCGCTGAACCACACCATGACATTGGAGATGAACACGCCGCACAGGGCGAAGCCACGCAGCGTGTCGAGGAGTATCAGTCGCTCGCTGGACTCCACGGGACGGGCCTCGGTGCTGGGGGCCTCGCTTGCGGAAGGGGCAGGGGTCATGTCCGGAGAAGAGTCGGGCAACGTGAGACCGGTGGCCTGTATTCCCCAGGTTCTCCAGGTGTGGGCGTCACGTGAGCGGCGCTGCTCGCGTCCCGGACCCGGACGCCATTCCACACCGTGCAGCGTCACCAGCTCGTCGACGGTGCGCGGCACAGCGCCGCTGAAGTGTTCCAGCAGCGCGCGGCTCATGGCCTGAACGGATTGGGTCTTCTGCTTGTAGAAGCCGGTGGGCTAGAGGTCCTCCTCCAGCTCGGCGGTGTCCGCGTCGGCAAGGGCTGGGGGCCCGCGTACTTCGCTCCAGCCCCTGCCTGTCGTTGGCATGGAGGTGCGTATTGGCATGCAGGGAGAAGCCTTCCAGCAAGGCGCACCGGGGCTGCTTTCGGGGAGGGGACCGGACGTCCACCTCCGTCCAGCGCAGCAGTTGCCACCTTGCGTGGGCGGCGGCAACGCCTCGAAGCGCACGTCGCCCTCCCGCGGCACGAAGACGCCATCCGGCACCAGCGAGTGGAAGTGCAGCGTGACCTGCAACGCCGAGCCGAAGAATTGGATGAACGACACGGCCCCGACCTGCCCACCCCGCAGACCCTGCCGCCGTGCCCTCCGCCGCTGTAGGGCGAACAGCGCCCGCAGGAAGAGGGTGAGGACGTCCGAGAGCAGCCCCACGTCCTTGAGCAGCACCCACCGCGCCCGGTGCATGGACCGCAGGGAGGGCAGAGGTGCTGGTGCCCGTCCCTCGCCTGAACCTGCGACTGTTGGCACGAAGACTGCTCAGGGCACCACGAAGTCTGCGGTCGCATCTCGCGCCGCAGCTCCTGAAGCTGGAGGTTTCGTGATGAAGAAGCTCGTCGTGGCGCTGACCCTCGCTGTCACCCCTGCTTTCGCGGGTCAGGCCAGTCCTGCCGCCGCGGAGTCCAAGCCCGCTCCTGCGGAGGCCAGTGCCGGCTCCCAGATGATGAAGGCTTCGGAAGCGGCGCAGGGAGATGAAGCGGTGATGGGGGAGAAGGGCGGAAAGGGAACAGAGGGGAAGGGGAAGGGGAAGGGCAAGGGAAAGGGGAAGGGCAAGGGCGGGAAGGAAGCGGCGGAATAGCGACGCGCGTCGAGCCACGGTGCTCGGCTGCCAGGGCCCGTTGTGCTGGCTGACACGTCAGTGACGTGTCAGCGCGCCACAGGTTCCGAGGGGATGCCCGGTGGCCACCCGTGCTCAGGGGGGCTCAGGTTCATGAGTCGTGGGTCCCCTTTCTCAAGGTGGTTGTCGCGTGAGGAGGGGCAGGGCAACTACCCGCAAGCCTTGAGCCACGTGGGACTGGTGAACGCGGCCGGGGCTGGCTCCCAGGCTCGCGAGCATCCCGGCGGAGGCAAGCGACGCGTCGCCTCCCGCCGGCTGAAGCCCCTTGCCTACCGTGCCCCCACGGCCCCCGCGGGAGCCGCGTGCACTTCCAGGAACCGGGCCGAGCGGGAGAGGAACTCGATCACGTTCTCCTTGCGCGCGAGCGAGTGCCCCTCGTTGTCCGACACCATGTACTCCACGGGCACCTTGCGCTCGCGCAGGGCGCGGACGATGAGGTCGGACTCGCTGCGGGGAACGCGCGGGTCATTGGCCCCTGCGTAGACGAAGAGCGGGTCGACGATGCGGTCCACGTCCTTGAGCGGAGAGATGGACTCCAGGAAGGCGGCGTCCTTGTCGGGGTCGCCGAACTCCACGAGGAAGATTTCGCGGATGAAGCCGCTGGTGGTGGCCATGAACGTCTTCAGGTCCGCGACGCCGAACAGGTCCACGCCCGCGCGCCACAAGTCGGGCATGCGGGTGAGGCCCACCAGCACGGTGTAGCCGCCATAGCTGCCGCCGTAGATGATGACGCGCTCCGGGTCTGCCCAGGGCTGGCTCGCCGCCCAGCGGCCGGTGGCCTCGATGTCCTTGAACGCCTCCAGGCGCGCGGGCCCGTTGTCTCCCTCCTCGAACGCGCGGCCGAAGCCGCCGGAGCCGCGCACGTTGGGCTCCACCCACGCGTAACCCTGCGACAGGAAGAACGCGGTGGCCGGAGACCAGCGGATCTGCGAGCTGCCGGAAGGTCCACCGTGGTAGCTGACGATGACGGGCAGCTTCCCGGTGCGCTTCTTCGGCAGGTACACGTTGACGGGCAGGTCCAGCCCGTCATGCGCGCGCACGGAGGTGATGCTCGAGTCGATGGCGGGCACCGCTTGCAGGGTTGGGCGCGGCTCGCGGCGCAGGGGCGACACCTTGCCCGTCTTCGTGTCCACCGCCCACACGTCGCCGGGCGTGGTGGGCGTGGACCAGGAGGCGGTGAGGCGCCGGCCGTCCTCGGAGAACTTCCCCAGGGAGCCCTGGCCCAGCGGCATGGCGATGCGGGCGCGGGGCTTCAGCGTGCGGCCATCCAGCAGCCGCAACTCGCTGCGGTTGCCCGCGGCGAGCGACAGGCCGACGAGGCCCCCCACCTTGGACACCTCGACACCCTGGATGATGGCGGTGGTGGGGGACGTCTCGACGTAGCGCGCCTTCTCCTCGCCGCTCTCCGCGTCGAGCGCGAGCAGCCACGCCTGCTCACCGCCTCCGTCGGTGGCCACGTACACCGTCTTCCCGTCCGGGGAGAAGCGGGCCTCGAAGACGGACACCTTGCCCTCGCGGGGGTAGAGCGGCCGGGTCTGGCCGGTCGCCAGGTCCACGCGCACCAGGTAGTTCTCGGAGCGGGACGGGTAGCGCACGTAGAGGCCGTGCTTGCCGTCGCGGCTCACGTCGGTGAGGAAGCCCGGCAGGTCATCCTGGAAGACGACGCGGGACTCGCCACCAGAAACAGGTACGGCATGGACGGTGGACTGCGCCGCGCTCATCGGGCGAGCGCTGAAGTAGACGGTGTCCGGGGCCAGGTCGGGCAGGAGCGCGTTGTCGCGGTTGAGCTTCTCGCCCGCGGTGAGCTCCACGGGCACCGAGCCGTCCAGTCCCACCTTCCAGATGGACCAGTTCTCATCGGCGCCGGTGTCGGAGAGGAACAGCAGCGAGCGGCCATCCGGAGTCGTGGACACCTGCGACACGCGCTCCTTCCACTCGAAGAGGCGCTTCGCGGGAGCATCGGGGCGCTTGGCGTCGGCCAGGTAGACCTGCGGCAGGCCGTCGCGGTTGGAGATGAAGATGGCGCGCTGGCCGTCGCGGGTGAGCTGCGGCTCCAGGTTGATGAACGCGTCCACCAGCGGCGCCGCCTTCTTGGACAGGTCGGCGATGCGCGCCGCGTCCTGGCCTTCGGGGGAGTCGGGGGCCACCTTCTCCGGCCTGGCCTCGGCGCCCGAGGTAGCGGCAGCCTCGGCGGTGGCGGTCCCCGTGCTGCCCTGGGCGGGAGCCGGTTGGGCCGAGGCAGCGGCCGTGGCAGTGGAGTCGGGAGCGGTGGGAGCCGCCTCCGGCTGTGGCTGCGGCGAGCTCGCGCAGGCACACACCAGGGTGACGAGGGCGAACAGGAAGGAGCGCATGGCGCGGCAAGCTACAGCGCTGCCCACGCCCACTCCATTCCGCGCGCGCCGGGACACCGGCCGTCTGTCCTTCCCCGCACACGTCCGTCAGTCCAGGTAGCCCCAGCGGTCTTCCTCGAAGACGTAGAAGGGGCGGCCGAAGGGAATCAGCTCCGTCCACCCCAGCACGTGGCGGGTTGCACCTGCATCCGCGTCGTAGGTGAAACCGAAGTGCGGCCCGTCATACTTCGCGCGGGGCAGCTCGGGCAGGAAGGCGGGCACCAGCTCCTGGAGCGCGGAGGGGAGCCGGCCGTGCTGCGCCTGGAAGGCCCGGCAGGCGGCGATGAGCACGTCGGCGTTCTTCCGGGCCCGCTCGCTCCCCGCGCGGTTGGGCCGGAGGACGACAGCCAGTGTCAGCAGGCCTCCGACGACGTTGCCCGCGACTCGGAGCGGGGTGGCGAGGAGCCGGTGGAGGGCTCCCTTCTTCGGGGACATGCGTGCCTCCGGTGCGAGTCCTCATCTTCCCATGGCTGACTATCTTCGTAGAAGGGAGGAACCCATGCCGGACATCAAGGACCCCCGGCGCATGACGGAGCCGGAGGAGGAAGCGCTGGAGCGTCAGGGCGCCTACGAGGATGAGGAACCGGGCCACACGCCGGGCTGTGCCGAGGGCGACGACGAGGAGGCGCCGCACCGGACGCATCCCTGGCCGGACCCGGACAAGACACCGGGCAGCGCCGAGGGCTGAGCGAGGTCGCACGCTCCGAGGTGGGGCGTGCCACCTGCCTCAGCTCTCCCGGGGGCCGGAGCGCTCCGCGGCCATGTCGATGCCGGTGGCCACCTCGGGGATGATGCCCAGGCGGACGTAGATGGGGCGCACGCGCTCGCGCAGCGCGGGCAGCTTCCTCCGGAACCACGCGGCGCCCAGCAGGCACATGCCCCCGCCGATGGCGAGCGTCCCCGGCGCGCCGATGTGCGTGGCCATCACGCCGGCCAGCAGGCTGCCGAAGGGCGCGGTGCCCATGAAGGCCATGACGTAGAAGCTCATCAACCGCCCGCGCATCCGCTCCTCGACGATGGTCTGCAGGACGGTGTTGCTGGCCGCGGTCGTCACCATCATCCCGAAGCCGCAGAGCACCATGGTGACGAGCGACAGGGCCAGGTGCCGCGACGCGGCGAAGGCCACCAGCCCGACGCCGAAGAGCAGGGTGGTGGTGAAGATGACGCCGCCCAGCCCGCGCACGGAGCGGCGGGACGCCAGGAACAGCGCGCCCCCGAGCGCCCCCAGGCCCGACGCGGCCATCAGGAAGCCCAGCGTGTTGGGCCCGCCCTCGAGCACCTCCGAGGCCATCACCGGCATCAGCGTGGTGAGGGGCATGCCCATCAGGCTCACCACGGCGATGAGTCCCAGCAGCGCCCGCACGGGCGGGAAGTGGAAGGAGTACAGGAAGCCCTCCTTCAATTCGGTGAGGACGTGCTGGGGCTGGTGCTCCCTCACTCGCGGGGTGATGCGCATGACCAGCAGCGAGGCAATCACCGCGAGGTAGCTGACGCTGTCGATGAGAAAGCAGCCGCCCTCGCCCACCAGCGCGATGAGGGCCCCGGCGACGGACGGCCCCAGCAGCCGCGCCCCGTTGAACATGGACGAGTTGAGGGCGATGGCATTGGGCAGGTCCGCGCGGTCCTCCACCATCTCCACGACGAAGGACTGCCGCGCCGGCATGTCGAAGGCGTTGATGAGCCCCTGGAACACGCTGAGCGCGGCGACGTGCCACACGGCGATGTGGCCGGAGAGGGCGAGCACCGCCAGCGCGAGCGACTGGAGCATCGCCAGCACCTGCGTCACCACCAGCAGCCGGTGGCGGTTCCACCGGTCCACGAGGACGCCCGCGAAGGGGCCCAGGATGAAGGACGGAATCTGCCCGCAGAATCCGATGACGCCCAGCAGCAGCGCCGAGCCCGTGAGCCGGTACACCAGCCAGGCGGTGGCCACGCGGGTGAGCCACGTGCCGATGAGCGACACGCTCTGTCCGGCGAAGAAGAGCCGGTAGTTGCGGTGGCCCAGGGCCCGGAGCAGGAACCTCCACCCGCCGCGTGGGCGCTGCTCCCCGGAGCCCCGTGCCTGCATCCCGTGCCTGCTCCTTCTCCTGGCCCGGCGGGAGGTCCGCGGGGGCGTGCTCCTGGGAACCTAGGCCCGGAGGCGCCTCGGGTCGACGCCTGTCTGGGGGGCGGGCGGCCAGGCACCCGCCCTGTCGCGAGGGCCGCCTCCCGCCAGCTCGGCGGAAGCGTCGCGCCGCGCATCGTCCCGGGGAATGGCGCACCCGTTGCTCATCCAGCGCTCCCATGGGGCTTGAGGGAGGCGGCGTGTGAGAAGGAAGACAGCGGCGGTGGTGGGATGGGGCCTGGGTGTGGCGCTCGCGCTCCTGGCGGGGTGCGGGAGTCCCCAGGGTGAGGCGGGAAGTTCCACGGGGGGCTCCAGCGACCTGGACACCCGGCGGGTGGAGCTGACGAAGCAGACTGTGACGCTGGGTGCGCTCGCGGACACGCACGTGGTGGCGACGACGCCGGGGACGAGCTACGGCTCCTCTCCGACGCTGGAGGTGGACCTCTCTCCGGAGTCCCAGGCGTACTTCAAGTTCAGCGTGCCGGACCTGGAGGGGAGGGTGATGGCGGCGCGGCTGCGCCTGTACGCGCTGGACGGCTCCGCCGACGGGCCCACCGTGTATGACCCGCCGGGAGCCGGCGACTGGAACGAGGCGGACACCTGGAACACCCGCCCGGACTGCTGCGAGTACTGGGCCGTCGCGAGCGCGGGCGCCGTCGCGAGCGGCACGTGGCTGGAGCTGGACGTGACGAGCGTCTACTTCTACGAGGGCGGCGTCATCCGGCTCTACCTGGCGGCGGACAGCACGGACGGTGTCACGCTCGCGTCGAGCGAGCACCCCGACCCGGCGCTGCGCCCGCAGCTCGTCCTCACCGTGGAGTCCGCCGCGGACCACCCGTGGCCGGCCCCCGCGCCGCTGGTGTCCGCGAGCGCACCGGTGAGCTTCTCCCCATCGGCCGACACGTACGTCTCCGCGGACAACCCGGGCGCGTCCAGCGGGGGCGCCTCCACGTCGCTCATCGCGGACAGCTCGCCACAGCAGGAGGTGCACCTGCGCTTCTCGGTGCAGGGCCTGCCGGAGACGGTGCAGCGCGCGGTGCTGCGCCTGTACGCCAGCGCGGGCACGGAGGACGGGCCGGCGGTGTACGCGACGCAGGGCGGCTGGAGCGAGTCGTCCGCCACCTGGACCTCCCGCCCGGCGAAGGTGGGCGCGGCGCTGGACGACTCCCAGGTCATCGCCGCGGGTGCGTACGCGGACTACGACGTGACGGACCTGGTGCGCGGCAACGGCGAGTACACGCTCGGGCTGTACGGGACGTCGAGCGACGGGGTGACGTTCTCCTCGCGCGAGAGCATGGACTCCGCGCGCCGCCCCGCGCTCCTCGTCTGGACGGGGGCGCCCCGGGCCGCTCCCACGGATGCGTGCCTGACGCGCACGGATGTGTTCTCCCACTCGGTCTCCGCCTCGCATGACACGTACGCCACGGCGGACCCGGCGGACCGGACGTTCCAGCATGAGGCCTCGGTGCGGGTGGACGCGGAGCCTCGCGCGGAGGGCTTCCTGGACTTCGACGTGACGCTGGGCGCCGGGCAGGTGCGCCGCGTGCTGCTGCGCCTGTACGCGGTGGACGCGACGGGGAACGGGCCCCGGCTGTTCCGGGCGGCGCCGTTCGACGGGGCGACGACGGACTGGAACCACCGCCCGGCGGTGACGGGCAGCGCCCTGGGCGACCTGGGCGCCGTCGGCAGGGACCAGTGGGTGGAGTACGACGTGACGGGCGTGGTGACGGCCTCGGGCCGGTACTCCTTCGCGCTCCATCCGGACAGCACGGACGGCACGGCCTTCGTCTCCAGGGAGGCGGAGGAGAAGGGCCTCCTCTCCGGCGCGCCCCGGCTCGTCATCGTCTATGAGAGTGACGCCTTCTGCTCCTACCGGGGCACGAAGCCCTCGGGCACCACCGCGTGGGCGCGGCAGTCGGGTGGCTCGCTCGCGGAGCGCTCTGTCCACGTCGCTCCCGCGCCGGGCGGTGGGTTCGCCGCCCTGAGCACGGTGGAGCAGACGCCGGGCGCGCTGCCCTCGGCCGAGCAGACCGACGTCATCACCCTGCACCGCGCGGACGGCACCGTGGCGTGGACGCGCACCTTCACGCAGGCGGGCCTGAGTCTGGGCAAGGTGGTGGTGACGACGCTGGGCAACGTCCTGGTGGCGGGCAGCTACTCGGGCAGTCCGGACCTGGGGAAGGGCCCGCTCCCGCAGGGCACGGGCCTGGTGGTCATCAAGCTCACGCCGTCGGGCGCGGTGGATTGGACGCGCGGCTTCACCGCCTGGTTCGACACATACGAGGAGCGCCTCGACAACCCCATGGACGTGCTGGACCTCGCCACGGACGCGCACGGCAGCGCGGTGCTCGTGGGCACGTACTGGGGCTACACGGACTTCGGGGCGGGCCCGGTGTACTCGGGCAAGGCCTTTCCGTACGACGACGAGTACCCCAACTCCTTCGTCCTGAAGCTCCAGTGGGACGGCGCGCACCTCTGGTCGAAGGTGCTGAAGGCCAACAGCCTGCGCGGCACGCGGGTGGGCAGCGTCGTCGTGGACGGCGCGGAGAACGTCACCCTCGCCGGCTGGGCGGGCACGGGCACCGACTTCGGAGGCGGAGCCCTCACCGAGCGCGGCGCCTTCGTCGCGCGGTACACGGTGGACGGCGCCTACACCTGGTCCCGCGTCCTCCCGGTCCTCTGGAGCGACCTGACGGGCGTGGACGTGCTGCCGGACGGCCGCGTGGTCTTCGCGGGCCACTTCGGGGGGCGCTTCACGTTCGCCGGCCAGGACTACGCCAGCAGCGAGCCGGACGACTACGAGGGCGGCCCGCGCGACGGCTTCCTGGGGCTGCTCTCCAGCACGGGCGCGGACGTGTCACTGCGCCAGTTCCCACGGCATTACTTCCACGACTTCACCGTGGACGCGGCGGGCACCATCATCACCTCGCAGGAGGGCGGCGGCAGCGACTTCGGGCTGGGCCCGGTGGGCTGGGCGGCCAGTGACGAGTCACAGCCCACGCTGGCGGCCTTTGGCGGCGGCCTGGAGACTCGCTGGGTCCGCGTCTTCGACGCGCTGGAGGCTCCGCTGCGAATCACCGCGACGTCGGATGGCCTCGTGGCCTCGGTCCACTTCACCGGGCCGTTCGAGCTGGACGGCACCTGGTACACGCCGCTGTCCCGGCGCGGGGACCTGCTGCGCCTGAAGCTGCGGCCGTAGTCACCGGAAGCCAGGGGACCTCGCGCGGGGCCGGGCCACGGTGGCTCCGCGCGAAGGGCCGGGTGGCCTCACCAGTTGATGACGTAGGTGCAGCTCGTCGCACCCTTCAGTCGGCAGTCCTGGTTCGGGCCATGGGTGAGGGTGGCCTTGGGCTCGAAGCGCTGGGCCATGCCCCGGATGAGTCCCACGTTGAAGCGGCACGGATAGAAGTCGTCACACACCACGGCGATTTCGTTCTTCCCGGCCACGGGCTGGTACCGGACGTGCCCGATTCCCTCCAGCATCTCCCCCGTCGACGGGTCGAACATCACCTTCCCGTCCTTGCAGTGGTTCATGTGGTAGGCGACGTCGATGGCGGCCAGGGCCGAGTGGATGTCGCGGATGTTGGGCGGGAACTCAGCGAACTGGGGAATCATCGAGCCCACCTTCTCGAGTCCCCGTCCCCCGAGCAGGGTCTCAATCTTCTTGTAGACGGGCATGTAGTTCTCGAGTGGGTACCAGGCCTTCGGGTCCACCGCGGGCCTGCCCTCGGCGTTGCGCGTCTGGATCTTCATCGTCTGCATCAACTCCTCGACGAGGACCGAGAAGCCCTTGACGGCATCGATGATGGTGATGGTGCTGGATCCGCTGACGGTGATGCCGCGATAGGCTGAGATGTCTGTCATTGAGAAGTCTCTGTTGAAGGGGCTTCAGCGCGGGGCGCTCAGGCGCCGCGGGTGCTGGCCTGGAAGGTGCCGAGGGCGGAGCTGTTGCGGAGGTGGAGCAGGCACTCCTGGATGCCGTCCCGGAGGGTGGCGAGCGTCTTCACGCCGCGCAGCTCCACGCCAATCTGGGTCAGCGTCTGGGCGATGATGGGGCTGATGCCGGTGATGACGCAGTGGGTGCCGAGCAGGCGCGCGGCGGCCACCATCTTCACGAAGTGGTTGGCCGTCGCGGTGTCGACGACCTCCACGCCGGTGATGTCGATGATGGCGCAGCGGGCCTTGCCCTGGGAGATGCGCTGGAGGAGCCGCTCGGTCATCTCCACGGAGCGCTGCGTGTCCATGACGCCGACGATGGGCAGCGTCAGGATGTTGTCCCACAGCTCGATGATGGGCGTGGACAAGTCGCGGATGGCCAGGCGCTGCTGCTCGATGGTGGCCAGCTTCTCCTCCAGCTCGCTCCGGGCGGCCTCCAGCTTCTGGATGGACTGCGCGTTCTCCCGCACCGAGGCGTGAAGCTGCCGGGCGAACAGGTTGATGGTCTCCTCGAACGAGGAGAACGCGTCCTCCTCCGCCAGGGGGATGAGGTGCTGGGACGGGTCGAACTCGCCCAGGGAAATCATCGCGAGCACGTCGCGCACGCGCTCCAGGCGGTCCTGGTGGACGCCGACGATGGGGGACTCCGGTTGCGGCACGAGCATGGGGGGCTGCGCCGGAACCCGGGGGGAGGAAGTAGGGGGGATGTAGCCCGGGCCGAGGCTGCGAAACCTTATGTCCAGAATGTGACTTGATAACAATGGGTGGGGGCTGACCCCGAGGCCGCCTGCACGGGCGCCATGCTGAGACATGTAGACGAGACCTGGCTGCAACCGCTGGTTTCCGGGCGCCTTGTCACGCAGTGCGGGTTGAGCGGCTCTTGATAAGTCATTGCATGGGGCGGCCGGCCTGCCGGAGCGGGCAGCCGCGTCCACCTGCGTCGCGGGGACACGGGGCCCTACGGGACGCGGGCGAGCGGCGCTTGGGGGCGCTGGCAGGCGTCGGTGACTCCCTCGCGGTGCGCTTCGGGCCCCCGAGGTGGGGCCGCGTCGCCGCCGTTCCGGAGCCCCATTTCATGATGCGCCGCGTCGCGGACTGGTGAGCAGGCAGGGAGACGCTGGGGCCCCTCCCTTCCCTTTGGAGGGGAGAAGCCGCGACACTGCGTCCCCCACCGCGCACCCGTTCCGAAGGAGGGACCGAGTCCATGCCGCACCTGGAGTTGATTCCGAAGCGAGACCTGTCGAGCTTCCGCAAGCTGGCGATTGGAAGCTGGAAGACGGCGTACGACCCCACCGTCTACGGGACGCTGACGGTGCGCATGGACAAGGCGATGGCGTACATCGAGGCCTTCCGCCAGCGCACGGGCGTGCGGCTCACGGTGACGCACCTGGTGGCGAAGGCGATGGGGGAGGCGCTGCGCCGCTGCCCGGACGCGAACGCCATCCTCCGCTACAACCGCATCTACCTGCGCCAGCGGGTGACGCTCTCCACGCTGGTGGTGCAGACGGACGGCGGGAAGGTGGACCTCACCTCGGCGCGCATCGAGGACGCGGACAAGAAGAGCCTGCGCGAGATTGCCAACGACCTGGAGGAGGCGGTGCGCCGGGTGCGTGAGCGCCGCGACGTGGCGCTGGAGAAGGGCAAGGGGACGATTCAGAAGATTCCGTACCTCTTCCTGAACACCTTCACGTGGCTGCTGTCCTTCTTCATGTACACGCTGAACCTGGACCTGAGCCGGTTCGGCATGCCGAAGGACGCGTTTGGCTCGGCCATCATCACCAACGTGGGCTCGCTGGGGCTGGACACGGCGTACGTGCCGCTGGCGCCGTACACGCGGGTGCCCATCTTCGTCGCGCCGGGCGCGGTGAAGGAGGTGCCGGTGGTGGAGGACGGCAAGGTGGTGCCGGGCAAGGTGATGAACATCAACGCCACATTCGACCACCGCTTCATCGACGGGTTCCACGCGGGAGTGCTGGCCAACACGCTGCGGGAGATGCTGGAGAACCCCTTCGAGAGCTTCGACGCGCTCCCGGAGCCCGCCGACGCGCCGGTGGTCGCGGCTTAAGCATTTCGCAAGGTGTCTCGGTTGGAATCTGCTCCATGGCCCTGACCGGGCGGGAAAGGATTCACGATGCACGAGCATGACGATGGCGGCCTGGCGCAGGACCTGAAGCTGCTTCGCGCCAACCTGGAGCGCAGGACGCTGCTGCGCTTCGCCCTGGGGGCGAGTCTGCTGCCCCTGGTCGGCTGTGGCGGAGACGACTCGCCGGGAACGGAAGACCCGGGTGACGGCTCGTGCACCCGGATTCCGACGGAGACGGCGGGCCCGTATCCGGGGGACGGCTCGAACGGTCCCAACGTGCTGACGCAGACGGGCATCGTCCGGAGCGACATCCGTACGAGCGTGGGGACGGGCACGGCGACGGCGGGGGGCATCCCGCTGACCGTCACGCTGACGCTCGTCAACGCCTCGGGCACGTGCGAGCCGCTGCAGGGGTACGCCATCTACCTGTGGCACTGCGACCGCGAGGGCCGGTACTCGCTCTACTCCTCCGGGGTGACGGGCGAGAACTACCTGCGCGGGGTGCAGCAGACGGATGC
The DNA here is from genome assembly GCF_010894435.1 of Pyxidicoccus trucidator. NCBI lineage: Bacteria > Pseudomonadati > Myxococcota > Myxococcia > Myxococcales > Myxococcaceae > Pyxidicoccus > Pyxidicoccus trucidator. Next base: position 10,359 of record NZ_JAAIXZ010000029.1, on the reverse strand, counting down.
GAACGGGCAGCTGACGTTCACGACCATCTTCCCCGCGTGTTACTCGGGGCGCTGGCCGCACATCCACTTCGAGGTCTACCCGAGCCTGGCGTCGGCGACGGCGTCGGGGAACAAGGTGGCCGTCTCGCAGCTGGCGCTGCCCAAGGCCCCGTGCGACGAGGTGTACGCCACCACCGGCTACTCGGCGAGCGTCAGCAACCTGCGGCAGGTCAGCCTCAGCAGCGACAACGTGTTCAGCGACGGCTCGGACTCGCAGCTGGCGGCCGTCACCGGCAACACCACGGACGGCTACGTGGCGACGCTGACCGTCGCCATCGCCGTGTAGCTGCGGCCCGCCGGGTTCGACCCTCGAGCAGCCCCGACTCCGGGCTGTTGGAACCGCGTTGCACGGAGAGTTGAGAGACCCCGCACGATAAGTGACGGCGACCGCAAGTCCCGGTGGACGGCGTCATCGCGGGTCGTGCTGGCGGAAAGGGGAGGGCGGCCGCAGAGGCGGCCCCTGGCCCCCGGGCGGCTCGTGGGGGAGGGCGGCGGCCCGCCTCGCGCGCCTCCGGGGCGGGGCGCGGCGGGCGCCTCGCTGGGGGAGCAGTCAGGGCACTCTGCGTCGCACCGTCTTCACTCCTCGAAGGGGCTGCGGCGGAATGATCAGGGCGCGAAAAACGTATGCTTGACAGTGCCGAACGCGGCCTATACAAGCCGGCCTCGTTGCAGCGCGGCGGACGCCTTCAGGGCGGATAGCTCAGCGGTAGAGCGTCGCCCTTACAAGGCGAGGGTCACAGGTTCAATCCCTGTTCCGCCCAAAAGTTGTGGGGAGTTAGTTCAGTTGGTTAGAACGCCGGCCTGTCACGCCGGAGGCCACGGGTTCAAGTCCCGTACTCCTCGCCAATAGAAGGGCCCGGAATCGCAAGGTTCCGGGCCCTTCGTCTTTCCGGGCCCTGCTCGGACGCCTGCTGTTTGGGAGTCTATTGGGAGTTGCCGCGCGGCCTCAGCGCGCCTGCTCTGAGGCGGGCCGCCAGCCTCTCCTTCGCCTCGCCTCCCGCTCCCGCTGCGCGGCCTCCACCGCCACCACTGCGGCACGCAGGGACTCCGTGGGCACCGTGGCCAGGTCCTCCGGCCGCGACGCGATGATCCGCGCGGCGAGGTAGCGCCGCACCGCCCCACCGCCCGTAGGCGCTCGAGCCGTCCGCCAGCTCCAGGTGCGTGCCGAGGCTGGTGAGTTGCACCACCCGCGCGGCGAAGGGCTCGACGGGCCCCTCCACTCCTCGAGGCACACCGCGCACTTCCACCAGCACGGCCTCGTCCACCGTCGCCCGGCCGGCCTCCACCAGTTCCGCGTTCACCGGCCCCCCTTGGGCTTGATTCCCCGTGCGGCGGCCAGCTCCAGCAGCGCGAGGCCCACCACGACGCTCGGACTCAGTGCCGTCACCAGCGAGAGCATGCGCAGCGCCTCCGCCTCCGCCGCCGTGAGGTAGATGTCGGCCAGCGGCTGCCCGCGCCCCACGGGATCGCGCGGAACTCCAGACGGAGATGGAGCGCCTCCTGGGCCCGAGGAAGGAGCCTGCGCCGCAGGGGTAACTCCGGCCTCGCAGGACCACCAGGCCGAACCATGCCGACAGGATGAGCCAGTAGAAGGGCCCGGGTCCGTGCAGGACTGAGGCTGTGAGTGGAATTCTCTCACGGACATGGCGTAGAAGCCGGGCCTATGGCCACCGAAGCCCACCGACAGTACTGCAAGCGCCAGCACCGCATTCTCGCCCAATACCTCAGCGCCGAAGCATGGAGACGCGGGCTTGACTGCATCGTGCTGGTTCGCTCCGAGTTGGAATCCTTCCTGGGGCTTAAGCGCTTCAAGAGCATACGGATTGAGTGGCTCCTTGAAGACGTTAAGCCCTGGTTCAGCTACCAGCAGCAGTACAAAAAGAGCCACGCCCCCGCGTCGATCAGCTCTCTGTTCCTTTCACGGGTTCCCCTTAAGCCTCATCTCCCGCCGGGCACCATGGCGGTAGAGGCGCGGCTCAAGGGCATTTCGCGAGAGTCATTGCGAGCGGGTCTCCTCAAGGCGGGACGTCTTGAAGAGGCGACCATGGTGTCGCTGATGGTTCAGCGGGCAACGGGCTTGGCCGCCCCGCCTCCGGTAGAGGTGGAGGCAGTCCGCCTGCGTCGAAGAATGCGTGCCGTCGCAGCCTGACGACGCGGCGCTACGGGATGACCCGCCAGTTCGCGCCGCTGGGTAGCGACACCTGCTTGTCCGGCGCCGCGAGGAGGTCCGCCCAGGCGTCCGTGGTGGTGGCGTTGGGGCCGCTGTCGTAGCCGCTGCACAGCGGCTGGAGAGCGGCGAGGCCCGGCTCCAGGAGGGCAAGGTGCTAGGGTTCGCCGGCTATGCGAACTCTTCACGTTTTGTGGCTTTCGCTGCTCGCCGCCTCGTTGCTGGGTTGCTCCACGACCCCAGGCCCTGCCTTGCAACAGGCGTGGGACGGGGCTGCGGTGGAGTGCGACGACCCCGAGGAGGACCAGTGCGTCACTCTCCTGTGTCTGGGTGACACCTGCGGCTTCTACCGCTGCGAGGACGCGCCCGGTGAAGTCGCGCCGGCACGTTTCCCGGGGGCGCGCCCTCCTCCGGCGGCGCCGGGCAGTGGCCCGCGGAGGAACTGGGGCGGCGCGGGGAAGCTGCCCGGTGGCGCCGTCAAGGTCTTCCCCAACTGGAACGGCGCCCCCGAGCGAATCATCCCCCCGTCACACCGGCTCCCGCCTGGTCGCTGGGAGAAACACCACATCTTTCCCCAGGAGCGAGAGCTGGCGCTCTGGTTCGAGCAGCAAGGCGTCAAGATCCACAGCTACACCCTGCCCATTCCGCTGGACCTGCACCGGCGGATTCACAACCCCGGAGGACGTGGGGGGCCGTGGAACCAAGCTTGGCGGGATTTCAAGGAGGCGTACCCCGGTGCCTCTCCCGAGCAGATCTTCAAGCACGCCGGCGAGCTCATCTACCGGTTCCAACTCCTGGGAGGGCCCATCCAGCCCTATCATGCCGGCACATGACCCGGTTTTTCTGGATGCGCGAGGACAGGTCGGTCGCGGAGACGTACGGCGGGGAGGTCAACGCCGCGTCCAAATGGTCGCTTCCAGGGACCACATGCCCCGCCTGCGTCACCTGGGCCGCCGCAGGCCACTACTATCCGTGCGTGGACCTGTCCCAGTTGCCCGAGCGCCGTGAGTTCGAGAAGGCAAGGCGCGAGTCCTTCTCCGAGTTCACCCGCCTGCGCGAACTGGTGCGCCCCCTGGCGCCTTCGGGGGCCATACTGCCACCCGGCACGGGCTTCGGCCCATTGGTGGGCCCCGCCTTCGGAAGATTCCCTGCCTTCTCGTGGCTGGTGGGGGTGCTCATGGCGCGCCGGGACGCGCTGGAGCGCCTGCAGGCCGAAGACCTACGGGGCTTGGAGCCCTGCCGGACGGCGCTGCGCTTCCGACAGAAGAACAACCCGCCGGAGCTGCTCGACCTCCAGCTTCATCCCCTGGGCAAGCTGCACCCGGACTGCATCCCGCCGGACGCGCCTCCGCCATGTGCCACCTGCGGCCGGCACGGTTTCGGACGCCCGGACGAGCCCATTCTCGACGCGGCCTCACTCCCCACGGACCTGGACCTGTTCCGTGTGGGCAACTTCGCCACGATGCTCATCGGCACCGAGCGCTTCATGGAGGCGGTGCGCCGACTGGAACTGGACGGCGTCACCTTCCGCGAACTGCCCGCGCGCTGAACGGCGCTGGAGCGCCGAACTCACCTCCGGTTGAGAAGCCTGTCGCTGGCCGGCGCTTCGCCCTCGAACACCTTTCTCCCGGGCGCCTCCGGGGCGCCTGGGGCTCGGCCACCGCGTGGGCCTGCTGCATGCCATACAGCAACCGTCAGCGGCTCTGGTGGGAACCTTGGCCTCTACAGCGTGGAGGCCTCTGACCGGCCGATTGTGCGGGTTCGCAGGATGATGGGGCCAGGTGTGTTTGCGTCTGGCATTGGGAAGAGCGCTTCCCAGGCCTCAGTCGAGATTTACGCAGACGGTTTCGGCGCAGGTGCCCTCACCCGGGGGACATCCGATGGTATGGCTGCAGAACCTGCAGGAAAGAGTGCAGATCATGGGCCGCGGAAAGGAGTTGTCGTTGCCATCCTCCGACAAGGACACGGGCTCCGCTTTCCCAGTCGCGACGGCCGTCGAGGGAGAAAACCCCGGTGCGGAGTCGGGGGCGATTGCCAAGGTCATGCCCGTGAAGAGCCCCATCAGCAGTGCAAGTCCGGACAACGACATCTTCAGCTTTATCGAGTTCATGGTGACTCCCTGGATAGCCATCGACTACAGAGAGAATTGTAGACGTTCAGGAGAAAACAGAAAGCCGTAAGCCAAGGACTGCCAACTCCAGTTCCTCCGACAGCCGCCCCGGCGTTGCTCCCGAAGGGAGGTTGGATGGCTCTCAGCATGACTCCGCCAACGACCTGACGGCCCTCGAGCGGGAGGGCCAACTGCGGACCTCTGCCCGCTGCTCGCCCCAATGCGGCAACGGGCCCACAGCATGGTCCGCCGCCTACGAACGGGCCCGGCGGCGGACCGCGGCGAGCGCAACCCACAGCATCAGGGCATACGCCGCCAGCGGCACGTCGGCGGTGCTGGCGCAGCCGCACCCGCTCTCGCCACCGCCCTGTCCCTCCTCCTCATCCTCATCCTCCTCCTCATCATCCTCACCACGGACCCGCACCGGGAAGGTGCAGCTCGCGCGGTTGCCCGAGTCATCCGTCGCCGTCACCGTCACGCGAGTCTCCCCCACGGAAAACTCCGAGCCGGACGCATGGCTGTATTCCAGCGCCGGTGACGCATCCACGAGGTCCGTGGCCACCGCCGAGAACTCCGGCCGGGTGCTCTCGGTCTCCACCGCGGCGGGGCAGCTCAAGCCCGGAGCCACCGTGTCCCGCACCGCCACCTGGAACGTGCAGGTGCTCACGTTGCCAGCCGCGTCCCGCGCCGACGCGCTCACCTGTGTGGTCCCCAGCCCCACCGCCGTGCCGGGGGACACGCTCGTCGTCACCATGGGCGCCGCGTCCATCGCATCCTGGGCCACCGGAGCGGGGAGCGCCGCCGCCCCGTCCGGCCCGGTGGCCTCCAGTTGGACGGGGTCCGGGCAGTTCAGCGTGGGCGGCGTGGCGTCCCGCTTGAGCAGCACGCTCTGCGTGGCGCTCCCGCCCCAGGAGGACGCCGTACAGGTGACGGTCCGCCCGGCGCTGTCGAAGGTGAGCACGAAAGGCCCACACCCGCTCGCCTCGCCCAGCGGCGACTCGTCATCCTCCACGTGGAAGGAGACGCTCACGTCGGAGGTGTACCAGCCCCCCTCCCCCAGGGTGCCCACCACCTCCGGCACGATGCGCGGCGGAGTGGGGTCCACCGAGTGCGCCCACAGCTCGCGGTCCCCGTCCGCATCACTGGCCGCGAAGAACAGCTTGCCGCCCGCCCCGACCACCGGCCCGGGGCTGGAGGAAGTCGCCCCGGCCGCGATGTCATGGACCCGCCGCGTCCCCTGCACCGTGCCGTCCGACTGCCACAGCTCCAAGCCACTGGTGCCGTCGCTGCCCGCGAACCACAGCAGGCGCTGGCTGGCGATCAGCGGCCCCACCACCGAGGCCATCGGCCCGGGCGCCAGGTCCGTCAGGCGCGCGGTGCCCTCCCACGTGCCATCCGTCTTCCACAGCTCCGCCCCGTGCACACCGTCATCCGCGGCGAAGAACAGCGTGGAGCCCACCGGCAGGAGCCCGCCGGAGTACCGGGCGGACGGCGCCCCGGGGTTCCAGTCCCCCACCATGGAGGTGCCTGGCGGCGTGCCGTCGCTGCGCCAGAGCTGGTGGCCCTCGGCGACGAAGTAGAGGTGGCCCCGGAACTCCACCATCGAGTCAATCGCGCTGTCGCACGAGAAGGTGCCGAGCTGGATGCTGCCGTCGCTCGTGCCATCCGACCTCCACAGCTCGCAGCGCTCATCCTCGGGGCTGCTGAGGTAATGGACGGAGTAGAAGACGTTGCTGCCCACGCGCGCCAGCCTGGAGGAGCCATTGTAGCTCAGCCCCTCGCTCCCGGGGCGCATGTCCCTCACCAGCGCGGTGCCCGCCGGGGTGCCATCCGACTTCCACAGCTCCCAGCCGCTGGCGCCGTCGTTGGCCTCGAAGAAGAGCAGCCCGTTGGCCACCACCGGCTTCGCGGTGCTGGACGACCCGCTGACGCCACCGGTGCGGATGTCCTTCAGCCTCACGGTGCCCGCCTCGGTGCCGTCCGTCTTCCACAGCTCGTCGCCGCTCCCCGCGATGTTGGCGAGGAAGTAGAGGCTCTCCCCCCACGCCGTCAGCCACGTGAACAAGGAGCGCCCCTGGCCGGGCGGAAGGTCCGTCACGCGCGTGGTGCCCGCCTCGGTGCCATCCGTCTTCCACAGCTCCTCGCCGCTCGTCCCGTCGTTGGCCGCGAAGTACACCACGCTCCCCAGTCGCGTGAAGGACGTGGGGTTCGAGGAGGAACTCCCCGGCCGGAGGTCCTTCACCAGCACCGTGCCCGCCTCGGTGCCGTCCGTCTTCCACAGCTCCTTGCCGAGCGTTCCATCCTCCGCCGCGAAGAGCAGCACGTTGCCCAGCGCCACGCCCACCTCCGGCGAGGACGAGCTGTTGCGCGGGTGGATGTCCTTCACGCTCACGGTGCCGGCCGAGGTGCCGTCGCTCGTCCACAGCTCCAGGCCCGCCGCGCTGCTGCTAGCAGCGAAGAACAGCCGTCCGCCGGAGCTGGCGAACTGGCCCCACCCGATCTCCCCGGTGATGGCCGGCAGCGCACTCACCAGCAGGGTGCCCGCGGCGGTGCCGTCGGTCTTCCACAGCACCTTCTCGCTGTGGGTGGCGCCGGTGCCGGAGGTGAAGAAGACGGTGGAGCCCACGGCCGCGATGTCGTAGGGGATGAAGCGGTTACCGGCCGCGTTGCGGATGGGTACGGTGCCCGCCGCCGTCCCGTCCGTCTTCCACAAGGCGAGCCCCGTGCTGGTGCCCGAGGCGACGAAGTAGAGCGTCGAGCCCACCACGGTCCTCACGTCGTAGCGGGGGTTGTTCTTGTCCACGGAGCTCGAGCTCCCCGTCGCCAGGTCCGCCACCATGACGGTCCCCTCCGGAGTGCCGTCCGACCTCCAGGGCTCGTACCCGTTCGCCCCATTGTGGGCGAAGAAGACGAGCGTGGAGCCCACCGCCGTGAGGCCGAAGGGGGTCGAGTGCTCGGACGCGGGCGAGATGTTCGCCACCAGCACCGTGCCGTCCCGGGTGCCATCCGACTTCCACAGCTCCCTGCCGTTGACCCCGTCGCTGGCGGCGAAGAAGAGCGTGGAGCCCACCGCGGCGAAGTCCGCGGGATCGGAGCTTTCGGCGCCGGGACTGATGTCGCGAACCATGACGGTCCCCTCGGCTGTGCCGTCGCTCTTCCACAACTCCGAGCCCGTCGCGCTCTGGTCGGCGCCGAAGAAGAGGGTGCTGCCCACGGCGGTGAAGCTCCAGGCGTTGAGGACGCCGCTGCTGCTGCTGGGGAGCGGCGCGACTGGGACGGTGCCCTCGGAGGTGCCGTCGCTCTTCCAGAGGCTGAAGCCGGAGGCCGTCTTGCCATCTCCGGCGGAGAAGAACAGGGTGGAGCCCACCACGGTGAGGTTGCGGGCAGCCCTCAGCCGGCGCACCTGGCGTGTCCCTCCGGGGGTGCCGTCCGTCACGAAGAGCGCCTGGTCGGCGTAGGAGTAGCTCACCTGGGCCACGAAGAAGAGCCTGTCGCCCATGGGCGTGAACTCATGTGGATCCGAGGAGCCCGGCCCCAGGTGCGCATCCACGAGCTGCACGGTGCCCGCCGCCGTGCCATCGCTCCACCAGGGCTCACGCTCCAAGCTGCGCAGCGGGGCGAAGACGACGCCGTTCTTGAACGCGGTGACTTCCGTCGGGTGCGAGTCCGCCGCCGCGGTGTCCTGCACCTGCCGGAGGTCGCGGACCCGGAAGGCCGGCTGCGCCACCGCCACGAGGGGGACGAGCCAGAGCCAGAGCACATGTCGCATGGTGTCTTTTGCCTTGGTATGGATGCCAGGCGCACGCTTAGCAGCCTTCCCCGGCGGGAGGCAAAACAGTCCGGGCACCCGTCATTCCAGGCCGCTCGAAAGGCAGTCAGTCGCCTGACGAGCAGCGGCCTCTCCCTTGGGTTGCGAGGAGCGGGTGAGCGCGCATCCCGCCTTGGCCAGCAGTCCAGGGCCACAGTATAGAGGGCACCCTCGCGACCGGCGACCCGTTCGCCGCACGGGAGCGCCCGTTCGCCGCAGGCCCGTCCCCACCGGCTGAAGACTCCTCCCGTGCGGCGCCCACTCTGGCACCGTGGCGCCTGCAATCCCGTTGCTCCGGAGACAGCACCTCATGCTGCGCAAGTCTTTCGTGTCGTCGTTCCTCCTCCTCGGCCTGACGTCCTCCCCCGCCATGGCCGCCGCGGGTGAAGGCGCCCCCGCCATCGACCGTCATCAGCAGGTGGACGCCCTCCTCGCGCCATGGAGTGGCAGGGACTCACCCGGCTGCGCCGTGGGAATCTCTCGCGATGGCGCACTCGACTACGCGCGCGGCTACGGCATGGCGAACCTGGAGTACGACGTGCCGATTACGCCGCAATCCAACTTCCACACCGCCTCCATCTCAAAGCAGTTCATCGCCTTCGCCATCGGACTGCTGGCGCAGGAGGGCAAGCTGTCGCTGGACGACGACATCCGAAAACACCTGCCGGAGATGCCCGACCATGGAAAGACAATCACCGTCGCGCACCTGATACATCACACGAATGGCCTGCGCGAACAGGGCCAGTTGCTGAATCTGGCCGGCTGGCGCGGCGACGACCTGTACACCGATGCAGACATCCTCTGGGTGTTGACCCGGCAGCGCGGTGTGAACTTCGCGCCGGGCACGGAGATCGTGTACGGCAATGCCGCGTACACGCTGCTGGCGGTGATCGTGCGGCGCGTCTCCGGCAAGCCGCTGCGGGCGTTCGCCGACGAGCGGATCTTCAAGCCGCTCGGCATGACCGACACCCATTTCCGCGACGACCACAAAGAGGTCGTGCCCCAGCGCGCCTCGGCGTACAGCATCCGGGAAGGCGGCGGCTGGAGGATCAGCGTCCCACATAATGACGGCTCCACCAGCCTGCTCACCACGGTCGGCGACCTGCTGAAGTGGGAGCAGAACCTGCTCGACGGGCGTGTCGGCGGGAAGAAGCTGGTCGCGTGGTTGCAGACCTCCGGCAAGCTGAACGACGGCACCGCCACCACCTATGGCGGTGGCCTGCATCTGGCGGACTACCGCGGCCTGCGCATGGTGAGCCACGACGGCATGGACGCCGGCTACCGCACGGACGCCCTCCTCTTCCCGGACCACCGGCTGGCCATCGTCGCGTTGTGCAACGGCTCGACGATCGATCCTTCGGCGCTCACGCGGAAGGCGGCCGACCTCTACCTGAGCAAGCACATGAAGGACGTGATGCCGCCCGCCGTGAAGCTGCCGGAGGCGCAGCTGTCGGCGCTGGCCGGCAACTACTGGAGCCCCTTGACGGATGAGGTGGTGCGGCTGGAGTTCAAGGACGGAGCGCTGCGCCAGGTCGGCGTGCCCACGGCCTTCGTGCACACCGGCAATGGCTCGTTCCGTCCGGGCGAGTCGATGCACGTGTGGCGCTTTTCGAAGCCGGCGGCCGGGGCCCCACGCGAGCTGAGTATCAGGGATGTCTGGCCCACGACGAGGGACTTCGTCCGCGTGAGCGCGCCCATGCCCACGGCCTCGGCGTTGGCGGCATTCGTCGGGCAGTACCGCGGCGATGAGGTCGACATGACCTACACCGTGCGCGTCGCGGACGGCAGGCTGGCGATACGCTGGCCTCGCCGGGACGAGGTCGTGCTGGATGCCGTCGGAGGAGACCGCTTCGCCGGCTCGCTCGGCACCGTCACCTTCACGCGAGCGGCCTCCGGCGACATAGACGGGCTGACCATCAGCAATCGTCGCCTGCGCCGACTGCGAGCGGAAAGGCTCGTGAAAGCGGAGGTGCCACGAGCGGCCGGAGCCCACTGAGGCCGCACGGCGTATAGGCGTTGAGGGTGAGGGCTGGAGCGGAGGGGCCGAGGAGGGCCGCTGATGGGGGCCGCACGGACGCATGGGCAGGACGCTGTTGTTGGACGGCTATCCCGAATCGGTCACACCGGGCGCTGACACTGGGTTGGTGTCGCAGCGTAACCTGACGGTGGCCGCGCGCTTGGCCTCGCATCGGTTCTGGCTCCGGCAACGGGCAAAGCCCGGCCCTCTCCTGCCGG
>NZ_JAAIXZ010000028.1 GCF_010894435.1 Pyxidicoccus trucidator | reverse complement strand
CCGCTGGCACTCGCCGCGTCGACTTCGCGCCAACTTACGCGCCGCCTCCCGCGCCACGCCGCCCCAGGGGCGCGCGGCGTAGACCGCAGCGCTCGCCCCCTCGCTCCAAAAGAGCGAAAGTCGAGTCAGACCCTGACGGGCATCATCGGCTTCGAGTCCGGCGGAGTGACCACGCTCTACGTCACCGGACTGGGCGGGTACCTGTACCGCTGGGTGCCTGGTACCACGCCGGCGAGCCAGTTCGAGGATGTGGACCTCGAGTTCCTCGGTGTCGCGGGGCCACGCCCGGAGGAGCTGTACATCGCGGGCCGCTTGAAGGGGGTGGGCCCGGAGGCCCAGCGGCTTCTTTCCTATACCCATACCGGTGCCGAACCCGTGGTGAACTACTACTCCACGGGCGGCGGGCTCGAAATGACCGCGGTCTGCATGGGGCTGGGTGAGACGGTCTATGCCGTGGGATTCGGCGGACAGGCCTGGAAGCGGACGGCGTCGACCAGCTGGACACGTCTGCCCCGGAGCTCTGGGCCATCGCTCTACTATTACAGCGGTGTGGCGGCTCCCAGCTCGGGTCCCAACGATGCCTACGTCATCGCGAAAGATACCAGCGACAACACGGGCATGCTTCGCCGGGTGACACCGTACGGCTGGGCCGCCGGACCGCTCCTCGACACGCCGGTCCAGCTCTTTGGCATCGCCATGAGCGAGGTGGGCAACTTCTGGGTCGTGGGCAATGACGGCTACGTGGCCCACTACCCCGAGCCGTAGCCCTCGGCCTCCGTCGGCCGCGCTCATCGCCTGCTCCTGACCTGCCTGTAACGCGGGAGGTCACGAACAGGCGCCCATCGTAACGCGGTGCGCTACACGAGTTCACCTGGTTCCGGGAGATGCACGGCTGCCCTTCCATTTGCCAGGGAGGAGGGACGTGGGGCTCGTGTTGGCACCCGCGCTGCATCCATCCGCCACGTCCGCTCGCGAAGCTGATGGCGAGAGGGACACCGAACAACAACCACCTCGATACCCATCGTCCCCCCGACCAACAATGAACATGAACTCCCTGAAGGTCCCCTCGCTTCTGGCTGCTGTCCTCCTCTCCGGCTCCGCCCTCGCGGGAGAGCCGCGCTCCGCGTCGTACGCCCCCCGTGAGGCCACCGCGGCCGCCTGCTCCGACCTCAAGTCCGAGCTGTTCAAGGCGGCCCAGGAGCAGGCCACCCCGCTCGACGCGGAGGGCGTGGTCACCCTCACCCTGCCGCAGGCCGCCCTCGCGGGAACCCCCATCGAGGGCTACGAGAAGCTCCCCGCCTCCGAGTTCGCGAAGGGCGTGGATGCCGCCTTCATCTACATCGACAACCCCGAGGCGGGCATCCCGGCGGGGCACTACCGCGTGAATGTCCGGGCCAACCCGGAGGACATCCACGAGGGCAAGTACCAGGGCACGGCCAGCCTCATCGACAAGGATGGCAAGGAGGTCGCGAGGCTTCCCGCGGACATCGAGACCTTCGCCCAGACGAGCGCGCGAGGCGGGAACGTGGGCCCCAGGGCGCACCTGGGCCTGCAGCAGCATACGTACGACTGGAACCTCGATCGCTTCCGGCCGCGCGTCCTCCTCATCATCGTCAGCCAGGCCGCCGGCATCATCGTCATCGACCTGTTCAACAACTGGTACTGATTCATCCCTCCACCGCCGGGAGCCAGCGGCTCCCGGCGGTGTCGTGGGGCTCGTCTCGTTCCGCCCACGGCATGTGGGTCAGTGGACGAAGACCTCCGGCGGCCGCAGGAAGCTGAGCGGCAAGTCTCTGGAACCCTTGGCGAACTGGGAGCGCAGCTCCAGGACCGCCTGCATCTTCTCCAGGTCCCGGATGGGGCCCACCTTGAACGGCGGCTCCGGCGCGCCGGAGATCCTGTCGAAGGGCACCGTGCCCGCGACGGCCTCCATCCGCGTCAGGAAGCTCGCGTCGAAGATGAGGAACGGGCTGCAGGCGGTGCAGGTGGCGATGTCATAGAGCCGCTGGTGCCGGCGCAGCAGGTCCGCGAACTGCCACGTCGGTGAGCCGAACTGCTGATCCGGGACGCCGAACATGAAGCCCACGCCGCCGCCCGTGAGGAACTTCGACGGCGTGGCCGGGATGCCCGACGTGGGGCTGATGTGCGTGAAGGCATTGTTGCCACCGGTGCCGTCCAACGCCGTGTCCCCGAAGTGACAGCCATTGCAGGTGTTGCCGGAGAACTCCTTGCGCGCGCAGACCTGCGCCGCCGTGGGGCTCGGGAACAGGCCAAAGGCCTCCCAGTGGGTGGGCGGGTTCACCAGGGCGCTGCCGCCCAGGAAGAAGTTGCCATTGACCTTGTGGGGCGCCGTGAAGCTGGCGGCACACGTGACGGGGACCGTCACCGGAAGCTGGACACCACTCGTGACAGTTCCCGCCACGAAGGCGCTCACGTCCGGATCGATGTCGGGGTCGTGGTTGCCGAGGTCGCTCGGCGTCAGCGCCACCGTGTGCGGCCGCAGGAGCCCGTTGGTGCGCGCGTCGGGACCGGTGTCCGTGAGGTTCTCGTCCGCCAGCTGGAACTCGCGCAGCTCCCACTGCGGATTCGGGTCATTCAGCACCAGGGAGATTTCATTGGTGCGCAGTTGGTTGAGGGCGTTCTTGTTGCCCTTGGACGGTGCGCTGCCGTGCAGGACGACGCTCTCGGTCATCGACTCGAGCTGGGAGAGGTAGGTCGCATCGAAGCTGGTGTGGGTGCCCAGCTGCGCCCACGCCCGGGCCCAGTCGATGACCTGCTGGCAACCCGTGCGGGGCACGCCGTACTCGATGATGGTGGTGAAGAGCTTGAGATTGCACGTCGCCTCGGTGCCGCCGGTGCCCCAGGGGTTGGGCTTCGTCATGCCGAACACGAAGCGCAGCTCGCCCGCGGTGGACGACCCGCCGTAGCCGCCCGTGCTGCCAGCCAGGTCGACGCGGTTGACGATGGACAGAAGCCGGAAGGGCGCGATGTCCAGGTTCAGCGGCCCGGTGATGGACACCTGCCACTTGTTCAAGGTGCCGTTGAACACGAGCGAGGCCACCTGCCCGCTGGCGGTGGCCCAGGGTTGGATGACCTCGGTGAACATGGCCTGGCGCGCCTGCACCGTGTCGCCATTGACGGTGTAGTCATTGAGCCAGTGGGACAGCCACTTCAGGACGAAGTCCTCGGCCGTGGTGCCCGAGTCCTGCGCCATCTCCTTGAGGAGGTGGGAGAATGTCCACTTGCCGCCCTGTGTGCCGGCGCCGGTGCAGGGGTCCCACGTGCGCGTCGGGTCCTGCACCACGGCCGGGTCGCGGATGAGCAGCGCCTTGTCCCAGACGTTCTGCGTGGTGGCGGGCATCGCCGGACAGTTGGCGATGGGCACCATGCCGCCGCCCCGGAAGGCCTGGGCCTCCAGCGCGAGGCCCTCGAAGCGGGCGGCCGGGTGGCGGCCGTTGAAGAGGACGGTCTCCCTGGTTATCTCGCCGAACTTGCCTTCCGCCACCTCCTTCTCACTGTTCGTCCGGCGGTCCAGCTCCGAGTCCGTCAGCGACGAGAAGAGCGTGAAGAACCCGGGGCCAGGGCTCTTGGGAATGCGGCCCAGCGAGGCCAGGGCATCGGAGCTGAACAGGACCACGGGGTCCTTCGGGTCTCCCACGACGCGCACCAGACTGTCCTTCAGCGCGGGGTTGGCCGGGGGCGCCAGCTTCACGTGGATGGCCGTCGTCTCCTTGAGGGGCGTGACCTGCTCCAGCCGCTGGGCGAAGGTCTTGACGGTTGACGCGCCCTCCACCCGGGGCAGCTCACTGAGCGACGAGGTCTTGCTCTCGCCCACCCCGGCCCCCGCCTCCGTCTGGGAGACAGGTCCGCCCAGGGCGTCCTCGGGCGATGTCGCCTTGGAACAACCACTGACGGCCAGCACGGCGCCCAGCAACCAGACCGACTGGCGCTTCCAGACTCTCACATCCCTGCGCTCTTGAGACATGCATGCCTCGTCGTGAAACCACCCTTATCGGATGGTGGGCATGCACCCTGGGTACGAGGCCCCAGGAGAGAAGTGGACAGGGCGATTGCACGCTGAGTCAAAGTCGAACCCACAACAGAGATTCACCGCGTCTGCCATTTATTCCAGTCTGGCCCCGTCCAACTCCAGACATGGCATGATTCTTAGCGCGGTGAAGGGTGTGAATACCCGAAGGGCTACGCCCCCGTGGGCTGGGTGAAGCGCCGCAGCGGGTCCCAGACGTAGCGCTCGGTGGGGATGAGGTCCATGTGGGTCAGCCCGTGCTCGGTGACGAGGCGGGCGAAGCGCTGGGAGACCACCCTGACGCCGGGGAGGCCGCGGGGCTCGAAGACGTCGTCTCCGTTCCAGCTCTGCCCAGGTCGAGGGCGCGGTAGCGTAGGTGGCCGGCCACAAACCGGCGCGAGTTCCGACTTCTTGAGGGAGTTGCCGATGTCCCAAGCGAACAACCCGAACGCTGCCGTCAGCACCGAGCGGGTACTGTCCTCGAACCCGCGAAAGGTATTCGCCGCGTTCGAGCAACCGGATCAACTGGCCCGATGGTGGGGGCCGAATGATTTCACGAACACGTTCGAGCAGTTCGAGTTCAAACCCGGCGGGCGGTGGGTCTTTGTGATGCACGGCCCGAATGGTGCCAACTACCCCAACGAGAGTGTGTTCCGGGAGATTCAGCCCGATACCAGGATCGTGCTCGAGCACGTCGTAAAGCCCTGGTACTCGCTAACAGTGACACTGACCGCTCGTGGTGACCAGACACACCTGTCCTGGGTCCAGGAGTTCGAAAGTCCCGAGGTCGCCGCGAAGATGCGTCCCCTCAGCGGAACCGCCAACGAGCAGGTCCTCGACCGGCTACAAGCGCGGCTCTCGAGCGTGTGACCCACTCCACCGGAAGCAGGCACCGCCTGCTTCCGGCGGGGGCGTCCGGCCGTCAGCAGTCCTGGCTGTACTGCTCCTCGAACACCAGCACGCGGTGCGACTCCGGGAAGAAGATGACGTCCAGCTCCCAAACCATGCACGCGTCCGGCCACATCATCCGCGCATACCGGTAGCCGCCCACCTGCACGTTCTCCGTGCCGTTGCTGTACTCGTTGAGCAGATCCGGGGCCAACGACGTGAACTGGGACCGCAGGCGGTACTGGGCGAAGTCCGCGTAGCTCATGGCCTCCAGGGGCGCACCGTAGAGCGCGTTGCTCTGGAAGAAGGAGGCCACCGCTTCCACGGCCTTGTCCAGGCTCGGCGGCGCGGCGTGGTTCCACGCGAAGTAGTAACCGTGGGCCGCGCCCTGACACAGGGTGTTCTGGCCGCAGGCGGTGTTGATGGCCGCCAGCTCCGACTGGAGGCCCGCGCTCAACGGCTGGGAGCTGAGGCTCAGCGAGTACAAGCCGTAGTCGATGGAGTAGAAGTCCAGGCACTTCGGCCACATCCACTGCGTCCACGCGGGCTCGCCGCCCGCGCACCACGCGGGCTTGAAGGGGTTCCCGGCGTAGCAGTTGCCCTCGTAGATGGCGTGCGAGTCATCCGCGCCGAAGCACCGCGAGAAGGCCTCGGCGGTGGGGACGCCCTCGGCGTTCCAGTGGGACATGCACTCCTCGACGAACGGCCCCACGCGGGCCGTGTCACAGGTGGCGTACACGGACGGGTCCACCGGGTTGCAGGTGCCGCTGAGACAGTCGACCTGGAGGCGGAACTGCTTGCCCGCGCCCGTGCCGGTGCTGACGACGACGAGGTACTCACCGCCCTGGGCGAACGCCACCGAGGCGAGCTTGCTGAGCTGGCCGTAGCCGGACTCGTCGTCCTGCGCCAGCACGGCGGTGCCATAGCTGCCGCTGGCGTTCTTCGGGCCGTACACGAAGAGGCCCGTGTCCAGGTACATGCTGCTGCCCAGGTGCGTCACCTCCAGCTTCGCCTGCGAGCCGGCGCTGACGGTGATGGCGAAGGAGAAGTACTGCGGGTTCATCGTGAAGCGCGTCTGCACCGAGCCGGGCACGGCCACCTGGCCCATGTACGTGGTGCTGTCGAGGATGTTGCCGCTGGCCGGCGCGGGGGGCGCATGGAGCACGCCCTGCGTCACGGTGTCGGGGGCGGAGGGCTCCGCGTCCACGGGAGTTTCCGTCGGGGAACAGGCGCCCAGGAGGAGCGCGGGGAACAGCCAGAGGGACTTCGGGGAACGACGCATGAGCTGGCCTCGTTGCTGGGGGAAAGGCCCGCCCCGTCCCACGCCACCGCCCTACCCGCCCGGAGCAAGCCGCGCGCAGTATAGGGCGCAACCATTGAAATCCGGATAACCACGTCAGCCCTTGCGCAGGGGGTTGGAACATGAGGGTCCCGAGTGTCGACGGTTCCATCACCACAGCCCATCAAGGTGAGACACACCAGCGCGGCTCGGTGAGACTCAGAGATTGACGAAGTGCCAGTTGCACGTCGATACGGCCAGGTCGACGAAGGCCCGGACCTTGGCGGAGAGCAACCGGGAGGTTGGATAGACGAGGTGGATTGGCAAGGGCGGCGGCTCGAACTTCGAGAGTACGACCTTGAGCCGCCCCGCTCGTACGGACTCGGCGACTTGATACGCGAGCAGCATCGTCAGTCCGTGGCCGCGCTCCGTGTGAGCGAGCGCCGCATCGGCGCTATTCGTCACGAAGGTGGGCGTGAACGAGACGTGGCTCAAGCGGCCGTCACGAGAAAAGCGCCACTCGGGTGTGGGATTGAGCCCGGTGAACAGGATGACGTCGTGTGATGCGACGTCACCGGGCAGCTGAGGCTTCTTGCGCTGAGCAAGGTATTCCGGCGAAGCAACGACGACGCGTCGGGTCTCCCCGACCTTGCGGGCAAAGAGGCTCGAGTCGGCGAGCACGCCGATCCGAACCGCCGCGTCCACTCCCTCTTCGACCAGGTTCACCGTGCGGTCCGACAGGAGCAACTCACCCATCACGCCCGGATGGCGTGACAAGAACGTGCTCATGAGTGGAGCGACGTTGAGCCGGCCGAAGAGGTCTGGTGCCGTGAGTACGAAGCGGCCCTTCGGTACGGTTCGCTCTTCTTGAGCCGCGTCCTCCGCTTCTTCGACCTCCGCGAGGATGCGGCGGGCGCGCTCCAGATAGCGGGCGCCCGCATCGGTCAACGTCACCGAACGCGTCGTGCGCTGGAGCAGGCGGATCGACAGCCGCTCCTCGAGCGCGGCGACGAGCCGTGTGACGGCAGAGGGTGACAGTCCCAGGCGGCGCGCGGCGTGAGCGAAGCCACGATGTTCGGCGACCGCCACGAAGGCGGCCATGGCATCAAGGCGGTCCATTTCATTATTGCAAGAGCTGAAACAGTGAAGTGTCAAGGAGCAGGATTGTTGCAGTGCTCGGGAGGGGGCACGTTGTTGGGGCGGCGGACGAATGGCTCCGCCCCCCACCCGAAAGGAAGCTCCCCATGTCGCGCATCCCTACTCCGGCCTCCATCGAAGCGTCCCCTGCCGCGGCTCAGCCCCTGCTCGAGGCGGTCAAGAAGCAGCTCGGCGTCGCGCCCAACCTGTTCCGCGTCGTCGCGAACAGCCCCGCCGCCCTCGAGGGCTACCTTGGACTCAATGGGGCGCTTGGAAAGGGCCAGCTCGATGCCCGCACCCGCGAACGCATTGCGATGGCTGTCGCGGAGCTCCACGGCTGCGACTACTGCCTCTCCGCGCACACCTACCTGGGCAAGAACCTGGCCAGGCTGGATGACGCGGAGCTGGCGGCGAACCGTGAGGGCGGCTCGATGGACGCGATGGCCGCCGCCGCCGTGCGCTTCGCCACCCAGGTCACCCGTGAGCGCGGCCACGTCACCGACGCGGACGTGCAGGCGGTCAAGGCAGCGGGTTACAGCGATGGGCAGGTAATCGAAATCGTCCTGCACGTGGCGCTCAACACGCTCACCAACTACGTGAACGAGGTGGCGAAGACAGAGATTGACTTCCCGGTCGTGCAGCATCGAGCGAAGTAGGCTCTCGGCTGCTTCTCCCCTCGCGTCACAGCGGGGGGATACGGACTCCATCGGCTTGGCGACACGCCTCACCTTCAACAGCCAGTCGAGGGGGTGTCCACATGAAGCGAAGACTCTGGCTCGTGGTGGCACCCTGGAGGAGTTCAAGGCGAGGCTCGTCCCCAGATTCACGAGGTCGCCCGGCAGACGCACGCGCTCATGGGCGAAACGCGCGGCAGCTCCAGCATGCGGCCAACGTGGTGGTGCCGCCGGATTCGCCGCATGCGCGGCGACGTACGGCTGCTATTTGTACATCACTACCGTCGACGGAACGCACGGCAGCTGCTCGCGCTTCCGTCGACGGACAAAGACACTGCTGACAAGAACTACTCCCTGGAGCCTCAGCGTGGCCTGACGTCGGCGGCTTCTTGGTGCTAAATCAGCTTGCCCCGCAGCACTCAAAGACAATGCAGGTGCAGATTGTCTGCGCCGAATGCGTATCGTAATGGCAGCCGTATCCCGCGTAGCAACACATCCCCTCTGTGCAGCAGTCCGTACAACGCCCCTGTTGCTGAGGATTAGGACTCTCCCAGGACTCGAGCGAAGCCGCGCTCGGAGTTAGCCTTACGAAAAAGATGCTCTTCTCAAGCTCTTGGGCATCAATGCCCCTCTGCTGTGCAGCCTCCTGCAGCCAGCGGTCCATTGCAGCTTGCTGACCACCTGCGACGAGCGAAATACGGCTGAAGTCGATCTGACCGCGCGCGGGGTCAAACGTAATCACGTCGCCCTGTGCCTGTCCGTCCAGGCGGAGATGAATGCCCTCATCAAGCGCCTTCACCGTAGCCGCCGTGATGTGAAGGCCGCTACCCTCACGGTCCTGCACAGCAGCCTCGGAAGTCTCCGACAGGTCCGTGCCAGCTTGACAGCCGAATGTCGTCGCGGTGAGCAAAGCAGCAATAGCCAAAGCCTTGAAATCAATCACGCTCATCGTTCTCTCCCTTTCGCGATTCCCTGTGGTGACGACGTAAATCAGCACTGGGCGCAGGGGTTATTACACGCATGGACTTGCTATAGCGACACAATTGCGGCGGCCACATACGCTGACGGCAGGGTGAGGCATTGTTGACCCCGAGCGTATGACAATGGCGCATTGCGCAACTGGTGTCCCCGCCCTTTCTGCCGAGAGTCATCCCCTGTCCTCGCCATAGGCAACGAGATGCCCCTGCGCTTGATTTCGTCCAACAGGAGATTTCTCTCGTGAACCGCCGGGCCCAGAGGGAAATGAACAAGTCGTACGAGAACGCCTGAGCGAGTGGGATGCACGCGATTCCGTGCGCGTCAGTCGAGGTACTGCTCGGTGCCGGCGCCGTCGAGGTGCCGTACGCGCACCTTCGACAGAAGCTCGAGCGGCATGAGCCGGGCGTTGACACCCATCCGGTCTCTCGCCGGGTCCAGCGACGCCCAGTGCGAAACACAGCCGCAGTGGGCGCAACGATGGAAGGCAATCTTCTGCTCGCCCCACTGGTACGTGTCCTGGGCAGTCCCTTCCGTACGAACGCGGACCTGTCGAGGCGAGTAGTACGCCCACAGCACCCCGTAGCGGCAACAGATGGAGCAGGTGCAGTCGGTGACTTCGGTGGGCTCGGACGGCACCTCGAGCGACACGCGACCGCAGTGACACGTAGCGAGAATCATCGTTGGCTCCATGCGAGAGAGTCGGCAGCTGCGTCCTGCCACAGTCAGCTTCGAGCCGCGAACTTGGAGCCGCCCCTTTCAACGTGCAGGAGGCGTGTCGCTCCCGGGCAGAGCGTGTAGGAAGCCCTGTCGGGGCGACGAGCCCCGCGTTGAAAAGGCGCCGCACCTCCCGAAATCGTGGCACGCTGGCTTCACTCCAGACCGTCCCCTTTCGGGGTTGGAAGACATTCCATGGCGCACCGACCCTTCGCTCCGCGTGAGCCGCCGGAGCCGCCCCGCACCTGGTGGCGGCGGTTCCTGGACTTCATGGACCTGTCCAGTCCCGAGTCGGTGAAGGGCCTCGGACTCGTGCTCGTCCTGCTCGTCATCGGCTTCGGGCCGTTGTTGCTGCTGGCGGTCCTCGACGTAAGCGGGACGGCACGCAAGGCGCTGGTCGCCCTGGGGCCCGTGTCCATCTGCCTGGGGTTCGCCGGCCTCGTGCTGGTGTGTGGCTACCGGTATGGCGAGTTGCTCAAGTGGTCGCGCCGCCAGACGTGGATGCTTGCCATGCTGTTCGTGGGCCTGGGCCTGCTGGGCGGCCTGGGGCTGTGGTTCAGCGAGAGCTGACGGTGAAGCAGCGGCGGGACGTGCTCCCCGTGAGTGCGCCCCAAGTGGGGCGCGCTCGTGCGAGGAGCCTCAGCCCTGCTCCGCCCCCTCGAAGGTGACCTTCGCCTTGTTCATGACGTGCTCCACGGCGAGCAGGTACCAGCCCAGCTCGGTCAGGCGCCGGGTCGTCTCCGGCGTCTCGCGCAGGGCGGCGTGGACGTCCTCCGCGCTGAACCCGAAGGGCTCCATGTGGTCGCGAATCAGCTCCTCGAGCTTCTCCGGGGTGAGCTGCAGCTTCTCGGCCTCGGTGACGGCCTTCAGCACGATGCCGATGTGCAGCCGGCGCTCGGCGTCCGCGCGCGTGGTGGGGTCCGCGAGCCAGCCCTGGAGCGCCTCCTGCTGCTCCTCGACGTCGAACTGGTACTCGACCATGGCCTTGCCCTCGGCCTGGACCCAGCGGCGGCGCAGCTCCTCGTCCAGCAGCGCCCGCGGCAGCTCCACCGGAGCGCGCCGGGCCACCTCGTCCAGCACCATGTCCTGGGCCTGCACCCAGAGCTGGCCCGCGAGCTCGTCCTCCAGCTCCTCGCGGAGGTTGTCCATGACCTCTTCCAGGGTGCTGCCCATCCCGAGCTTCTCAAAGAACTCGGGGGAGCTCTCCGGCAGCAGCGTCACCTCGCGGGCGGCCACGATGTCCACCAGGAAGCGCGCCGGCTTCCCCTGGAGGTGCTCCACCGGGTAGGTCTCCGGAAGCTCGAGGGCAATCTGCATGGACTCGCCCACCTTGCCCCCCTCCGCCACGGCCTCGCAGAACCCGGGCAGCGCCTCGATGGGCGCCAGCTCCGTCGTCATGCCGAAGCGCGCGGAAAAGGGGATGAGCTTCCCATCGCAGTAGCCCACGATGTTGAGCTGGACGTCGTCGCCCAGCTCCAGCGACTCGCCCTGCTGACGCTCGCGCGACGTGGCCAGGGCCCGGCGCTTCTCGTGGAAGCCGCGCAGCAGGTCCTCCTCGGTCAGGTCGTCCGGGGTGGGAACGCGCACGGCGAGTCCCTCCAGTGAGGGGGCCTGCACGCTGGGAAGCTTGAGGGCCTCGGCGGAGGCGGTGCTCACCACCGGGCTCATCTTCAGAAGGCGCTCGACACCCCGACCTGGTCCTTGCGTCCCTTGATTGCTGCTCACGAATGCTCCCGGAAGGTAGGCCTGCCAGCGTCCGCGCCAATGGGGAACAAAGCGACGGCTCGGCATGGACGTAGGCATAGTCCAGCCGAGCCGCTCTGACAAACCACGAAGGGATGGCCGCTTAGAAGAAGGCGCCCACGATGCTGGACACCGTGGAGACCGCGGCGCCCACCTGGCTGACGATGGGGATGTTGGTGGCCGCGGCGATGGAGCCCACCGCGGTGATGACCGACGTCACCTTCTTGCCCGTGCTCGCGTTCTTGTCCATCAGCGTCGCGCCCGCGTTGGCCACGTCGACGGCCGCAATGGCCACGTTGACGCCCGGAGCGAACCGGCCCAGCGCCTTGGCGGCAGTGCCCGCGGCGGCCTTCGCGCCCGCCTTGACGGCGGCCTCACCGGCCTCCCGGCCCACCGTGGCCAGCGCGGCCTTGGCGGCGGAGCGCGTGCCGCTGCCCAGGATGCCCTTGGCCAGGGTGCTGCCCGCCTTCGCGGCGTCCCCAGCGGCGGCGCTGACGGCCCGGCCCACGGTCTTCGCCGTGCCAGCCTCGAAGATGCCCTTGGTGGCGGCGTTCTTGACGGCCTTGAGCACGTCGTCGCTGGCGTTCGGGAGGGCCTTCTTGAAGGCGTCGACGGCCTTCATCCCGGCGTCCAGCTTGCCCTTCATGATGGTGCCGCCGAGGACGCCGCCCATCACCTTGCCGCCGACGATGCCGCCCGTCGCGGCGGTGATGCCGGCCTTGGTCGCGTCCAGGGTCGACCGCGTGGCCGAGATGATGTCGTCCTTGCTGCCCGTACGGATGGCCTGGCGGATGTCCTTGACGGCCGTGGCGCCCGCCATCACCGCACCGGGGATGCCCGCGTAACGCATGGCCGCGTTCATGGTCGCGCCGAACTTGGCGACGCCCTTGAACCCCTGGGAGAAGGTGGGGTTGCGGATGAAGTCCAGGTTCGTCTTCCCGAGCAGCCCCTCCGCGCCCTGCTTGATGTTCTTGATCTGCTGGAAGGCGTCCTTGCTGAAGCCGAAGGCCTTCGCGCTCTTGGTCGCGACCGCGATCCCGCCCGAGATGAGGCTCTTGTTGTCCTGGACGGTCTTCTGGACGTCCTGGACGGTCTTCTGGACGTTGGTGCGGACGGCGTTGAAGGTCTTCTTGATGTCGGGGAAACCCATGGAGGGCCTCGCGAAAAAATGGGATGGAACCTGCATGGATTATCGCAACCTGCGAGCGCGGGTTGCGTCAGCCAGGCCCCTTTTTTCCATCTGCGAGGGCGAGGCGGGACGGCCCACCCAAGACCCTGTAATCGCTGATGTTTTTTCACAGGGACTGGCGGGCATGAGACGCCTGGACCTCTTCATCTCGAGGCGCGGTTGCCCGGGGAGTCGACGTACCCGACGTGGCAGTCGCGCAGGTCGGCGACTCGTCCCACGTCCTTCCGCCATCCCACGACTGGACGGCGAAGCCACGTCCCCGGCGGTCAGCGTCTTCGTGGACAACGTGGCCCCGTTTGTCGTGCACGGCCTGCCCACGTACAACCAGCACACGCGCGGCTACGTGCGCGGCAACGTCAGCGTGGGCATGAGTGCGGTCGAGACCGGCTCGGGCGTGGCCAGGGTGGACTTCTACCAGGACTCGACCGTCTTCCTGGGGACGGTGCCCGGCCACAGCGGAGTCAGCTACTCCTTCGTGTGGAACACGGTGGGGCTGCCGGATGGTCCCCATACCATCAGCTACCGGGCCACGGACCGCGCGGGGAACGTGTCCAACGGCGGTGGCGCGAGCGTGAGCGTGGACAACACGCCGCCGACGTCGTCGGTCATCACGGCTCCCGCGAACGGAGCGCAGGTGAGCGGCATCGTGACCCTCCGCGCCACCGCGAGCGATGCCCAGGTCCTGGCCTGGGTCGCCTTCGAGGTGGATGGCGTGCGCCTGACGCCCTATTCGATGACCCAGCCGTTCACGACGACCTGGGACTCGACCCAGAAGCCCGGCACGCACACGCTGGTCGCCGTCGCCTCGGACTGGGCCGGTAACACCCGGCGGTGTGACTCGGGCACGCTGCTCAATGGTCGGGGCCCGGTAGGACCGGAGCTGTATGCGCCCAACACGCTCCAGGGCGCTTGCGCGGATGGCACGTCCGGCACCTTCCACGTGGACGAGTCGGTCGACCGCATCCGCATCTTCACCTTTGACGGCACCCCGTTGGCGCCCGGCAAGCCCGTGCGCCTGGAGACCATCGTGTGGGCCTTCAGCGGCTTCGCCGAGGACCACCTGGATTTGTACTTCGCGCCGGAGGCCCAGAGCCCGGTGTGGTCGCTCGTGGGCACCTTCACGCCGGTGGCGTCCGGCATGAACGTGCTGGGGACCACCTTCACACTGCCGGCGAGCGGGGCCAGCGGCCTTCAGGCCCTCCGCGCGCGATTCCGCTACCAGGGTGTGGCGGCACCGTGCACGTCCAATGGAAACACCTTCGACGACCACGACGACCTGGTGTTCCGCGTCGCGTACTAGCGGGTGTCCCGCCGACACGCACTCGTAAGCCATCTTGTCGCCGCTGGTATCGCCATTGCCGTCAATGACGATGGCCAGCGGCGCCGAGGCCGACTTCGGGTCGGCCCCTTCGCCACGAGGCGCCTAGTCCTTCGTGCAGACGACGTCGTCGAGCTGGAGGTGGTCGCGTCCGGCCTCGCTGCGGCTCGGATAGAAGAGCAGGCGCCAGTCGTGCACGTTGCCGGTGAAGCGGAAGAACACCGGCTGCCATTCGTCGCTGTCGACGACGAGGAAGTCGGTCTGCGCGCTCCAGCCGCCGCTCGAATAGATGCGATGGCGAATGCTGCCGTGGCCTCGCACCCGATACGAACAGGAGTAGTTGCCGCTCGGGACGTCGAACTTCTCGAGAGAGAAGCGCTCGGCCACCTGGAGAGGGACAACGAACTGCAGCGCCCTCGAGCCGCCGTGCACCGCGTTCGTGTAGAGCACGAGGCGCGAGGGCTTGATCTCGGAGCCCGGGTCGGAGACGCCGTTGTCGATGCCGTACCAGTCGTCGGGGATGTAATGGTCCCCGTGGTAGGGGATGTAATAGGTGCTCCAGGCTTCGAATCCACCGTTGCGGATGATGTTCGAGGGGTGAGCGGCGGAAACGCAGCGCCGGGTTGCCGCGTCGCAGGCAGGGAGCGCACCGCGGCAGTCGTAGGTGGTGAAGCAGGCCCCTTCGGCCAGCTCGCACACGCCGCTCGTGGGGTTGCAGCTCGTCGCCGGGTGGCTGCAGGTGACGCCGGCGCAGGGGTCGCCCTCAACGCAGAGGTGCGTGGCGTATTCGCAGACCGGCGTCTCCGGGGTCCCCGCGCAATCAGCGTGACGGGTGCAGCGCCCCTCAGCGACCCCACACGTGTGGGTCTCGTCGCAGGCCTGCCACTCGCTGCAGTCCGCGGCGTCGTTGCAGCGACCGGAGAGCGGTTCGCAGGTGGCGGTGGCATTCACACAACGCTCCCAGGCCTCGCAACTGACCTGATCACACGGCTCGACGGCCCGCACGCAGCGCACGTCGTCGATGAGCAGATGCTCGTCGCTGGTATTGCGGACGCTGAAGATGAGCTCGAAGGTGTCGAAGACGTCGGCGGCGAGGTTGAAGTCGTACGCCAGCTCTTCCCACTCCTCGGTGTCGACCGTGGTGTAGGCCGAGTAGGTGGAGTAGTCGTCGTCGAAGAAGGCGTTTCGAACGTCACCGGAGCCCCGCACCTGGTAGGTGCAGAAGTAGCGGCCGGCGGGCATCGACTTCGCCAGGGTGCTGAAGCGCTTGTGCGCGGTCGAAGGGTTGGCCAGCCGGGCCGCGTTCACGCCTTCGAAGGCATTCGTCGTCACCTTCTGCACCCCGTCGGTGGAGATATTCGACTTGCTCCCGAACCACATGCTCGGAAGCTCACCGGGCCATTCTTCGAAGCCCCAGTTGTCGATGACGCTCACCTCGGGATTCTCGCCCGCGTCCGGCGTCCCTGCTCCCGCGTCCGGCGTCTCGGCTCCCGCGTCCGGTGTCTCGCTTCCCGCGTCAGGTGTCTCGGCTCCCGCGTCAGGTGTCTCGCCTCCCGCGTCAGGTGTCTCGCCTCCCGCGTCCGGCGCCTCGCCCCCCGCGTCCGGCGTCTCGCCCCCCGCGTCCGGCGTCTCGCCTCCCGCGTCTGGCGTCTCCTCGCCGGCATCAGGCGTCTTCTCGCCCGCATCCGACAGGGTCTGGCCGGCATCAGGTGTCACCGCAGGATTCGAATCACCACAGGCGACAACCAGGACCAGCAGCGAAGTCAGATACACTCGAAACAACGTCACAACGAGCCTCCGTTTTCCAGCAACAGACCTCTCGTACCACACTCTCCCTCAAGTGCGGGCTGCGCTCGGAACGAACGTCGCTCGTGCTGGATTGGTCGTGGTGTTGCCGTGGATTAGCGCGTTGAACGTGACGCCCACGAGGAGGATGGCATCGTCCCCTTCGTGGCGAACAGCCCCGCAATGAGCTGCTGCTCGCGAGGAATCCGCACCGTGAGCATCGCCGCGCTGGCACCGTTGGTACGCGTTCCGGCAGCCCAGCCCCACATGGGGCGTGTACCGCCCCGGGGGCACGTCGGGGGGCACGGCATCAGCATCAGTTCGATTCGCAGAATGCCACCATGTAGAAGTTGCTCCCGGTGTACAGGGTGGTGCCTGACTTGTTTGTATAGAGATTGCACCCTCCCAGCGTGGGTGACGGGAAGAGCTGGGTCCCGGAACCTGCCATCACCGTGGTCTCATAGATGGGATAGAGTGGCCGGGGCCGTTGCACCGTGTGCGACCACTTCCAGAAGTCTATCGTCGCGCCCGAGGTCTCCCGGAACTGCGAGTACACGGGCGTCGGTGCGTATCGGCAAATCGCGTAGTTGGAGTTCACGCTATAGCTGCCGAACTGCCCCAGGAACAACCGGTTCGTGTTGAGCTCCCGGTAATCCTTCGACGCGTTGAAAGACTCTGAACCGTCCGTGTTGGTCAATAACGCGCACTTGCGGGCCCACTCGAGACGCGCAAGCGCCTGGGCCGATGTCAACGAGTCCACGCTGCAGCGGAACTCCAGGATCTGCGCATGTGAAGTAACGGGGACCAGCGCCATGAACATTGCGGCGAAGAGCCAGGCGAACGGGATTCTGAACATGGAAACTCCTGTGGGCGGTAGAGCCAGATGGCAACGTCAGCAATGGTGGTAATTCAAATTCAATTATAGACAAATTAAATTCAAAATCAGCGCACCAATCTGGCTTGATTGGAAATAGATGGTTTCCAGGAACTTCAACTTCCTGCCTCTGTCGTCTGCAATCCCATCGAGCGCCGACGCCATTCCGAGCACCGCAGGTAGAAGTCGTCGGGGCAGCCTCAGTCCCCTGGAGGCCCGCGCTCCAGGGCAGCCGGAGCGCGCGCGGCGCCGCGCATCACCTTGTGGCCACTGGCCGTTCCGGACGAAAGTGGGCGTGTGCCGACGGGCAACGAGCCGTCGGCCCCCACCTTTGACCGGGAGCACCGATGCCCGTCGTGGAATCCCGCATCGACACCGTGACGCTCTACCAGAAGGGCGCGCGGGTGACGCGGCTGCTGACGCTGGACTGCCCCGAGGGCCGCGCGCCCGGGGAGCTGGAAATCCCCCGGCTGCCGCTGGCACTGTTCGACCCCACGGTGCGCGTGCGGGTGCTGTCCTCCGGTGGCGATGGCGCGGACCTCACGGCCACGAACGTGCGCGTGGGCCTGTGGCTGCCGCCCCGCGAGGCGCCCCTGGAGACGGTGGACCAGGCCGCCCTGCGCACGCTGCGCCAACAGGCCAGGACGGTGGAGAGCCACATCCGCCAGCGCCAGTGGGAGCTGAACGTCTTCGGCGGCATCACCGTGCCCCCGCGCCCGAAGCCCGAGGAGGGCAAGCCACCACCGCCCTCGCCGCTGGGCGCGCGCATGGCGCTGGAGCAGTTCACCCATGACGGGGCACAGGCCCGGCTCGCGGAGATGCGCACCCTGGGCGAGCAGCTCCGCACGCTGCGCGAGGAGGTGGCCGTCCTCGAGCAGCGGCTGGCCCTGGCCTCCACCGCGCGGCAGGTGACGGCCCAGGACCTCTACAAGTCCGTGCATGTGCAGCTGCGCCATCAGGGCCCCGCGCTCTCCCGCGCGAGCCTCTCCGTGGAGTACTTCGTTCCTGGCGCTCGCTGGGCGCCCAGCTACCAGTGCCGCCTGACGCGGGACTGCCGGCAGATGGAGCTGGTGATGCGCGCCCTCATCGGCCAGCACTCTGGAGAAGACTGGAGCGGGGTGAAGCTGGTGCTCTCCACCGCCGCCCCGCTGAGCTGGACGGAGCTGCCGGAGCTGTCCTCCATCCGCATCGGCCGCGCGCAGCCCCCGCCCCCCGCACGCGCGGGCTTCCGGCCGCCGCCGCAGGGCGCGGCTTCGCTCTTCTCCGACTTCGACCGGGACAGGCAGGCGCTGCTGCGCATCCTGCCTTCACCTTCACCCTTCCCTCTTCCCGCCCTCAGCGAGCCCGTGGACCTCGAGAGCCTGGAGCCCCCCGTCCCGTCGGAACCGGACATGGACGCCTTCATGAGCGAGGCCGGCGACGACGAGGCCGAGGAGCGGCTCGCCGCCCCCTCGATGAAGTCCTATGCCGCCCGGGATGAGGAGGAGCTGCTCGATGAGCCCATGCCGGTCGAGGCTTCCCTGGCCCCTCCTCGTCCCGCGCCCAGGAGCCTGATGCCCGCCTCCGCCGGGGCGCCCGCGCGCCGCAAGGAGATGTCCAAGAAGATGGACCGGGGCGGGCCCGCTCCGGGGTATGGCGCCGGGCCCACGCAGGCCGGCCTGGAGGCGGTGGTCTTCACGCACCTGCGGCTCGCCCCCGCGTCGGACGGGGCGCACCGCAACCGGCTCCAGCCCATGGATGCGCGCCGCTTCTACCTGGAGACGCTGGCGCGCTTCCAGGTGGAGGTGACGTTCGACGTCATGGCGGCGGTGGCCGGGGCGGAGGCACTCGCCCAGGGCATGGCCTCCACGCCGCTGCCCGGCGGCACCGCCGACGTGAGGAACGCCTCCAGCCGCTTCGACTTCAGCTACACGGCCGAGGCCACCGTGGACGTCCCCTCGGACGGCGTCTTCCACTCCGTGGCGCTGGGCGCGCGCACCGGCGACGCCAGTGTCCTCTACGTGGCCGTGCCCCGGGAGGACTCGAACGTCTACCGGCAGGCCGAGGTGAACAACCCGCTGCCCGCCCCCATGCTGGCCGGCCCCGCCGAGGTGTACGTGGGCGGCGAGTACGTGCTGTCCACCACCCTGCCCACCGTGGCCCCCCGCGGCAACTTCAAGCTGGGCCTGGGCGTGGAGCAGGCCATCCGCTGCGCGCGCAACACCCGCTACCGCGAGCAGCGCAGCGGCTCCAAAATCGTGGCGACGACGGAGCTGTGGCACGACCTCACCATCGACCTGGCCAACAACCTGGACCGGGACATCACCTGCGAGGTCCGCGAGCGCATTCCCCAGCCCGCGCCCGACGCGGAGGTGGTGGTGGAAGAGGGCACCGTCACCCCGGCGTGGGAGCCCTACACGCAGCAGGAGCGCGGCAGCAAGGCGCTGGAGGGCGGGCGGCGCTGGCGCCTCACCGTGCCGGCCAACCAGACACAGCAGCTCTCCGCGCAGTACGTGGTGAAGCTGTATGCCAACAACGAGCTCGAGGGCGGCAACCGCCGCGAGGCCTGACATGAGCACGGAGATTCAGACGCAGGGTGTGGAGCGCCAGGAACCCCCGCTGCCCACCGGGGCCACGCGGCTGGACGCGCCGGTGCGCGGCGTGACGCTGCTGGAGGACCGCGCGCAGGTGACGCGCCAGGGCACCGTGCGCGTGCGCGCCGGGCAGAACCGTGTCGTGCTCCCGGGCATCGCGCCCGTGCTGCAGGACGTGTCCCTGCGCGCCGAGGTGCGCTCCGGCCCCGCGCGGGTGGCGGACGCCCGCCTCCGCCGGGCCCTGCGCATCCGCACCGCGGACAGGCCGGAGGCCGCCCGCCTCCTGGAGGAGCGGCTGCGCGCCCTCCAGCGCGAGTACGGACAGGTGCTCGAGGACCAGGTGCGCGGCAGGCTTCGCTTCGAGCGCGTGGGCAACATGCTGGTCCTGGGCGCCGGCGAAATCCCCGAGGACGCCGGCTGGGGCATGGGCACCGCGGCCCAGTGGCAGGACACCTTCGACGCGATGTTCCGCCGGGCCCGCCAGCTGCGCGAGGAGGCACTCCAGGCCAGCTTCACGATGGAGCGGCTGTCGGAAGAGCTGACCGCGGTGGCGCGCCAGCGGCAGGCGATGGACCGCGTGGACCACCAGGTGGTGTCCTGGCTGGAGGCGGACCTGCTGGCCAGCGCCGACGGCGAGGTGGAGGTCCACATCGACTATGTGGTGCCCAATGCCATGTGGCGGCCGCTGCACACGGCCCGGCTGGTGGAGGGCGGGCAGGTGCGCTTCACCGCGTCCGCCGCGGTGTGGCAGGACACGGGCGAGGACTGGAAGGACGTGGACCTCCATTTCTCCACGGCGCGCTCCTCGCTGGGAATCGAGCCGCCGCTGCTGGGCGACGACCTGCTCACCGTGAAGAAGAAGAACGAGACGGTGCTGGTGCAGGCGCGCCAGGTGGCGGTGCAGAAGGCCGGCCTGGGCAGCGCTCCCGCGAAGGGCTCCGCGCCGGCCACCGTGGACCTGCCGGGCGTGGACGACGGCGGCGAGACGCGCAACCTGCGGGCGCCCGGGAAGAACACCGTCCCCTCGGACGGGCGGCCCAACGTCGTGCCGCTCTTCACCTTCGAGGACGCGGCCCGCTCGGAGCTGGTGGCCTTCCCGGAGCTGGAGGCCAAGGCCTTCCTCCGGGCGGTGGCGCGCAACACCTCCGCCAGCCCGGTGCTGGCGGGCCCGGTGGAGCTGCTGCGCGACAACGGCTTCGTGGGCTGGACACAGACGCTGTTCGTGGCGCCCCAGGAGAAGTTCGAGCTGAGCTTCGGCCCGGACGACGCCATCCGCATCCAGCGCGAGGACAAGAAGCACCGCGAGGAGGTGAACCCGGTGAGCAAGTGGACCGAGCACACCCTGCACCGGCTCATCTACCTGTCCAACCTGTCCGGCGAGGCGCGCACCGTCACCGTCACCGAGCGCATCCCCGTGGCGGAAATCGAGCACGTGAAGGTGGAGCTGGACACGAAGAAGACCACCGGCGAGCCCGTGCTCGACGAGAACGGCTTCGTCACCTGGAAGGTGGAGCTGCCCGCCAACGGGCAGACCACGCTCCACCTGTGGTTCAGGATGTCGATGGCACCGGGGGTGCAAATTTCCTGAACGGCGGGATACGGGAAACCCGCGACATCAGGACACCCAAGCGCACTCGTACACACGACAGGCAACCTTGTGCGCCTCCTTGCGACAATACCTGGGTGGAGTGATGGAAGAGGAGCGGACCCGTGGACCTTCGCCTTGCCCGTACCCAGCCGTCCGCGACCCAGAGCACCGTCGCGAACAAGGGGGGCGCGAAGGGCCGCGACTGGCTGAACATCCCCCACATCAACCAGCTCCGCCCGGACGGTGCCAACGAGGGCTACGTCAACGGAGCCTCCTTTTGTGGCCCCGCCGTGGTGGCGATGCTGGCCCGGGGGGCCAACAGGCAGGGCAATCTGAGTGATGCCCGGCTCATCCAGGAGCTCTCCGAGGGCCTGGTGTCCCGGAAAGGGAGCTCGCCCCAGGACCTGACGAAGATGCTCGAGCGCGTCAGCCTCCCCCTGGGCGGCCCGGCGTTGTCCGGCTCCTACACGGACACCCAGTTGCAACAGCACCTGCGCCAGGGAAACAAGCTCATTGCCCAGGTGGAGTCGGTCAACCCGAAGACGGGGGAGCGGAGCGCGCACTACATCCTGGTGCGCGGGATGACGCCCGACGGCAACTACCGCATCTCGGATCCACTGGCCAACGGGCCACAGGTGATGTCTCCCCACCGGCTCCGCGGGCTCATCAGCCGGGCGCCGCCGGATGGAGGGATGCTCATCCCCGTGGCCCAGCCTCGCAACATCCCCAAGGGCTCCGGCGCTGGCACACCCCGGCCCGCGTCGCTGGACGCGTCGGGGCGAAACGACGGCCCCATCGGCATCATGGCTCGCCGTGAGGCGCGCAACGACTTCAAGCTCGGCATCGACTACGGCGGCCACGAGGTACGCCGCGACAGCGGGTCCATCAGCTCCATCGGCTTCGGGTCGCGCAGCAACTTCAACATGGACCTGGACTGCATCGGCCGCGATGCGATGCGCTACGGCTCCAGCCGGCCGGTGACTCCGAACCGCTTCTCCGCGGACGACTTCGCGGGCCGGCTGCTGTGGCTCAAGAGGAAGGGAGAGCCCAAGGCCCTCGCCGTCCTGGAGCTCCTCCAGTCCAGCCCCTACCCCAGGGATCAGCGGGTCTTCGAGCGCGTCATGAGGGCCGAGCTGCGCCAGCCCGGCATTGGAAAGAAGATACTGGGCGACCCCTGCTGAGCGGCGGCGCCGGGCTCCGCTCGCGGCGGGTGCCAGGCGCACCGCGTGTGCTAGCCTCCGGGCCGCCTTGGCATCGGAGCCTTCAGAGGAAGAAGAGGCGCTCGCGGCGTCGGAGACCACGCCTCTCGAGCAGGTGCGCGGCCCCGCGCGCATCCGCCTGAAGCTCCTGTTCCTCTCCGGGCCGGACGTGGGCCGCAGCGTGCCGCTCGAGCCCGGCCAGTACCGGATTGGCTCATCCCCCTCGTGCGAGATTGCGCTGAGCGACAAGACTGTCTCGCGCCAGCACCTGCGGCTCGTGGTGCGTGAGGACGGCGTGCGGGCCGTGGACGCGGGTTCGCGCAATGGCTCCTTCTGCGAGCAGATGCGCTTCTCCGAGCTCGAGGTCCGCGTGGGGGCGGTCCTCCAGGTGGGCACCACCGAGTTCAAGCTGGTGCCGGAGGAGTCTCGCGAGCGCATCATCCGTCCTTCCGCGCGGGAGTCCTTTGGCGCGCTGGTGGGCGACAGCCGGCCCATGCGCGAGCTGTTCACCCTGCTGGAGCGGCTGGCGGCGGGAGACGCGGATGTGCTCGTGCAGGGCGAGACGGGCACGGGAAAGGAGCTGTGCGCCGAGGCGCTTCATCAGCAGGGCCGGCGCAGCCAGGGCCCGTTCGTCATCGTCGACCTGGCCGGCGTGGCGCCCTCGCTCATCGAGTCCGAGCTGTTCGGCCACGTGAAGGGGGCCTTCACCGGAGCCCATGGGGAGCGCGCCGGGGCCTTCGAGCGGGCCCACGGGGGCACCGTCTTCCTGGATGAGGTGGGGGAACTGCCGCTGGAGCTCCAGCCCAGGCTCCTGCGGGTGCTGGAGCGGCGCCAATTGAAGCGGGTGGGCGCCAATGACTACCGCACCGTGGACATGCGGGTGGTCGCCGCCACGCATGTCGACCTGGAAGCCGCGGTGAAGGCCGGCAGGTTCCGCAGGGACTTGTTCCACCGGCTGGCCGTGCTGCGCGTCACCCTGCCCCCCCTGCGCGAGCGGCCCGAGGACCTCCCCCTCCTGGTGGACACGGTGCTGCGGCGGATGGGCAAGCCCCCGGGCGCGCTGTCGGAGCAGACGCGCGCGCTGCTGGCCCAGTACCCGTGGCCGGGCAACGTGCGCGAGCTGCGCAACGTGGTGGAGCAGGTGGTGAACCTGGGCGAGGAGACGCTGCCCGAGCTGACACCGGACCCGCTCGGGCACTCCGTCGACGCGGGCGCGGCCGGCCTGGAGCTGCCCTTCAAGGAAGCCAAGGAGCGGCTCATCGAGGGCTTCGAGCGCGACTACCTCCGGAGCCTGATGGAGCGCTGCGAGGGCAACCTCTCCCGCGCCTCGCGCGAGGCCGGCATCGACCGGTTCTACCTGCGCAAGCTGATGAAGAAGCACGGGCTGGACGCGCACTGAGCCCGGGGTGGCGACTCCAGTCGCCAGGTGGCAACGCGACTCGCCAGGGACGACTCCCGCCGCCAGGGCCCGCGTGCCCTGCCGCCCGCGCTAAACCCCTGAAGAGACGAAGCGCACCTTGTGCCGCAAGCCCGGTGCGTGTGTGGCACGCCCCTCGCAGTAGGCATGGGCACACACCAGCGCTCCTCCGGACGCTGCGAACCTGAAAGGCAAACCCCATGCGCGCCATCGGCTCTTCTGCTTCTTCCCACGCTCAGCGGACCTCCTTCGCCACCCGCCAGGACAACCAGAACAACCGCATCCAGAAGGGCATCAGTGACGGAACCCTCACCTCCGAGGAGGCCAGCGGCCTGATGGCGAAGCAGGCCCAGATCGCGGAGGCGAAGGGCAAGGCGATGGCCGACGGCAAGATTGACGGAAAGGAGCGCAAGGAGCTGCGGCAGCTGCAGCGGGGCGCCAGCCGCGACATCTTCGAGCAGCGGCACAACACGTCCGAGCGCCCCGTCGCGCCCGAGCAGCGGGGCTCCAACATCGACGGCCACCAGACCGGCCAGCGCAACCGCATCCAGAAGGGCCTGGGTGACGGCTCGCTCAGCGCCGGCGAGGCCGGCCCCCTGCTGGAGCAGCAGACCAAGCTCGCGGAGGCCAAGGGCAAGGCGATGGCCGACGGGACGATTGACGAGGCGGAGTACAGCCAGCTCCGGCAGCTGCAGCGGGAGGCCAGCATCAGCATCTTCAACGCGCGCCACAACGATGGCATCCGGGCGTAGCTGCCCCGGGCCTCTCCCGCTCCCGCTCAGTGCGGCCTGGAGCGTTCGGAG
The DNA here is from genome assembly GCF_010894435.1 of Pyxidicoccus trucidator. Classification (NCBI taxonomy): domain Bacteria; kingdom Pseudomonadati; phylum Myxococcota; class Myxococcia; order Myxococcales; family Myxococcaceae; genus Pyxidicoccus; species Pyxidicoccus trucidator. The sequence goes on along the minus strand of NZ_JAAIXZ010000028.1, from coordinate 126,935 downwards.
GCGCTCTGGGAAACAGGGCGCTCCTTCCGGGCCTCGAGCCAGGCGCTGATGTCCGCCGCCTGCCGCTGCTGGCCCAACGCCGTGTAGCGCTCCCGGGCCCGCCGCGCCTCCTCGCGGGCCTGCTCCGGTGTCTGTCCGGCAGCCCACAGCGCCTGGGCCAGGGTGAAGCCCGTCTGCGCGAGCGCCTCCGGGTCCGTGTTCTCGAAGGAGAGCGCCTGCCGCAGAGGCACGATGGCCTGGGCGGGAAGGCCCTGGGCCAGCAGCGTCTTGCCCACGCCGTCCAGGGAATAGGAGAGGTCGGGGTGCTCCGCGCCGAGCGCCCGTCGCTTGAGCGCCTCGGCCTCGCGAAAGGACTTCAGGGCCTCGTCGTAGCGCTTCAGCTGGAGGAAGCACTCGCCCAGCTCGTCCAGGTCGTCAGCGGTGGAAGGGTGCTCTGGCCCTAGCGCGGCCTGGCGGACCGCGAGCGCCGTCCGGGCGTACTCCAGCGCCCGGGCAGGCTCCCCGCGCTCCCGATACGCCGTGGCCAGCATGCTCCGGCGGATGGCGACCTCGGGGTGTTGCGGTCCCTTGAGCTCCTCCGTGCGCCGCAGCGATTCACTCAGCATCGCGATGGCCCTGGGAAGATCTCCCAGGCGCAGCGCCGCGAGGCCCAGGGCGTGGCTCACCTTGGCCCGCCGCGGGTCCTCCGGCGCGAGAGACTCTTCCATCGCGCGAGCCTTGGAGAAGGAATCCCAGGCCTCCTGGTAGCGCCCGCCGAAGAGGGCGGTGTAGCCCAGGTTCACGTTCAGGTCGAAGGCCGCGGGCGGCTCGCTGCCCACCCGCTCGAGCACGCCCCGCGCCAGGTCGCCCCACCGGCGCGCCTCGTCTGGGTGGCCGTTGTTGGCCAGCGCGTAGGTGAAGCGGGTGAGCGCCTCCAGGCGCTGCCGGTCCGCGCGGCCCGCCTCGGCGTCGCGCAGGGCGCGCTCGAAGTGGCGCAGGCTCTCCTCCGCCTCGCCCTGCTGATGAAGCAGCCAGGCCAGCAGGTAGCTCAGCTCGGCCTGGAAGGGACGCCAGGCGGTGAGGGCCGCCTGGGGCTCCAGCTTCCGCGCCAGCTCCAGCCCCTGGGCATAGCGGCCCGCATCGAGCAGCACGCGGACCTGGGCGAGCTGCGCGCCGAGCTGCTCGATGGCGGCGCGGCGCAAGGGGTCGGCGGGCAGCGCGGGCTGCTCGGCCAGGGACTCGATGTCGCGGCACTCTTCGAAGCCCGGGAGCGCAGAGGCCGCATCCACGGCGCGCTCCACCACCTTGCCGTCCGCGCTGGTGAGCAGGTCCACCAGCGCGCCCAGGCTCTTGCGGCGACGCTCCAGGCACACCATGCGCAGGGACAGCAATTCCTCCGTCTGCTCGCCGCGCACGCGGGTGGCCTCGCAGGCCTCGGTGTGCAGGCGGGCCCACCCGCCGGCATAGGCATCCAGCAGCCGCGTCACCCCGTGGGCGCTCTCCGAGGCAAAAGGCCTGCCCGTGGCGTGGAAGGCGGCCTCCAGCTTTTGCCGCGCTGCGGGCCCCCATACGGAAGCCACGAGGGAGTCCGCCCCCGCGCACACCTGGCTCTGGCGGTGGAGGAACAGTCCAATGCCCGCGGTGGCCGCCGTCAGCAGGCCCAGGGCCGCCAGGGCTCCACGGCGGTTGCTCCGCCGCTGCTCCCAGGAGAGCTCCTCCAGCAGGGCCTCCATGGAAGGGAAGCGGTCCTCCGGGTGCAGGGACAGGCCCCGCATCATCGCGTTCCGCACCCGGGCGGGGACGCGGGGCTCCGTGGGAGGCACCTTCGCGGTGCCACGAGGCAGCAGCCGCCAGGCCTCTGCGCCAGGGGGCGCCTTGTCCTGGTGTTGAACCGCCTGGGTGGCCGCCGCGACCATGAGCCGGGGCTCCACGGCGTGCTTGCGGTACAGCGCCCAGAACAGCGAAGCGCAGAAGCTGAACTGGTCCGTGCGCGCGTCCACGCCGCTGCCCAGGTACTGCTCGGGCGGCATGAAGTGGGGAGTGCCCTTCACGAACCCCGCCTGCGTCAGCGGCGTGGCGAGTTGGAGTCCGCCCATCCGGCCCAATGTCTCTTCCTCGTGGAGTCGAGTCCCCTCCTCCTCGTGGGGCAGGGGGTTGAGCCGTGCCAGCCCGAAGTCCGTCACGCAGACGCGGCCGTTGCGTCCGAGGAGGACGTTGGCGGGCTTGAAGTCCCGGTGCACCAACCCCACCCGGTGCGCCGCGAGCAGACCCTGTCCCGCCTGGTGGAACACGCGCAGCACCTCCTGCGGCGTGGGGGGCGACTGCTGGCGGACCCACTCGTGGAGGTTCTGGCCCTGGATGAACTCCATGGCGATGAAGACCCCCCCGCCCACCGTGCCTACGTCATGCACGGTGATGACGTTGGGGTGGGAGACGCGGGCCATGGCCTGGGCCTCGCGCTGCAACCCGGCCGCCTCATCCATGACGCCGGGGCGGGCCTTGTCCGGGCGCAACAGCTTGAGGGCCACCTTGCGGTCCAGCTCCGGATCATAGGCGGCGTAGACCACGCCCATGCCGCCCTGCCCCACCGGATTGAGGATGAGGTAGCGCTCGACGTGGGTGCCGCGCTCCAGCACGAGCCCCGCGCCCTCGGGAGGGGGCGAGGTGTCAGGTGCGCTGGGGAGTCGCTCCTGGAGCCCCCGCGGGAGCGGCGGACCGGCGGGCTCCGTCACGCCCTCCTCGCCAGGGTGGGAGACGTCGTCATCGGCAGGAGGTCTGCTCATCGGCCCCGCAGCATAAGGCCGCAGAGGGGCCGCTTACGAGGCCACGAAGCCGTGGCTGCGGGCCTTGTCCGGCGTGGTGCCAGTCATCCGCCGGAACATCGCGATGAAGGCGGAGGCACTGCTGTAGCCCAGGTCGAGCGCGATGGCCTCCACCGACTGGCCCTGCTCCAGCATCGCGAGCGCCTTGACCACGCGCAGCCGCTGGCGCCACTCGCTGAACGACAGCCCCAGGTGTTGCTGACAGCGCCGCTCCAGCGTGCGCTCGGTGGTGTGCAGCACGCGAGCCCACTCGGCCAGGGAGCGTTCATCCTCCGGGTGTTGCTCGAGTGCCGTGAGGACCGGCTCCAAGAGCGGGTCGTCGGACATGGGCAGGTAGCTCCCATGGGCGGGGGCCAGCGTCAGTTGGTCGATGAGCACCCGGAACAGCCGGCGCTCGGCGCTCGTGCGCGGCTGCGCCAGTTCATTCGCGCGCAGGTGCTCCAGCAATGACTTCATCAGCGGACTCACCGCCAGCGCGCACGTCGTCCTGGGCAGTCCCCGGCACCACTCCTGCGCGAGGTAGAGCGAGCAGTGGCTCGCCTCGAAGCGGTTCATTCCCCGATGCTCCACGTCGGGTGGAAGCCAGATGCCGTACTGCGGTGGCGCCAGGTAGTGGCTGCCCGCCAGCTTCAGCTCCATCACCCCGCTGAACGCGTAGACGAACTCACCCCAGGGATGCCGATGCCGGGGATACGTCGCCGCGGCAGGCAGGCTTGCCGTCCGGAAATACACGGGGTGAGGGAGCTTGGAGGTGAAAGGAACCTGGAGCTGCTTCGCCATGGCGCCTTCTCGGGATGGGTTGTCGGAGTCTCGCTATATCAATCAGCTCCGCCATGCGAAGGATGTTCGCATGAGTTCTCATCGGAAACCCGCGGACGGCTTCGCGCTCGTGACCATGCTCGTGCTGTGCTGCATCTGGGGCATGCAGCAGGTGGCCGTCAAGCTGGCCGCCCCCCACATTCCGTCCCTGATGCAGATGGCGGTGCGCTCGGGTGTGGGGGCGCTGCTCGTGGGGCTGCTGTGCTGGCTGCAAGGCGAGCGGAGGCTCCTACGTCATGGCCCCTGGCGCCCTGGCCTTCTCGCGGGTGTGCTCTTCGCCCTGGAATTCCTCTTCGTCGGCGAGGGGCTGCGTCACACGCACGCTTCGCACATGGGCGTCTTCCTCTACACGTCCCCCGTCTTCGCCGCGCTGGGCCTGCACTGGCTGGTGCCTTCCGAGCGGATGCGGCGAACGCAGTGGTTGGGCATCGGCGTGGCTTTCGCGGGCATCGCGCTGGCCTTTGGCGGCGGGTGGCTCCAAGGAGGCATCAGCCCGGGTGTGCTCTGGGGCGATGCGCTGGGACTGCTCGCGGGCCTGGCCTGGGGCGCCACCACCGTGGTGATTCGTGTCTCGTCGCTGTCTGATGCGCCGCCTACCCAGACGCTCCTCTACCAGCTGGTGGGCGGCGTCGCGCTCCTGCTGCCGGTGGCCCTGCTCACCGGACAGGCCGGCCCGATATCGATGGCCCCCATCGCGTGGGCGAGCTTGCTGTTCCAGGGCGTCATCGTCTGTTTCGCCAGCTACCTCACCTGGTTCTGGCTCCTGCGCCGGTATCTCGCCTCCAACCTGTCGGTCTTCTCCTTCATGACGCCCCTGTTCGGCGTCAGCGCGGGCATCCTGGTGCTGAATGAGCATGCGGACGGCTTCTTCGCCGTGGGGGCCGTGTTGGTGCTCACCGGGATTCTCATCGTCAGTGGCTCCAGCCTGCTGCGGCATGCTCCCGCGCTGAAGACGGGGACGACCTGAGCGCTCCGCGAGCGTGCGAGGCTTCAGTGTGGTGGTGGAGGAGTTGGCCGAGGTGCGTGGCGAGGACGCTGGGCGCTCTGTCCTACGCACGTTCGACCTTTTTCGAAAGCCGGTGAGGGAAAACCCGGCAGGGGTCCGTTCTCGGGTTGGTCATGCAAGCAACACCCAGAACCGCGGTGTTGCGCGCCGGTCTCCACTTTTCGCGGCGCAAAGGGCTCGTGCACGCGAGCACGGCCCTGCTCTCGCATGACGGAACTCGCGCTCCGAACACGAGAGAGAAACCATGAAGACGACGAAGTGGAGTGTCCTGGCACTGCTCGCCGGCGGTGTGGGCTGCGGCATGCCCGAGGGTGAGGCTCCCGAGCGAATCGAGCTCGGAGCTCAGCAGGCCGGGATTGCCCGGGGAACCGCTGTTCCCGACGGCACCTATCCGTGGGCAGTCTCACTGCACACGAGCTCCGCCACCTCGACCGCGAACCGCACCTGCAGCGGCTCGCATATCGCCCCGGGCTGGGTCCTGTCGGCGCAGCACTGCTTCGACGCCAACCTCGACGGAACCATCTCCGCCGCGGAGCTCTCGGCCACCGAAGTCTGGGCGTCGCTCAACCGCACCCGCATCAGCGACACCAGCCGCGGCCAGGTCATCCAGGGGGCAGAGGTCTTCCTCAACAACACCAATGACCTCGCGCTGCTCCGGCTCGCCACGCCGTCCAGCGCCCCCATCGTTCAGCTCGCCACGGCGATTCCGGCCGTCAACGCCGCCGTGACACCGGCCAGTTGGGGCCGCATCGAAAACAACACCACCCCCGACAACATGCAGGAGGGTGAATTCCGCGTGACGGGCTCGAACGCGCTCGACCTCTTCTACCTCAACGTCAACACCGAGGAGATGTGCGGCGGAGACAGCGGCGGCTCCGTGTTCACCCAGGTCGGCGGCGTCTTCCAACTCGTGGCCGCGCACACGAACTCTCCGGGCGGCTGTGGCGTCGCTACCGGCAACGCCACCGGCTCGCGCATCGATGTCGCGCTGCCCTGGATTCGCAGCATCATTCCCGCCGCCTTCGGCTTCGTCTGGGCGGACCAGCCGTCGTCCGCCAGCTACAACCCGAGCGCCAACTACTCGTTCAACTCCACCGGCGGCACCAACGCCATCACCCGCCTCGGCACCGGCTACTACCGCGTCGACCTGCCGGGACTCGGCCAGTCCAATGGCAACGTCCAGGTGACCGCCTACAACTCCGCCAACCGGTGCAAGCCCGTCAGCTGGGGCCCCTCCGGAACGACCCAGCAGGTCTGGGTCCAGTGCTTCACTCCGGCGGGCGTGGACGCTGACACGACCTTCGTCGCGCAGTACTACCGCGCGGGCGCGGGCAACCCCGAGCAGGGCGCCTACCTCTGGGCGAGCCAGCCGACCTCCGCGAGCTACACGCCCTCCAGCGACTACTCCTACAACTCGCGCGGTGGCACGAACCAGGTCACCCGCAGCGGCGTGGGCGTCTACCAGGCCTCGCTGCCGGGCTTCACCACCTCGGGCGGCAACGTCCAGGTGACGGCCTACGGCTCCACCACCGACTACTGCAAGGTCGCCAGCTGGAGCACGAGCAGCGTCAACGTGCGGTGCTTCGACACCGCGGGCAACCCGTCCGACTCGGTCTGGACCCTGCGCTACACCGACCAGCACGTCGCGAACAACGGCCAGCGCGGGGCGTACGCCTGGGCGAGTGACGCCACGTCCGCCTCCCACACGCCGTTCGCCACGTACCAGTGGCACAGCCAGGGGAACTCCCTGACGGCCACCCATCCTTCCGTGGGCACGTATGGGGTCAACATCCCCAACATGACCTCGTCCAACAAGACGAGCGCGACGGTGACTGCCTACGGAAGCGCCAACCTCTACTGCAATGTCGGAAGCTGGAGCACGGATGGCGCCGGGGGCACCGACGTCACCGTCCACTGCCGGAACCCCACGGGGATGCTCGCGGACTCGCAGTTCACCCTGAGCTTCATCACCAACCTCTGAGCCCACAACTCCGGTGCGCGGCGGGCGGAGTTCCGCTCACGCGCACCGGAGTGCCTTCACGGCACTCCACCTCCAGAGGCTGTCTGCGCAGGGCTTGCTTCGCCCAGCCTGGATGCAGGTGCTCCCCTGTTGCATCGGTAGGAGAGCGATTACCTCTGTCCTGGTGCATGGCACCTGCGAGTGGAGGAGCCCGAAATGTCGCGAGCACAGCGAGAGAACGCGCGAAGTCCAGAGCGCCTGGTCCCCTGGCAGACGGTGCCCGGCAAGCTTCGAAAGAGGCTGCTGGCAACGGTCTGGACCCTGCTACCGCTGGCCGGCCTGGCCGTCCTGGCGCCAGCCGGTGCCAGCGCTGGTCCCCCTGCCGAGGAGGAGCAGGAGGCTGAACAGGTCGAGGCAGCCCCCGAGATTGCCGCCGAGGCCCAGGCACTCGACGTCAGTGATGAGGCTTTGACCGAGGACGCAGACAGGTTCATCAAGGACCACCCCCGCCCCAAAGGCAAGGCGGCCTCGGACTCGGAGGCACTGGCCAGGCGCATCGAGTCGGTCGACCCCGACCAATTCCTTCAGGCGCTCGAAGAGCTCCGGAAGGAGGGCCTGACCGCGGAGTCCACTCCAGATTTCGCGCAACGTCTGGAGAAGAAGCTCGAAGGGCTGCCCGCGGCGCCAAAGAAAGCAGCTTCGGATGACGTCGAGACACTGGCGCTCGGGCCCCAGGAGAAGAAGCTCTGCATCGCCTTTCCGGACTTCTGCGCGAGCTCGTTTGCGCTCGGCCAGGTCGCTGAGCAAAAGGCGAAGCGCTACGGAAAGCTGCACAACGGCAAGGGAGACGCGTTCAAGCATGCCTACTGGAGCGCACTGATGACGTTCTACCATTCGGAGCTCTGGGCGAAGGCGCTTGGCAACGCGCACGAAGCGCGGCCGAAGAATCCCAAGATCGAAAGGCGCATGGACCTGCACAACAACGCCGTCGGGCGGGGTCACGGCAAGCGCGCGAACATCGTCACCAGCGTCGACGATGGTGTGGACCGCAGCTTCAAGCGGGGCGACCTCTTGCGCATCTCTTGCGGCGGAAAAGGCCGCTCACATCTCGTCGCCACCGACCGGGGCGGAGACTATTGCGACTAGCAGGCGCTTCAGGGAGCTCAGGGCACGGAGAGGGAAATCCGGGCGTCGGCGTCCTCGTTGCACTGGGCCTCGTCCTCCTCGTGAGTGGCAGGCACGTGGCCCGCCGTCAGGTACAGGCCTGGAGGGCACCACCCTCGGTGAGGTGACGATGAACCAGCTCGGGTTCAATCCGTCCGGAGGCACCGCGGCGAAGGCGTTCCCGACGTTCAAGGCGTGGACGGCACGCTTCAAGGCGGAGAGGCCGAGCCGTGCTCCGGTCTCGCGACTGGCTCAGCGGACGGATTCCATGGCGAACTCGGTGTTGGGTACCTTCGCGCCTCCGGCGTAGCTCGGTGACGGCGTGCCCTTGCAGTTCTCCTCCGTGCGCATCGCGGTGATGCCGTCCTGGGCGCCGACCTTGAGCGACCGCACCAGGAACACCCCACCCACCAGGGTGTAGCAGTCCGTGCCTGGCAGGGAGATGCTGAGCTTGGAGCCTTCGTAGTTCTTCTTCTTCCAGAAGCAGACTTCCTTCGAGCCGCACTTCTTGCTGCGGGCTTCAGCGGTACCTTCCGGGGCCTCCTCCATCACGACCCCGTTGCTCAGGGTGGTGGTGGTGACGCCATCGTCGCTGGTGGTCTTCTCGACGACCGCGACCGCCTCCGATGCCGCTTGAGCCGTTCCTCCGACCATCAAGGTGACCGCGAGGGCAGCCCCGCCCGCAATGGCGAACGACCGGAACTTCCTGAACATGCTTCCCCCCCACAGTCCATGCCGGAGGTCCGCCACGACCGGGTGCTTGGGATCAAGAGGAGCCGAGTTGTCACCGCTCGCGGTGAGCTGTCCTGAGTACGTGCTCGTCATACCGTTCTCCCATGGGTTTGGCTGTCCGGACATAGGCAGTCAGAAGAAGCTTGCCACCGGATTGGAGCTCGGCACGGCGCGGGCATTCGACTGCTCTCCTGTCCCGAGCGATCCACGCCCACCCACGCGGGAGGTCAGGTGCCTGCGTGAGCCCAGGGTGGAGCGGTAGCCGTGCAGCCCCCAGCCGCTCCGTCACCTCACGCACGGTGAGCAGGCGCTCCGCCCCGCCCGGCAGCGCGCGGAGCCGAGCAGGAGCCGGACCTTGCAGCAAGGATGCAGCAAACCCCTTGGGACTCCCTGCTACCGGCCGGGACGACTGGACGGAGCAAGGATTCGAATCCCTTGACTGAACGTGCTTTCAGGTCCACTTTGAGCATGTGAAGGCGAGGCCCATCGACAATCCGCCCAACCCCTGGGCGAGCACCGCGGTGGAGTACCTGGACGAGATTCCGCCCTCGAAGCTGGAGGTGTTCGAGGACCACAGCCGTCAGGTGGTGTCGCGCAACGACAGCCCGGACGTGTGCTTCACCTGGAGCGTCAACCCGTACCGCGGCTGCCTCCACGCCTGCGCGTACTGCTACGCCCGGCCCACCCACCAGTACCTCGACCTGGGCGCCGGCACGGACTTCGAGACGAAGCTGGTGGTGAAGCCCCGCGCGCCGGAGTTGCTGCGCGAGGCCTTCGAGAAGCCCTCGTGGAAGGGCGAGACGGTGGTGTTCAGCGGCGTCACCGACTGCTACCAGCCGCTGGAGGCCTCGCTGCGCCTGACACGCGGGTGCCTGGAGGTCTGCGCCGAGTACCGCAACCCGGTGGGCATCATCACCAAGGGCGTGTTGATAGAGCGGGACCTCGACGTGCTTCAGCGCCTGGCCCGGGACGCGCGGCTATGGGTGAGCATCAGCCTGCCCTTCCACAACGCGGAATTGGCCCGCGCCATGGAGCCGTACGCGGCGTCACCGAGCCGGCGGCTGCTCGCGATTCAGCGGCTCACCGCGGCGGGCATCGACGTGGCGGTGTCCGTGTCCCCCGTCATCCCCGGCCTCAATGACGAGGACATCCCCCGGGTGCTGGCCGCGGCGCGCGCGGCCGGCGCCACCCGCGCGCACCACACGCTGGTGCGCCTGCCCGGCCCGGTGCAGCAGGTCTTCGAGGAGCGCCTGCGCGCGAAGCTGCCGCTGCGCGCCGAGCGGGTGCTGCACCGCATCCGCGAGACGCGCGGCGGGGAGCTGACGGACTCACGCTTCAAGAGCCGCATGCGCGGCGAGGGGCTCTACGCGGAGACCATCCACCGCCTCTTCCACACCGCGGCGAGGAAGGTCGGCATCCGCACCTCCTCCGTCACCGAGCACGACGCTCCGGACACCTTCCGGCGCCCGGAGCGCAAGCCGCCGCCCACGCCCCAGCTCAGCCTGTTCTGAGGGGCGCGTCGCGGCGGCTATTTTCGAATGGCCTGGACGATGGTGATGAGGATGACGGCCCCCACCGTGGCCACGGCCAGCGAGTAGAGGTTGAAGCCCGTCACGCCCCTGCCGCCAATCAGGCTGAACAGCCAGCCGCCAATCATGGAGCCGACGATGCCGGTGGCGATGTTCGCGAACATCCCCATCCGGGCATTGGTGCCCTTGATCATACTGGCCAACCAACCCGCGATACCGCCCAGCACCAGCCACGAGCAGATCCCCATTGCTTCCTCCTTGCCCACCGGTTGCTATCAGACCTGACACCCCCGTGCAGCCGGGCACCCCCTTCCGTACGCGAAAGGCGCCGGGGTATTGCCCCCGGGGGCTGGAAACGACGACGCCCCGTGTCGGACACGGGGCGCCGGGACTTCCTCACGCGAAGCGGAACGCTCAGTCCTTGCCGAGCATCCCGTCCTTGAGGTCGCCGTCCACGGGCTTCGCGCCCACGAAGACGGAGAAGAGCGCGTCCGAGAAGTCCTTGCCCTCGACGGTGATCTGCTTGCCGCTCTTGCTCTGCACCTGGGTGCCCTGGCCGGGCACGTAGGTGAGGGTGATTTCGTCACCCTTCTTCACGTCGGGGAGGGCCGCGGTGAAGGTGTCCAGCTTGGGCTGGAGCTCCGGCAGCTTGGCGCCGGCGTTCTTCTTGAAGCCCTCGGCCATGGCTTCGCCGATGGTCTTCTTGTCCAGGTCGCGCAGCATGTACATGCGCACGCGCTTGATTTCGTCGGCGCTGATGAGCTTCGCGCCGTCCTTGGACGGGTTCTCCACGTACAGCCCCGCCGTGTAGACCTTGAAGACCATCTTGGTGCGTACGCCCACCCCGTTGAGCTTCAGCTCCTTGCCTTCGACGGTGGCGGTCTCCGGATACTTCACGCCAGCGACCTCCTTGGCGAAGGCGGGAGCGGCGAGCAGCAGGGACAGCGCGACGGCGGACAGCTTGGCTTTCATGAAACCTCCGGTTGGGAAATCCGTGGGGTTGGACGCAGCCTAGCCGCGCATCTTCACGAAGTGGTCCATGAAGGAGGCCAGGGTGCGCACATTCTCCACAGTCACGGCGTTATAGGTGGAGACGCGGATGCCGCCCGCGGTGCGGTGTCCCTTCAGTCCCACCATGCCCGCCTTCTTCGCCTCGGCCACGAAGGTGATGTCCAGGTCCTCCGAGGGCAGGTGGAAGACGACGTTCATCACTGAACGGGACTCGCGCTCCACGGGGGCCCGGTAGAAGCCCGCGTTCCGGTCGATGGCGCCGTAGAGCAGCGCGGCCTTCTCGCGATTCCACCGCTCCAGCTGGCCCAGGCCGCCCACGTCCTTCATCCACGCCAGCACGTTGCGCACCAGGTAGATGGCGAGGGTGGGGGGCGTGTTGTAGAGCGAGTTGTTCTCCGCGTGGGTGCTGTAGCGGAAGAACTTGGGGATGTCCTTCCGGCCCCGGGCGATGAAGCCCTTGTCGGCCACCACCAGCGTCACGCCCGAGGGGCCCAGGTTCTTCTGCGCGCCCGCGTAGACGAGCCCGAAGCGGCTCACGTCGAACCCCTTCCACAGGAAGTCCGAGCTCATGTCCGCGACGAGGGGCACGCTGCCCACGTCCGGGAAGGTGTGGAACTGCGTGCCGTAGATGGTGTTGTTGCTCGTGAGGTGGACGTAGGCCGCCTTCGCGTCCAGCTTCAGCTCGTCCTGGCGCGGCACGCGCATGTAGTGCTTGTCCGGCTGGACGGTGGTGGCCGCGACGCGGGGTTTCCCGTAGTACTTCGCCTCGTCGAAGGCCTTCTCGCTCCACACCCCCGTCATCAGGTAGTCCGCGCCGGCCTCCGGGGTGAGGAAGTTCATCGGCACCTGGGCGAACTGCTGCGAGGCGCCGCCGGTGAGGAAGAGCACCTGATGGGTGGCGGGAATGCCGAGCAATTCCGTCAGGAGGGAAATGGCCCCGTCGTGGACGGCCTCGTACTCCTTCCCCCGGTGGCTGTGCTCCATGACGGACATGCCCGAGCCCTGGAAGTCGAGCAACTCGTCCCGGGCCCGCTCGAGGGCTGGAAGGGGCAGGCCGGCCGGGCCGGGGTTGAAGTTGATGACGCGCATGGCAGTGTCCTTTGGAAAATGAACGGCCGGGCCGGCATTCTTCCTCGTGGAGCCCCCCCGGGGGCCAGCGGGAAGGAGACTGCCAGGCTGCTTCCCGGCGTGAGCGGCGGGTTTTCCCTGGATGCGTGGCCGGCGGGTGGATTCGCGGGTCTGGAGGTCAGGTGGGTTCCTCGGAGGGGTTGACGGAGTGGGTAATGCGGGCGGCCCGCGGGGAGGCGTCCGCCTACAGTGAGCTGTACCGGCGCTCCCGGCCCATGGTGGCGAGGCTGGTGGCGGGGTTCGCCCCGTTGGATCCAGACGAGGTGGAGGACGTCATCCAGGAGACCTTCGTCCGGGCGTTCCGTGCGCTCCCGCGGCTGAAGGAGGTGGGGGCATTCGAGGCGTGGTTGCTGTCCATTGCCCGAAACCGGGCGCGGACGCGGCTGGAGCGCAAGTCGAGCACGCGGCGGCTGGAAGATGACGTCGCGGACCCGGAGCCGGAGACAGTCCCCCACATCCCGGAGGCGCTCCAGTTGGAGCGCGACATCGAGGTGGTGCGGCGGCTCATCGATGAGCTGCCGGAGGGCGAGGAGAAGCGGACGGTGCACCTCTTCTACATCGAGGGTGAGCTGTCCGCGCGAGAGATTGCCGAGAAGCTCGGCGTGGGAAAGAGCGCGGTGACGATGCGGCTGGAGCGGTTCCGCTCCCGCATCAAGCGCGAGTTGCTCCGGCGGGTGCTCGCCGGTCGGTGGGAGTGAGACGTGATGAGACACCTGAATGCCGACGCGATGAGCGCGCTTGCCCGCCGGGAGCCGGAGGCGGTGGCGTACTTCCGCGAGCACCTGGCCACCGCGTGCGAGACGTGTGAGGAGTTCCTGGCCACCCACACCGGCCCCGACCTGCTGGACGGACAGGTGGATGCGCTGCTGCTCGGCCTGGGCCCGGCGGCGAAGCAGCAGGCCCCGCTGGACGAGCTGGGCCTGGCGCGCGTGCGCCGCGGCCTGCGCCAGCCCCGACCGGAGGCCCGGCGTTGGGGCCTCATCGCAGGCGCCATCGCCGCCAGCGTCCTGGCGGTGGTGCTCGTGCCCCGTCTGCGCGAGGCGAACCCGGCGGTGGACACCGGGTGGGACGGCGTGAAGGGCCCGGCCGGCAACATCGCCCTGGAGCTGGCGGTGGTCGCCCGGGGCGCGGACGGCAGCCTGCGACGGTTGGACCCCGAGTCGCCCGTCGAGGGTGCGGACGTGCTCCTGCTGCGCTACCACGCCACCGAGGCCGGCACCGCCCTGCTCTTCCAGCAGCGGGCCGGCCAGGGCCCGGAGCTGCTCGGCCGCTTCCCGCTCGAGGCGGGGACGCATGACCTGCAGGGGCCTCAGGGACTGGCCGGGGTGAGCCTGGAGGGCGAGGCCGGACCCGTGACGCTGTGGCTGGTGGGCTCGGCCGGACGTCACGAGCCCTCACCAGACGCGGTGCGGGAAGTGTTGGTGGGAGGAAGTACGGCCTGGGAACAGCACCGGCTGGCGGTGACGAGGTTCGACGTGAACGTCGGAAGCGGTCAGAATCACCGCTGACGGCATGCGTGTGAGGCACCTCCTATCCATCCTGCTGATGGGCCTGGCCGCGTGCGCGGGCCCTGCTTCCGTGGAGAAGGGTGGCCTCGTGCCACTCCGGCTCGACGAGGAGGCGCTCTCCACGGCCTACACGCCCCGGCGCATGGCGCTGCTGGTGGGCATCTCCGAGTTCGACGACCCGCACTGGCGTGGCCTGCGCTACACCACGAAGGACGCCACGGACCTGGCGGAGGCGCTGAGGGACCCGACTCGCGGCCGGTTCGACCAGGTGCGCGTGCTCACGCGGCCGGAGGAGACGACGCGCGCGTCCATCCTCGCGGCGCTGCGGCAGCTCCGGAAGGAGGCGCACCGGCCCGACGACGTGGTGGTGGTCTACTTCTCCGCGCACGGCACGCTGGCGCGCGACAACCAGGGCGAGCTGCGGCGCTACCTGGTGACGCGCGACGCGTCCTTCCGCGCCATCCCCCAGACGGCGCTGTCCATGGACGCGCTGAAGGCGGAGTTCGACGGGCTGTCCAGCCGGCGGCGACTGCTGGTGCTGGCCACCTGCCACAGCGGCAGCGGCAAGTCGCTGCTGCCCAAGGAGCTGGAGGCGGAGCTGGCCGGCATCAAGTCGGGCTTCTACGCGCGTCCCCTGGAGGAGTCGTCGCGAGCCTCGCTGGTGTTCGCCGCCTGTGACTGGGGCGAGACGGCGCGCGAGGACGAGGGCCTGCGCAACGACATCTACACCCACTTCCTCATCGAGGGCCTGGGCGGTACGGCCGACCGCAACGTGGACGGGGCCGTCACCGCCACGGAGGCGCATGACTACGCGCGCCGCCGCACCTTCGCCTTCACCGAGGGACGGCAGCGGCCCTCGGCGGAAATCCTCGAAGTGGGCGCGGACCCGGTGGTGCTGTCGGGCAGCATCGCCCGGACGGGCCGACCGGAGCTGTTCTCCTACAACCCGCGGCTGGACGGCTTCACCCTCAAGGTGGACGGAGAGCCCCGGACGGACCTGCCGGGCGGCGCGGCGGTGGTGCCGGGCAGGCGCACGGTGGAGCTGACCAAGGGCGACGCGGTGCTGGTGCGGCGCGAGGTGGACATCGGCGTGGGAGAGCGGCTGCCGCTGGAGCGGCTGCTGTCGGAGGCCTTCCCCCGGCGCTCGCTGTCGCTGCTGGGCGGCATGTTCACCTTCGCGGACGCGCGCAGCCGCAACGAGCTGCTGCCCAGGGCCCCTGAGGTGGCGGTGTCGCTGCGGCTGGAGGACATGCCGCTCCAGGACTTCGCGCTGCTCTTCGACGTGGGCTTCAGCACCGGCCGGCAGAAGCTGCGGATGGCCCCGGGCAGCGAGGTGCCCTTTGGCTACACCACCTTCACCACCGGGGCGGCGCTGCCGTACCTGTGGCGGTGGGAGCGATTCACCCTGTTCGCCGGCCCGCGTGTGGCCGCTCTGTACCTGGGGCGGTCTTTCGACGTGGAGGCCTTCGCCGGCAGCCAGAGTTTCTTCACGGTCAGTCCCGGCGTAGTGGGCGGCGTGGTGTGGCGGGTCGGGGAGCGGCTGGAGCTGATGTCACAAGCCCAGCTCATGCTGACGTACGTGGTGGTGGACGGACAGGGACAGGCCGTGGGCTTCACCGGCGGTTGGGCCGGCGCGGGGTATCGGTTCTGATGCGCACGACTTTCCACATCGCGATGGCCACCCTGCTCGCGCTGGTCGCGGGCGCGTGCGGCAACCTGAAGAACGACCCCTTCCGGGTGGGCACCGTGCGCGGTCAGCTCACCGAGTTCGACCCGGCCGTGGCGCTGGTGGCGCTGGTGGGCCAGCCCGGGCTGCGCAGCAACGTGGACGCCGAGGGGCGCTTCGCGCTGGAAGGCGTACCGGCGGGCCCCGTCGAGCTGTTCATCGTGGCCACCGCGGAGAAGGCGGCGCGCGTCGGCGTGACGGTGCAGGGCGGCCAGTCCATCGACGTGAAGAAAGTGGCGACGAAGGACGCCGGCTTCTTCGACCTGAAGGTGAAGGCCGCGCAGGGACAGCGCGTGACGGGCGCGCAGGTGTCCGTGGTGGGCACGCCCTTCCAGCGACTGCAGCTGGACGACAAGGGGCGGCTCCGGGTGGGGCCGCTGCCGGACGGCTGCTACGGCGTGACGGTGTCCGCCATCGGCTTCTCCCTGCTGCAGGCCGAGGCGTGCGTGGGGCCCGGCGAGAAGAAGGAAATCAAGCTCGACCTGGAAGCAGACGAGGACTCCGCCAACCGCGGCTGCGCGGTGACGGGCTGCGCGGAGGGCCTGCGGTGCGCGCCCAACAACAAGTGCGTGGAGTGCTACGAGGACGCGCAGTGCGGCGAGGGCCTGTCCTGCAAGGGCTTCCGCTGCGAGGGCCCCGGCGCCTGGTGCGCCCCGTGTGATGGGAACTGGAAGTGCCAGCAGGGCGCGACGTGCCAGGACCTGCCCGAAGGCAGCGCGGCCTGCGTGGCGGAGTGCGCTGACGGCGCCGAAGGAGCCGCGGAGGACGCGTGCGCCTCGGGCTTCACCTGCCAGGGCGGCCGGTGCCTGCCGGACGCGGCACGCTTCGAGGGCTGCCATGGCCTGCTGGGGCTCAGCACGCAATGCGACGGGGACGCGCGGTGCCGGGACCAGGGGCTGACCGATGGACTCTGCGTGGACGGCGCGTGCACCATTCCGTGCGCCACGGACCGCGAGTGCCCGGGCGCCCTGCGCTGTGAGGACTCCGCCGCCGGCCGCGTCTGCCGGCCGCGCAGCTGAAGCCGTGACTCCCCTGCCCTCCCCCCGTACCCGCATGGCCCTGGCCTTGCTGGGTGCCGCCATCCTGGGAGGCTGTGACACGCCCCCAGGCCCGCTGCCTCCGCCCAACGCCGCGCCCACGCTGAGCATCCTCCGGCCGGAAGGCCCGGCGCCCCTGCGCGTGGGGCAGCCCGTGGACTTCGAGGCCCGAGTGGAGGACGCGGAGGACGGCGAGACGCTGGGTGAGCGCGTGCTGTGGGTGTCCTCGCTGGAGGGGCAGCTCACCCGCGGCGTCCGGGCCACCGCCACCTTCCGCGAGGCGGGCGACCAGACGCTGACGGCCACGGTGGTGGACTCGGGTGGACAGGCCACCAGCGCGTCCGTGCGCGTGAGTGTGCTGGGCACGGAGGCCCCCGTCGCCACCGTCCTCAAGCCCTCGCCCGGCAACGCCTTCAACCTGGGCGAGCCGGTGGAGCTGGCGTGTGAAGCCATCACCGTGGGCGGCGTGCGGCTGACGGGCGGCGCGGTGCACTGGACGTCCGCGCTGACAGGCCCGCTGCCACAGGGCGAGGCGGTGCGCGCGACGCTCCGGGTGGCGGGCGAGGACACGCTGACCTGTACCGCGACGGACCCCGCCACCGGCGCCAGCACCACCGCCACGGTGCGCGTCACGGTGCGCGCCACCCGGGCGCCCGCGGTGCTCATCACCCGCCCCGAGCAGGAAGAGGTGTACGTGAAGACGGGGGAGCCCGCGCCCTTCGCGTCCACCATCCTCTTCCGCGCCACGGCGCAGGACTTCAACACCGACGGCGGCGCGGGCAACCTGGACGGCGCCATCCAGTGGGTCCTGGAACCGGGGAGCCTCCCGCTCGGCACGGGACCCGCCCTGTCGCACACCTTCACGCTGCCCGGCGAGTACACGGTGACGGCGCGAGTGGTGGACGGCCTGGGCAACGCGGCCACGGACAGCGTGCGCATCCGACTGGTCACCAACCTGCCCCCGTGGTGCGGAATCGAGGCCCCCCAGGAGAGCGCGCGCCTGCTGCTGGGCGCATCCAGCGCGCTGCGCGGCCAGTGCGTGGACCCGGAGACGGGCGAGTCGCTGCCGCCCGTATGGTCCACCAGCGCGTCGCCCCGGCCACTGGCCACCGGCGAAGACGTCACCGCCATCTTCACCGTGGCCGGCGCGCAGACGCTCAGCGCCTGCGCGGTGGACCCGGAGGACACGTCGCTGCGAGGCTGCGCGACGCGGCCGGTGCGCGTCATCGTCAACTCGGCCCCCACGGGCTGCTCCATCCAGGCGCCCCGCGCCACCGTGGTGGTGAACGCCGGGAGGCCATTGGCGCTGGAGGGCTCGGCCACCGACGCGGAGGACCTGAGAGGGGCCCTGCGCTTCGCTTGGACGTCCTCGCGCGACGGAGCCCTGGCGAGCGGCGCCAGCGCCACCACGCAGCGGCTGACCACGCCGGGCCCCCACGTGCTGACGCTCACCGTGACGGACCCCTGGGGCCTGGCCTGCACCGCCACGGTGGCCGTGACGGTGAACGGGGCGCCGGAGGTGCGGGTGGAGGGCTTGTGGCAGGACGGCACGAACTGCCTCGAGGAGCCATGCCGCGAGGGCCACTCCATCTTCGCCACCGGCTTCGTGAGAGACCTGGACACGGGGGGCGGCCTCGCGTCGCTGGCGTGGCTGGACAGCCTGGGCGGGCGCGTGGAGGTAGGCACTGGCGGCAACCCCGGGGTCAACCTCACCGCGCCCGGCATCGGCAGGCACACGGTGGTGCTACGCGCCGAGGACCGGGGCGGCGCGGTGAGCCGGGCCGCGGCCTCCTTCACGGTGCTGCCCCCGGGCCGCTCCTGGCTGGTGGAGGCGGTGACTGATGATCGACCCGTGGTGTCGCTGGCCCTCATCGGCGCCGGGCTGCGCTACGTGGATGGCGAGTCGGCGTGGGTGTTCAGCGCGCGGCCGCCCTCGACGCCCATGGGCGTGAGCGAGTCGGCGACGGCGCTGTTCTCCCTGCGTGGCGAAGACGGCGAGGTGCTCTTCGTGGGCACGGATGGCGGAGGCGTGCATCGCTGCGTGGAGGGCACGTGTGTGCGCTTCGCGGGCGGGCCGCTGGGCGCCGCGAACGACCGGGTGACGTCGGTGGCCGCGCTGGAGTCGCCCGACCTGCTGCTGCTGGGCACGGACAAGGGCCTCATCCTCACCCGCGCGAGCAATCCCTCCCTGGGAGGACGTCCGGGCATCGTCGTGGGCCAGCGCCTGCTGGAGGGACGCGAGGTGCGCCAGGTCGTCTTCTCCCCCGCCTCCACCGCGGCGCGGGTGAAGGCGTGGGCCGCGACGTCGGCCGGACTGGCCGAAGTGACGGTGCAGGTGGAGGACGCCTTCGAGCCGGCGCTCGCGCAGGTGAGGGTGACGCTCCACGTGCCGCCCGCGGTGACCGACGAGGACGTGCGGGCCGTGGCCGTGAGCCCCGAGGGGCTGGTCTTCGCGGGGACGGGCAAGGGCTTCAGCACGCTGGGGCGGCCCGGCCCGGCGCTCCGCGACGCGCCCTGGTCCCTGCCCGACGAGGAGGTGCAGGCGCTCCTCTTCGAGCGACAGTCCACGGGCACCCGCACCCGGGACGTCCTGTGGGCCGGCACCCGGCGCGGACTGGTGCGCTACGACCTCCAGTCGGACATCGTCACGCTGCTCACCGAGCAGGAGGGCCTGCCCGACGCGGACGTGCGCGCGCTGCTCGCGGGGCCGGAGGGTGGTCGCTACATCGGCACCAGCAAGGGCGTGGCGACGTACTCCGGGCCTTAGGAGGGTCCCCGTGCGAGCGGAGCCGCGCCGCGGACCTCGCCACGCCGGGGCGTGCGGAACCACGCGGAGCCAACACGGGCACGGCGCCCGGTGGCTTCCAGGCGAGGGGCAGGTGCTTCAGCCTTCGGAGCCGCGCGGAGCCAGCACCAGCCCGTCGCGGGAGAAGCGCTCCACCGAGCTCCGCAGCTCCGCCTCGGGCATGCCGGTGGCCGCAGCCACGTCCGAGGCGGACAGCCCCTCCACCGCCATCTTCAGCACCAGCAGCGCGGGCGGCGTGGCCTCCACGTAGTAGGTGACGAGGTGCTCCGGGTGGCGCCACAGCAAGGCCAGCTCCTGCCCCGCCTCCGGCTCCGTCCGCGCCCCCTGCGCCCGCACGTACGCGCAAAGAAGGAAGGGATGCTCCAGCACGGCCAGCGTGGGGTTGGCCGACAGCCGCTCCACCCGCTCCGGCGCGGACTCCTCCGAGGCGAACACCGCGAAGTCCGTCCACTCGAAGCGCGCCAGCGCGGGGACGAAGGCTGCCAGCCCGCGCGCGGCCACCGCGTCCGCGACGAAGGCCGGGAAGCCCTCCGCCAGGTGGTTCAGCTCATGGTGCCGCGCGGGCCGCGTCAGCGTGTAGCCCTCCACCAGCGCACCCCACGCCTCCGGGCCCACCGCGCCGCGCACGAGCGGGAAGACCTTCTCCAGCACGCCGCGCACATGCCCGCGCACGAAGTCGCCATAGACGGCCACGCGCCCGCGCGCCGCGTCCCAGCCCGGGTGCTCCGCGTACAGCCGCTCCAGCGACTCCGCGCCGGGGCGGGCGAAGTACGTGCCCATGCTGTCGAAGAAGTGCTTCAGCGCCGGCTTCATCGCCCCGCCACCTCCCGCAGCGCGCCGCGCGCCACGTCCGCCTCGTCCAGCACCGCGTCCAGCGAGGGGATGTCCTGGTCCCACTCGATGAGCGTCGCCACCGGGCCGGTGCGCTCCAGCACATACCGATACAACGACCACACGTCCCCGCAGACGCGGTCTCCGTGCGTGTCGATGATGACGTCCGGGTAGCGCGTGTGGCCGGCGAGGTGGACCTGCACCACCCGCTCCAGCGGCAGCGCGTCCACGAAGGCCCGCGGGTCATACCCGTGGTTGAGCGCGTTGACGTAGACGTTGTTCACGTCCAGCAACAGCCCGCAGTCCGCCTGCTCCACCACGTGCCGCAGGAAGTCCGCCTCGGACAGCGTGCCGCCCGGCATGTGCGCGTAGTAGCTCGGGTTCTCCAGCAGGAAGGGCCGACCCACGCGCGCCACCACCTCGCGCACGCGCGGCACCACGTGCTCCACGGCGGCCTCGGTGAAGGGCAGCGGCAGCAGGTCATGCAGGTACACGCCGCCCAGCCGCGAATAGCAGAGGTGGTCCGAGAAGAACGGCGCGTCCACCCGCGCCACCAGCGCCGCCAGCCGCGTGACGTAGTCCACGTCCAGCGCATCCGGCCCGCCGATGTCGAGCCCCACGCCGTGCGGCAGCACCGGCCACCGCTCCGCGCAGGCGTTCAGGGTGCGCTGCGGCCGGCCGCCCAGCGAGAGGAAGTTCTCCGGGATGACCTCCACCCAGTCGAGCGTGCGAACGGTGCGGGGCAGCTCCTCGTAGAAGCTCCGCCGCAGCCCGATGCCCGCGCCCAGCGGCTTCAGTCCGTGTCTCCGCGCGTACGTCACCACCGGGGCACTCCTCCTCGGGAGGCAGGAACGACACGGGCGGCGGGAGCATTCCTCCCACCGCCCGGACAGCAGGGCGCCGGCTTTCACCGACCCCCGCCAGGGACGCGACTACTTCTTGGCGCCGCCGCAGGAACCGGCGCCGCAGCTGCCCTCGGCGCCCTTCTCCGGCGTGGCGGCCGGAGCGGCCTCCTGCTTCTGGCCGTTGCAGGCGGCCTCGGCGCCCTTCGCCTCGGTGGCCTTCGCGCCGCAGCTGCCCTCGGCGCCCTTCTCGGCGGTGGCCGGCTGGGCCTCCGCGGACTTGGTGGACGCACAGCCGGTGGCCAGCGCGGACAGGGACAGGGTGCCGACAATCGCCGCCAGGGTCTTGACGTTCATGGTGTTGCTTCCTTTCGGTACTGCATTGGGGGGTGAACTACAGCGTTACAGCTTGAATTGCGTGGAGCCCCAGGCGTCGACGTTGACCTCGGCGGTCTCGCCCACCTTGAGCACCAGCGCTTCCGTCCGCTGGATGCCGTAGGCCTCGAGCGGAATCTGGAACTTCGCACGCACGCGCAGGAGGTCTCCCGCCGCGCGGTTCTTCGTCTCGCTGGACTCCTTGAAGTACGTGGCCGTCACCTCCACCGGCTCCTCGCGCGTCACACCGCGCAGGGTGAAGCGGCCCTTGCCCTTCACCTTCACCGGCTTGCCCGCCTCCAGCGCCGAGGGCAGGGCCAGGTCGACGAACTCGAAGACGATGTCCGGGGACTTCGCGGCGTCCAGCCAGCGGTCATTGCGCAGGTGCTCGTCGCGCGTGTCGTTGCCCGTCTTGATGGACTTCACGGGCAGCTGGAACTTCCCGCTGGCCTTGGTGCCCTTCACCTCCACGCGGCCGCGAACCTCGTTGGACAGGCCGTTGATGACCTCCAGCGGCGCGTCCAGCATGAAGGCCACGGTGTCGCGGCTGTTCGGGTCATTGAAGACGAAGGCCCGCGGCGCGGCGGCGGGCTCGGCCGCGAGTGCGGGAAGCGACAGGAGGGCGGCGAGCGCCAGGAACGTGCGGGACATGACGGACCTCATTTACGGATGTCAGCGATGCGCGGATGCATCCGGTACGCAGCTCCCGTCCGCCGGTTACAGCGCCTTCCCGCGGGTTCCGTTCAGAAGCCGGCGCCGCGGGTGCGCCGACCGTCCAACGCTTCACGCAACAGGCTGTCACGGGCCGGCACCAGCTTGACTTCGCCCGTGTCAGTCCTGACCCCCAAGGCTTCTAGCAGACCTTCCGCCTCCGCAAAAGAAGGTCGCCGGAGGTGCCGCTCCAGCAGCGCGCCGAACAGCGGCTGGCCCGCGACAGAGTCCACCGCCGCTCCGAAGGCACCGAAGGTGGACGTGGGGCCGCGCTCGGCCAGCAGCTCCAGCACGTCCTCCAGCCGGCGCTTGTTTTCAGTGACACGGCGTAATTCCACATCGAGATGCAAGGCGAAGAGCGCGCCCGTCCAGTAGACGCCGAGCGAGTAGGGACTGCCCGCCACCACCTCTTCCATGGTGCGCCCGCCCGCCTGGGCCCGCCCGCGAGCGAAGCCGTCCACGAGTTCCTCCCATGCACGCTGCGCGCTCTGCCGCCCGGAGCGCGAGCGCGCCACCTCCGTGTAGTAGGTGGCCAGTCCTTCCGACAGCCAGGGCACGCGCGGGAGGATGACAGGGTGGGTGAGGTGCAGCAGCTCGTGCACGGCCACCCAGTCCCGCTTGAAGGAGGTGGCGTCCGTGTCCCGGCCCACGAGGATGGAGACACTGGGCGGCGAGCTCCACTGCACCATGCCGAAGAGGCCGGAGCCGCGACGCGCCGACGCGGGGATGACGCGCACGGAGATGCGCGGATACGGGAAGGCGCGGCGCACGGTGCGCACCTCCTCCGCGGCCTGCCGCAGCCACGCGCAGATGGACGCGTCGTCCAGACGCGAGAAGCGTCCGAGGATGGCGACGTCCAGCACCGCGTCCGGCAGCTGGACCTGGCAGCGGCGCCCGCCGAAGCCATGGAAGCCGGAGTCCACCAGGTCCTCACCGCGCAGGCGGTAGAGCCCCCCCTCCCCCGGCTGCCACGGCAGCAGCGCGTCCACGCCCTCCAAGTACAGCTCCACTCGCAGGTCCGGCGTCACCACGCGCGGACGGATGAGGTACTCACGCCCGGCGACATGGCGCGCGTCGCCATCGCCGACGCCGATGAAGAAGCCGGGCCCGTGCTGTCGGATGCGTGCATCCAGCGCGTAGCGGTAGCGCAGGAAGCGCGTGCCGGCGGGAAGGCGGAGCCCGTCCTCGTGGACCCGCAGCGAGCGCACCTGTCCGTCGTCGCTCCAGACGTGGACCGTGTCCACACCGCCGGGCTCACTGAAGAGGAACTCGCGCGGAGAGCCCTTCGCCAGCACCACCTCTACGTCGATGGCGTGCTCGGGCTCGCGCACGTAGGTGAGGTTGTAGCGCAGCGCCGCCGGGTCTCCCGTCGGACGCGGGCGTGCCGGCGTCTGGCAGGACAGGGCCGCGAGCGCGAGCAGGAGGATGACGGACGAACGTGCACGGGCCCTCCAGGGAGCTACCCGGGCGGTGCCTCCGGTCCGGCTGCGTCTACGTCCCACGCGTCACCTCGAAGCGCTCCGTCAGCGGACGCGAGAATACGCCTGGCGACACGCCGCGCGCCTCACGTCGAGTGGGAACACTCCGCCACACACCGCCTTGTGGCTGCGCGTGACGCAGGTGGCTCCCGGGAGGCCGGTGGCCCTAGAGTCATGCGCAATGCCCATACGCATCCGCAGTCCCGAGGGTGAGCTGTCCTATGGCGGACTGGATGAGGTCCGCCAGGCGCTGTCGACGGGACTGGTGGACCCGACGGACCAGATTCGCACCTCCGAGACAGAGCCCTGGCGGCCGGTGAGCGAAGTCGTCGGCAGGCCGGCCCGGCTGCGCTGGAAGGAACACTTCCACTGGTACGTCCTCACCGCCGTGCTGGTGGGGATGTACCTGGTGGGGTTCGGCATCATCTGGATGCTGCTGGCCGTGGGCGCCCATGCGCTCTGGCGGAACACGACGCGCCGGGGCCCGCGCGGAGGCATCCGGTGGTGGTGAGCCCCCCGGGCCTTCTCGGGTGGGTCAGCGCACGACACGGGGTCCGCCGCTCAGTGTGACTTCTTCCGCGAGGCAGGGGCCGCTTCCGTCCCCTTCCCGTCCGCGAGCAGGAACTCCCGCGCCGCCTCCAGGATTTCATCCGACAGGGGCAGGCCCTTCGTCGCCCGGGCCAGCGTCATCGCGCCGATGAGGGACGTCACCGTCGCCAGCGCCCGCTTCCGCGCGGTGACGCCATCCTCGCCCGGCACGCGCACCACCATCTCCGCCACCAGCCCCTCCACCCCCTCGGCGAAGGCCTCGCGCGCTTCCGGAGTCCCTCGCCCCAGGTCCGACAACACCGACGGCAGGATGCAGCCCGTCTCCATGTTGTCGCGGATGTGGCGGTTGAGGTACCGGCGCACGAAGTGGCTCAGCCACTCCGCGCCCCGCAACTCCTCCAGCCCACCCAGCCACCGCTCGCCGTTGCGCTGGAAGAAGGCGCGCACGGACTCCGCGAGCAGCGAGTCCTTCGAGGCGAAGTGGGCATAGAAGCCCCCCACCGTCAGCCCCGCCGCGCGCATGACGCGCTCCACGCTCGCGCCCTCGAAGCCCTGCTTGCGGAAGAGGTTCTCCGCCGCCGCCAGGATGCGCTCGCGCGTGGCCTGCTTGTGCTCTGGTCCGTACCGCATCGCTTCCTCTCCTACTCGCGGCCTCCCGCGCCCGGGGGCCGGAACAGCATGCACGTGGTGGTGCCGTGGGCATACAGCTTCCCCGCCGCATCCGTCAGCTTCGCCTGGGCCGTGGCCACCCGCCCACCCACATGGATGACCTCGCCCGTGCACGTCAGCCGGCCCGTGTCGTGAGCAATCGCGCGCACGAGATTCACATGCAGCTCCAGCGTCGTGTACCCCGACCCCGCCGGCAAGGTGGAGTGCACCGCGCACGCCAGCGCCGAGTCCAGCACCGTGGCCGCCAGCCCACCGTGCACCGTGCCGATGGGGTTGTAGTGGTACTCCGCCGGCTCCACCACGAACACCGCCCGCCCCTCGTCCACCTCCACCGGAGCGAACCCCATCAGCTCGGCGATGGGCGCCCCCGGCACCTCACCTCGGACGATGGCGCGCAGGTATTCCAGCCCGGACAGCGTCCTGGCCGCGGCCACGCCCTCGCGCGGGTCCCTCCACGTCACGGTCCGGGTCCGGCTCCCAGCGCTCCCCTGGCTCATCGGTGCTTCCTCCATTTGAATGATACTCGTCATCCAATGCAGCTCCGGGGATTCCAGCGCCCGGTCGCATCTACTTGCCCTGATGGCATGATGCCCATAATACAAAGTCCCATCGAGCGCACGTGGAGAAGCGGGCAGCCGGGCAGACAGGCCCGTTCAAGGCCGCCGGTGCGCGTGGGAGACGGAGAGAGCCATGGAGAAGCGGCGTGTCGCGGTGACCGGGCTGGGGCTCATCAGCCCCTGTGGCACGGGAGTGGAGAAGAGCTGGGAGGCCCTGGTGGGCGGGCGGAGCGGCGTGGGCCCCATCACCCTCTTCGACGCGAGCCGGCTGGACTGCCGCATCGCTGGCGAGGTGAAGGACTTCCAACCGGAGGACTACATCGACCGGCGCGAGGTGCGGCGGATGGACCGCTTCGCGCAGTTCGCGGTGGTGGCGGCGGACATGGCCATCGCGGACTCGGGGCTGAAAATCACCCCGGAGAACGCCGAGCGCGTGGCGGCCATCATCGGCTCCGGCATCGGTGGCATCTCCAGCCTGGAGGAGACCTACCGCAAGGCGATGGAGAAGGGGCCGGACCGCATCAGCCCGTTCTTCATCCTCCAGATGATCATCAATCTGGCGCCCGGCTACGTCACCATGCGCCACGGCATCAAGGGCCCCTCGTGGTCCACCAACTCCGCGTGCTCCACCAGCGCCCATGCCATTGGCGAGGCGATGCGCGGAATCCAGCGCGGCGAGTTCGACGCGGCGGTGGCCGGCGGCTCCGAGGCGCCCATCTCACTGCTGGGCGTGGGCGGCTTCGCCGCGATGAAGGCGCTGTCCACCCGCAACGACGCGCCCCAGGAGGCCAGCCGCCCGTTCGACGCGGACCGCGACGGCTTCGTGCTCGCCGAGGGCGCCGGCATGCTCGTGCTCGAGGAGTGGGAGCACGCCCGCGCCCGGGGCGCGCGCATCTACGCCGAGCTGTCCGGCTACAGCGCCACCTCCGACGCGCACCACGTCACCGCGCCCGCCCCCGAGCACGAAGGCGCCCAGCGCAGCATGCGCGGCGCCATGAAGGACGCCGGCCTCACGCCCGCGGACATCGGCTACATCAATGCCCACGGCACCTCGACGGACCTCGGCGACGTGCTGGAGATGGAGGGCATCGCCCGCGTCTTCGGCGACGCCGCGCGCACCGTCGCCATTTCCTCCACCAAGTCCATGACGGGCCACATGAACGGCGCGGCTGGCGCCGCCGAGGCCGTCATCAGCATCCTCGCCCTCACCCGCGAGGTCCTCCCGCCCACCATCAACCTCCAGCGTCAGGACCCCCGCATCGCCCTGGACTGCGTGCCCAACACCGCCCGCCCCGCGCGCCTGGACGCCGTCATGAGCAACTCCTTCGGCTTCGGCGGCACCAACGCGTCGCTCGTCTTCCGCCGGGCCACCGGATGATCGACTCCTACGTGTCCCCACCACTGGACGCCCTTGCTTTGTAAACCGTGAATCCGCGTTTACTGACGCACTCCAGGTCACATGGCGCAGTGCGCCAGTAAACGGTTGACAAGCCGCGGCGGGGGCGCGCTGGAGCGAACACTCCCACAGCCCCAAAGCACCGTAATTACATGCGCTTACGCGCATTTCTACAGCTCCGTAGTGGAGGCGGACAGCTGTTCCGTCGCCCGCCGGACAGGGGGCCCCCCGCCCGAAAACGTTCATTGCAAATCGGTAAATCGATTTGCAAAGTGGATCCAGGTCCCAGGTGCGCGAGGTCCGGCGTGCTCCAGAGGGCCTCGACTCGGCCATGAACGACAACGCACTGAACGCCAACGTGGGCCTGAAGCTCCGAGGGCTGCGCCTTGCACGCAACATCAAGCAAGCAGACGCGGCCAAGGACCTGGGTGTGTCCCCCGCGTACCTGAACCTCATCGAGAAGGGGAAGCGGGTGATGCCCTTCCCGCTGCTCTGGAAGGCGCTGCGCTACTTCGACCAGGACCCCGAGCAGTTCATGTCCACGCTCGGCGAGGGCCGCGTGGACGAGGCGCTGGCGAAGCTGCTGGACGAGCCGCTGCTCAAGAGCCTCGACATCGACCCCGAGTCGCTCCAGTCGCTGTCCGCCGAGCCGAAGCTGGCCGGCACGGTGGCCGCGCTCTTCAACCTCTACAAGAACACGCGCACGCAGTTGGAGAACGTGCTGGCGCAGCTCAACGTGGAGGAGCGCACCCGCGCGCAGGGTGGCGCGCAGAACGGCACGGTGCCGGGCGTCCGCTTCGACTACTCGCCCTTCGACGAGGTCAGCGACTTCCTGGAGAAGCACCGCAACTTCTTCCCGGAATTGGAGGAGCAGGCGGAGGCGCTGCGCCGTGACGTGCGCCTGGAGCGGCAGCTCACCAGCGGACAGCTCATCCGGCTGCTGGAGGAGCGCTTCGGCTACCGCGTCCTCTTCGACGACCCGGCGCCCAGCGGCTCGTCCGTGGTGCGGCGGTTGGACCCGGAGGAGAAGACGCTCACCCTGTCGCCCTTCCTCACCGAGCAGCCGCTGAAGTTCCAGATTGCCGCGTCCATCGGCCTGCTGGTGATGGACCGCGAGAAGCTGGTGGAGCGCATCATGGTGGCGGGCCGCATGCGCCACGGTGAGACGGAGCGGCTCATCAAGGTCAACCTGGCCAACTACTTCGCTGGCGCGCTGATGCTCCCCTACGGGGACTTCTTCAAGGAGGTGCAGCGCACGCGCTACGACGTGGAGCTGCTCTCCAGCATCTTCGGCTCCACCTACGAGACGGTGGCCCACCGGCTCTGCAACCTGTCGGACCCCAAGCGCCCCGGCATCCCCTTCCACTTCCTGCGCGCGGACATCGCCGGCAACATCTCCAAGCGCTACAGCGGCACCGGCATCCGCTTCGCCACCGGCGGCGGCTCGTGCGCCAAGTGGGCCGTGCACCTGGCCTTCCTCAACCCGTCCCAAATCACCCGGCAGTACTCCATCATGCCGGACGGGACGACGTACTTCTGCTTCGCCAAGGTGCAGCTGCAGCCCATTGAAGGCTCCATCGTCAAGGGCACGGCCTACTCCATCGGCCTGGGCACCCACGCGGAGAACGCGAAGTACCTGGCCTACGGCCTGCCCACCACGGACCTGCGCAAGGACGCCATTCCGTCCGGCATCTCCTGCCGCTTCTGCGAGCGCACGGACTGCAACCAGCGCGCGGCCGCCAGCTACCGCTTCGCCTTCGCCTTCGACGAGTACACGAAGAAGGACTGCTTCTTCTCCCCGCTGCTCGTCCACGAGAAGGCCGACAAGGTGGAGAAGGAGCGTATCCACCAGATGGGGGAGAATGGCGGCCCAGCCCACGCGCATGGCGGCGGGGTGGAGGTGCTCCCGATGAACGGCTCGCTCACCGTCAACGGGACTCACGGGACTGAGAAGGACGATTCGTTGGACAAGCCGTCCCGGCGCCGCAAGGGTGGCGACGCCTGAGGTCGACATGCACGCTCCCGACGACACCCAACGCGCCCACATCCTCGACGCCATCCAGCAGCAGAAGAACGCGCTGGCCCCGCTGCGCATCACCGGCTCGCCCACCGAGGTGGGCCAGGGGCTGGTGAGTCTGGCGGAGCTGCACGGCCTGGTGGAGGACCATGCCGCGAGCCGCGAGTGCTACGAGGAGGCGCTCGGCCTCTTCCAGCAGGCGAAGTACAAGCCCGGCCAGGCGCAGGCGCTGCTCGGCCTGGGCGTGGTGAAGGCGCACTTCGAGGACCACCGCGGCGCCATGGAGCGCATCGCCCAGGCGGCCATGCTCTTCAACGAGGCGAAGGACCGCGAGGGCGAGGCCCTGGCCCGCGCCTGCATCGGCGAGTCCCTGCGCGCCATGGGCCAGCCGGAGGCCGCGGAGGAGAAGTACCAGGAGGCCCTCATCCTCCTGCGCCAGACGCGCAACCCGGACCGCGTGGCGCGGCTGCTGCTCGACATCGGCGACATCCGCATGGAGAAGGGCGAGTACGAGCCCGCCCGCAAGCGCTTCCTGGAGGCCGTGCCGCTGCTGGAGCAGGGCGAGGACCCGGAGGCGCTCGCGCAGGGCCACCTGCTGCTGGGCGAGTCCGAGGGCCTGCTGGGCAACCATGACGGCGCCCGCCCCCACCTGCTGCGCGCGGTGGAGCTCTACGAGCAATTGCACGACCACGCGTACGAGGCCCGCGCCCGGTGGGATTTGGGCCTGTCCTGCTACTACCTGCAGGACTTCGCCGCGGCCCGCGCCCAGTTCGAGGCGGTGCTGCCGCTGTATGAAGATCAGGGCCGCGCGGACGAGGTCGCCAAGGTCCGCAACGTGCTGGCCCACTTCGCCGCGCGCGGAGTCTGAGCGCTCATCCCCGTTGCCGGGGAGAGCGCCCTCCTCACGTCAGCTCAGGCCTGGATGCCGGCGCCGACGGCGATGGCCAGCAGGCCCAGCACGCCCGCGGCGATGATGGTGTAGCGCCACTCGCCCTTGAGGCCCAGCAGCGTCCCCGCCACCGCGAGCCGCGCCACCGGTGTCACCAGCAGCAGCGACGCCGCGCCCTTGCGGAGCAGGTCGATGGCGACGTGCACATTCTCGGATTGGGGCAGCGCCTCCAGCCCCAGCGACACCACGAACATCCCCCCGCTCACCACCGCACCGCCGCGCAGCACGCGGGCAATCCACCGGTCTCCCGCGACGGCCAGGTCCCGGCGGCGCGCCCGTCCCACCGGGGCCACGTCGAGGCCGGGCTGGGTGATGGGCTCCGCGTCCACCTCGGGCGCCAGGGCCTGCTCCGCCCCAGGCGTCATCACGTTGTGGGCCCCATGCGTGTCCGCCATCACCGCCGCGGACACCACGTGTCCCTCCGTGCCGGATGAGTCCGGCTCGCTCATTTCACCATGCTCGGCCACAGTCCCGCCCCTCCCTTCCACAGCATCTGGCTCGCGACCACCAGCAGCACCACGGCGAAGAGCTTCTTCAGCACCGCCGTGGGCATCTTCGGCATCAGCCTGCCGCCGACGTACGCGCCAACCAGGACCCCCACCACCAGCGGGGACACCAGCGCCAGCTTCAGGTGCCCGCGGAGTGCGTAGGCCGCCACGCTCGCGGCCCCCGTCACGCCAATCATCAGGTTGCTGGTGGCGCTGGCCACCTTGAACGGCACCCGCATGCCGTAGCTCATCAGCGGCACCTTCAGTGGGCCTCCGCCCACGCCCAGCAGCGAGGACAGCCCGCCCGCGACGAAGGAGCCGGAGATGCCCAGCGGGTAGTTCGTCGGCGTGTAGTCACTCAGCGTCGCCGGCTCCTGCCGCGGAGAGCACAGCAGCATCATCTGCAGGGCGACGTAGAGGGTGAAGAGGCCGAACACCACGGCCACCATCGCCGGAGCAACCATCGCCGCCACCAGCCCGCCAACGATGGCGCCCATCACCGTGGCCAGCTCCAGCGTCAGCCCCAGCCGGATGTCGCTCAGGTGGTTGTGCACGTAGCCCGCGGCCGCCGCGCACGAGTTGGCCACCACGCACATGAGGCTCGCGGGCACCGCCTCTTCCAGGGGGATACCGAACAGCAACACCAGCGCGGGGACCAGGACGATGCCTCCTCCGATGCCAAGCATCGCCCCGAGAGAGCCCGCGAGGCCGCCCGCCATCATGAGGAGTAGGACCGTCATTCCTTCACGAGGATAGGAGCGGTCCCCTGGTTCGGACAGCGGCATTCCCCCCTGGGAAGAATGCTCGCCAGGATGCCTGCCCTGCGCGCGAGGAGTTGCGGGAAACGCGTCAGTCCGGGCCGACGCTATGCGGCACACGCGCCCAGCGTGCCCTCGGGGAACACCTCGAGGAAGCGCGCACGCGTACGTGGCGTGAAGGTGCCCCTCGCCATGTAGCCGTGCAACCTGCGCAGCACGCCACGCGCCGACTCCAGCGCACCTTCCACCTCTCCGGAGAAGTCGAAGGCGTCGTTGCGGTACAGCTCCTGGAAGGACAGGTGCGCGTACGCCGGCAGCGCGCGCGCGCGGCCCACCGGGCTGGAGAGGAAGAGTCCGGAGATGTACAGCCCGCGCACCCAGCCATCCACGTCCGCCTTGGACGGGGCCTGGCCCACGCGCTCCTGCGACGACAGGCGCACCAGCTCGTAGATGCCGCGACCGATGCCCCGCCACGGGAAGCCCGGACTCTTCACCACCTGACACTTCTCGCGCAGCCGGGGCGTGCCCAGCAGGTCCACGCCGTGCAGCTCGCGCAGGTAGAAGAGCGTCTGCGCCCACTCGATTTCACGGTGCGCGTCGCGCGCTCGCTCGCCGCGGCGGCGGTGGCGGTGCACCAGCCTGTCGACGACGGGGTACAGCCGCCGGTCGATGCACAGGTGCGTGAAGTAGCCCGCCAGCAGCGCGAGCCCCGCCTCGTTGCCCACCAGCGCACCGGTGGCCACGAGCTCCGCCATCTTCAGGCCGAAGCCCACCGGCGCGCGCTCGTGGTACAGCCGGGCGAAGAGGGGCGGCTCCCGCTCCGGAAGGAAGGCCGACAGCCCGCCGCGCACGCCTTCACACAGCGGCAGGTCCGGCAGCGCCGCGCCGAAGCGCGCATACGGCAGGTCCTCCGCGAGCGCGCGCACCCAGTCCGCCGGAAGGTCTCCCGGATTGGCGGCCATCCGTTCGATGGCGGTCAGATGCATGAGCAACGTGGGCATTCCCCACACTGCTATCCAGTGCACCCCGTCATTGCAATGCTCGAATGAAATCGAGCGCTTTGCGCGCAACAGGGTGGGCGTTACAGTCCGCGACCTTCTGCATCCCCTTCCATCCGTTCAGGAGCTCATCGGCCCATGAATTTCAGCTTCGTCTCCGGCGACGTCACGAAGGCAAGCGGCGAGCTGCTCGTCATCCCGCTCTTCGAGGGCGAGCTGGCGGACACCGCCCCGTCCTCCCTGGCCGCGGCCGACTCCGCCCTGGAGGGACGCCTGCGCGGCGCCGCCGCCCAGGAGGGCTTCAAGGCCAAGGCCGAGCAGTCCTTCCTCATCCACACGCATGGCCGCGCCACCGCGGAGCGCGTGCTGCTGCTGGGGCTGGGCAACCGCGCCCGCTTCCACCCGGAGGTGCTGCGCCTGGCCGCCGGGCGCGCGGTGAAGGCCGCGCTGCGGCTGAAGGCGGGCTCGGTGGCCTTCGTCCTGCCGGCCACGGACGCGGCGGAGAACACGGTGCGCGCGGTGGTGGAGGGCCTGGCGCTGGGCGCCTACCGCTTCGACAAGTACAAGTCCTCCGCCCGCGAGGACAAGAACCCGGCGAAGGTGAGCAAGGTCTCCCTGGTGCTGCCCGACGGCGGAGAGAAGTCGAAGGGCCTGGAGGACGCGCTGGCCCTGGCGAAGCGCGTGGCGGACGCCACCAACTGGGCGCGAGACCTGGTCAACGAGCCGCCCAACGCGGTGACGCCCACCGTGCTGGCCGAGGCCGCGCGGCAGGCGGCGAAGGAAGGCGGCCTGCAGGTCACCATCGGCGGCCGGCGTGAAATCGAGAAGCTCAACATGGGCATGTTCCTGGGCGTCACCGCCGGGAGCGCCGAGGAGCCGCGCCTCATCCACGTCGTCTACACGCCGAAGAACGCGCGCGACGCGAAGCGCGCGCCGCTGGCGCTGGTGGGCAAGGCGATTACGTTCGACTCGGGCGGCCTGTCCCTCAAGCCCACCGAGGGCATGGTGGAGATGAAGACGGACATGGCGGGCTCGGCCGCGGTGCTGGGCGCCATGAAGGTCATCGCCGCGCTCAAGCCGCCCTTCCCCGTGCACGCCTTCATCGGCGCGTGCGAGAACATGCCCTCGGGCACCGCGTACAAGCCGGGCGACATCCTCACCTCGCGCCTGGGCAAGACGGTGGAGATCACCAACACGGACGCGGAGGGCCGCCTGGTGCTGGGCGACATGCTCACCTGGGCCGTCGAGCACAAGCCGTCCGCCGTCATCGACCTGGCCACGCTGACGGGCGCCTGCATCATCGCCCTGGGCAACTACATCGTCGGCGCCTTCGGCGACCACGACGGCACGGTGAACGAGGTGCTCCAGTCCGCGCGCACCGCGGGCGAGGAGATGTGGCGCCTGCCGGTGACGGAGCTGCAGAAGGACGCGCTGCGCTCCGAGGTCGCCGACATGAAGAACTCCGGCGAGCGCTGGGGCGGCTCCATCAACGCCGCCCTCTTCCTCAAGGAGTTCGTCGGGGACACGCCGTGGGTGCACCTGGACATCGCCGGCCCGTCCAACAGCCCCAAGGAGCGCGGCTACCTGAGCAAGGGTGGCACGGGCTCGGGTCTGCGCACGCTGGTGGAGTGGGTGCGGCTGCGCACGGAGACGATGGCCTCCAACCCCGAGGCCTACGAGCCCGCGACGCCCGCTCCCAAGCCGGCGAAGAAGGCCGCGCGCAAGGCCGCGCGGTAGCAACGCCGTCTGGACTGGGGCGCGTCTAGCGGCGCGGCGCCTGGGACACCGTGGCCGGAGTCTGCTCCGGCCCGGGCAGCGGACGGACGCCGGCGATGAGGGCGTCCACGCTCTGGGTGACGCCGTCCGGCGACTCCGCGGGCCACGTGGCCAGCATCATCAGGACGCGGCCCGGCCGGCCCTCGCGCACGGCGACGCGGCCCAGCACCGAGTCCCCCACCTGGAAGTCGAAGCCCACCGCGTTCTCCGACAGCGGAATCGGCGCCGGGTCCGTGGTGGTGAAGCCCGGCTGCTGGCGCAGCCCCTCCGTCAGCCGCTCCGCGAACTGGGTGGGAGACGCCACCGCCGGGGCCACCTGGAGCACCACCTGCGCCCCGGAGGTGTTGTGGCGGAGGATGACGGGAATGGAGAGCCCCTCCGGCGTGCGCTCGTTCGTCTCGTCGAGCTGCCAGTCCGCCGTGGGCCGGATGATTTCGAAGCCCAGGTCCTCGTCCACGTAGCGGCGGGCGGTGGAGTGGCCCGCCGTCCCGGAGCCGCCCACGCCCTGCTCCAGGCCCACGTCCCCGCCCCGGGAGTCCTGCACCGCCGCGCGAGAGCCGCTGCAGGCCGTGCTCAGCACCAGGAGTCCCCACGCCAGCTTCCGCATCGCGCCCATGTCGCTCGTCCCCCGCCCGCTAAGGCCGTGAACGCGAACGTGGGCACGGGGCGCCCCCTAGGCCAGTCCCCCCTGGAGTGTGCGGTAGGTGTTGGACAGCCTCTCTGCCACCTCGGGAGGGAGCACGTTGCGCGCCGAAAACAGCGCATAGGAGACAATGGCGTCCATCGCCTCCAGGGTGAGGGCCCTCCCCACCGCCTCGCCACCCCCGGCGAGGTTGGCACCCAGCCGCGCCACGTCCACCCGCCCGTCCGGGCCGGGCGTCACCCCGGCGAAGGCGTCCTCCAGGCCCGCCGGTGGCGAGTCCAGGAAGCCGCGCAGCAAGTCCTCCTCCCGGCCCGCGTCGCGCAGCGCCCGGTGGATGAGGGACAGCAGCAGATTGTAGCGCTCCTCGGCGGACAGCAGCTCCCAGGCCATGCCCTCCACCGCGGGCCCGGGGGCCGGGGGCGGCGCGGGGGCACGCACGACCAGGTGGCCGCCGCGCACGGCCTCGTCCAGCCACGTGTAGAAGGCGTAGGGCCCGCCCTCGTAGAGCGCGCGCACGTCGCCCAGCGGGGCGCCCGCGCCCAGCCGCGTGAAGAGGCGCGCCTCGCCGGGCAGAGCGCCTTCCGGGCCGGGCTCCACGCGCATGTCTTCCTGGAAGCGGCGGCGCAGGCGGGACAGCTCCTCCGCCCGTTTGATGCCGGTGAGCACCAATTCCCGCGTGCGCTCGGGCAGCTTCACCACGTCCGCCATGGGCGCGGGGCCCTCGATGAAGAGGAAGCTGCCGTCCACCAGGTCGAAGAGGCTGAGCACCACCTCGCGCACCACGTACGTCATGGCGCTGTAGAGGTTGGCCTCCGAGACGAGGCCCTCGGACGTGAGCACCTGGCCGATGCGCCGCGAGGGCGTCACCCGCGACAGCGCCTGCGTCAGCTGCGCCTGCGTCAGCAGCCCCAGCCGCAGCAGCACCGCGCCCAGCCGCTCCCAGCGCTCCGTGGACGTGGCGAACACCACCTGCCCGTCCCGGAAGGACACCGTGCGGCGCACCGTGCCGTGCTGCACGGCCAGCAGGCCGCTGCGGATGCCCGACAGGACGTGGGCGAACACCTCCTCGACGGAGAGCGTCCCCAGGCTGCCGGCGAGGAAGCCGGCGAACCCGGAGGGCTCCTGGAGGAGGACCATCCCCTCGGGCCCGTGGAACCAGGCCGAGAGGGGACGGGAGGGGGACAGGCCGGCGGCGAGCGGCCGCTCGAGGTCGAGCGAGGCCTGCTCACCGCTGACACGAGGCGTGGCCTTCGGTTTCGACGCCACGGCCCGTGTCCCCCGTCGACGCGCGCGACTACTTCTGCGCCGTCTTCAGCTCCTCGTCGATGATGCTCTTGAACTCCTCGAACGGCTGCGCCCCGGACAGCAGGATGCCGTTGATGAAGAACGCGGGGGTACCGGACACGCCCGCCTTCTTGCCTTCCTCCAGGTCGGCCTGGATGACGGAGGCCTTCTCACCGGAGTCCAGGCACTTGTCGAACTTCGCCGTGTCCAGCTTCAGCGTGGCGGCGTGGGCCTTCAGGTCCGGCACGTCCAGCTTCTGCTGGTTGGCGAAGAGCAGGTCGTGCATCTCCCAGAACTTGCCCTGGTCGCCGGCGCACAGCGAGGCCTCGGAGGCCTTCGGCGCCTTCTTGTGGAAGTCGAGCGGGAAGTGGCGGAACACCAGGCGCACCTTGTCGCCGTACTCCTTCATGACCTGGTCCACGGCCGGGTTGGCGCGGCTGCAGAACGGGCACTCGAAGTCGCTGAACTCGACGATGGTGATGGGCGCACCCTCCTTGCCACCCTTGGCGGCGCCGGTGGCGGCCACCTGCTTGCGCTCGGCCGGGGCGCGCGGGGGCTCGGGCAGGGTGATCTGCACGTTCGCGTTCTTGCGCAGCTCCGCGAACAGCGCCTGCGCGCGCTCCTGCTTCGGCTGCTGGTTGAGGAAGTCCACGATCTGCGGCTTCATCTGCTCGAAGGTGGACCCGGGCGGCAGCTGGCCCTTGGCGCCGTCGAAGACCTCCTTGATGCGCTCCTCGGGAGGCGCGGGGACCTTGTCGTCGATCTCCGCCTTCAGGTACTGCTCCTGCGTCAGGTTGCGCTTCTTGGCCTCGGCATCGACCAGCTTCTCGGTCACCATGCCCTCGAGGCCGCGCTTGCGCAGCTGGTGCTTCTGCTTCTCCAGGTTGGAGAGCGGCTCGGAGATCTTCTCGTTGAGCTCCTTGTACGTAATCTTCTGCCCGTCGCCGAAGGTCGCGACGACGGCATCGGGCGCGGGCTCACCCGCGTTGGCCTGCTGTGCCGTGGCGGCCGGACCCTGAGCGGTGACCGGCGCCTTCTCCTTGTTACAGCCGGCGGTGATGGAGGCCGCCAGGAGAGCGGCGAGGATGACACGGGTGGGCTTGAGCATAAGCTCGCGTCCTAGTCGAGCTAAAGCCGACCTGCAAGGAAATGGCTTCAGGCGACGAGGGGCTCCAGCTCCAGCGCCCCCGCGAGGCCGGTGAAGCCCAGGTCCAGGCCCTCCAGCTCGCGGCGCCGCGCGGGCACGATTTCGTAGCAGCTCGGGTCCGACAGCACCTTGCGCACCAGCTTGTGGTTGAGCGCATGGCCCGTCTTGTACGCCGTCAGGTGCCCGATGACGGGGCGGCCGAACAGCGACACGTCGCCGATGGCGTCGAGAATCTTGTGCCGCACGAACTCGTCCGGGAAGCGCAGGCCGTCCGGGTTGAGGATGGAGACCTCGTCCACGACGATGGCGTTCTCCAGCGAGCCGCCGCGCGCCAGGCCCAGCTTCTTCAGCTTCTCCACGTCGCGCAGGAAGCCGAAGGTGCGGGCGCGGGAGATTTCGCGCGAGAAGTCCCGGTCGCTGAAGTCCAGGTCGAAGGACTGGCCCTGGATGACGGGGTGCTCGAAGTCGATGGTGCAGCTGATGCGGAAGTGCTTGGACGGGGTGAGCGAGGCCTGCTTGTCACCATCCACCACGGACACGGCCTTGCGGATGACGAGCAGCTCCTTGGGCGCCTCCTGCTCGCGCACGCCGGCCTCGTGGACGAGGGCCGCGAAGGGCGCCGCGCTGCCGTCCATGATGGGCACCTCCGGCCCGTCCAGCTCCACGCGCACGTTGTCGATGCCCAGGCCGGCCAGCGCCGACATGAAGTGCTCCACCGTGCCCACGCGCACGCCGTCGCGGCCCAGCGTCGTCGCCAGCGCCGTGTCCACCACGTACTCCGCCAGCGCGGGGATGCTCACCGGCCGGGGCAGGTCCGTGCGCACGAAGACGATGCCATGCCCGGCGGGCGCGGGACGCAGGGTGAGCGTCACCTTGGCGCCGGAGTGGAGTCCCACTCCCTGCAGGCTGGCAGTCTTGGAAACGGTGCGCTGGTTGTAGGAGGACGGTCGCATGTTGGTGTCGCCTCGTGGCTGCTCGGTGCTGCGGGACTTCCGGTCCGGGTCCCGCCGGTTGGACCCGGAAACGTTCATCAGTGATCTGACGCGACGCGCTGATTCTGCAATCGGCACGCCACGACCTCGTGACCTGCTGGCTGGAGCCCGAAGGGCCTTGAGGCGAGTCAACCCTTTGGAATGGCTCGCCTTTTCAGTGCGTCGTGGCGGGTGCCGGTTCCGGTCTGGCACCCTCCCCCCTGTGTGAAGCCCGGTGATTCCTCCCGCTACCGCGACACCGATGTCCGGGATTCGTCAGAACCCGGAATCCGCGTCCCCTCGCCCGACCCGCGATGCCGCAGCGTGTCTTCCAGGCAACATGGGCGCGTCAATAGCGCAAGGCAGTGACAGGTGCAAACCAGGCCCCGGAGCGACCCCGGGTGAAGAGGTGCTCGCACGGGGCGTGGGGGTGGTAGGGCGCCGGTGTCCTGCCCTCAGCGGGCGGGGGCGGGGAGGAAGCGGTCCCGGAGGGCCTCCGCCTCCTGCCGGTCGAAGCCACGCCCCTGCAGGAGGGTGCGGCGGCTGACGGCGTGGAAGGTGGACTCCAGCGTCTGGGTGAAGCGGCGCAGGTCCTCGGCGAGCCGGGCGCGGATGCCGGGCCCTTCCGGGGGCCAGGGCAGCTCCACCAGCAGCGAGGTGAAGCGGTCGAAGGCGTCGTAGTCCGCGTAGCGCAGCAGCTGGTAGCCGCCGGCGTGGAAGTAGTCGAGGAAGGCCTTGAGGGCGTCCAGCGCGCGCTCGGCGGCGGCCACGTCCTCGGCGCGCAGGTGCGTCTCCGCGGTGCGGCACAGCTGGGCGTAGACCCACAAGTCCTTGCGCAGCCGCAGCGCCGCGTCCTGCGGGCTCATCAGCTCGTCGAAGACGCCGTCGGCCAGGCCGCCGTTGGGGGCGAGCGTCTCCACCAGCACCACCACCTGCGTGCGCAGCAGCGTGGTGAAGGCGGCGGCGGCGCGGGAAGGGGCCTCCACGTCGCGGTCCAGGTTGACGAGCACCTCGCGGGCCACGCGCTCCGTCTCGCGGGCGATGTCCCGCGCGGCGCGCAGCGTGGCGGCCTGCAGCGACTTGGAGGCCGCCTTCGGCGACAGCTCCGAGTGCATCCACGAGGCGAGCGAGTTGGCCTCGCTGCGCACCAGCGCCAGCAGCACGCGCACGCGGCGGGAGTACGGCGGCTGGCCCTCGGCGTCCACGTAGGCCAGGTAGTGCAGCAGGCGGAAGAGGCCGAGGAAGACGGTGGAGAAGAGTGTGCGCTGGTCCTCGGGGAGGCCGCCCAGCGTGTCCAGCAGCCGGACCGACCTGAGCCGGTCGTACTCGACGCGGAACTCCAGCGGGCGGAAGGGGCGGAAGTAGCGGTTGAGGACGATTTCGCGCAGGGCCAGCTTGCCCACGTCCTGGAAGAGGCCGAGGTTGGCCACGGGCAG
This sequence comes from Pyxidicoccus trucidator, assembly GCF_010894435.1. Lineage (NCBI taxonomy): Bacteria > Pseudomonadati > Myxococcota > Myxococcia > Myxococcales > Myxococcaceae > Pyxidicoccus > Pyxidicoccus trucidator. Next base: position 87,833 of record NZ_JAAIXZ010000028.1, on the reverse strand, counting down.
CTTGAGCAGGTGGTCCAGCAGGTTCTTCAGCGCGTCGAAGGCCTCGCGCAGCACGAAGAGGCTCTCGGGCGGCGTCTCCTGGTCCAGCTCCTCCTCGATGAGGGCGCGCCGGATGCGGTCGTCCGCGAGCTGCGTCTCCACGTACTTGCGGAAGACCATCTTCTGGTCGCTGTCCGGGTCCTGCAGGTGGCGCGCGACTCGCAGGGCGCGGTCCATGGCGTCGCGCACGTCCGCCAGCTCTTCGTGGAAGTCGCGGGTGACGAGCGGCCTGTCGCGCGCGTCCACCACGGTGTTGAGGTTGAGGTAGCGCTCCACCGCGCGCAGGAGCATCTCGAACTCGAAGAGCAGCTCCTCGCGGCCCTCCACGGGCACGCCGCGCAGCCAGCGCTCGCGCTCGGCGAGGAACCCGGCGCGCGACGTCTGCGAGGCGCGCATCAGGTCCGCGTAGAAGTCACGTCCGGAGGCGGTGGCGGGAGGCGTGTCCTGGCTCATGGCGCGGAGGAGCTTAGTCTCAGAAGAGGTTGCCCTGGGGCGTGGGCGGTGGCTGCTTCTTGAAGTACTGGTAGGTGCGGTGCGTGGCCATGCGCCCGCGGGGCGTGCGCTGGAGGAAGCCCTCCTGCATCAGGAAGGGCTCGTACACGTCCTCAATCGTGTCGCGCTGCTCGCCCACGCTGGCGGCGATGGTCTCCACGCCCACCGGGCCGCCACCGAACTTGTCGATGATGGTCAGCAGGATTTTGCGGTCCATGGAGTCCAGGCCGCTGGCGTCCACGCCCAGCCTGTCGAGCGACTTCTTCGCCAGCTCCAGGGTGATCTTCCCGTCGCCCTCCACCTCCGCGAAGTCGCGCAGCCGGCGCAGCAGCCGGTTGGTGATGCGGGGCGTGCCGCGCGAGCGGGTGGACACCTCGCGCGCGGCGTCCCTGTCCAGGGGGATGCCGAGGATGCGCGCGGAGCGGTGGAGGATGAGCTCCAGCGCCTTCGCGTCGTAGTACTCCAGGCGCTCCTGAATCTGGAACCTGTCCCGCAGCGGCGAGGTGAGCAGGCCCGTGCGCGTAGTGGCGCCGATGAGCGTGAAGGGCGGCAAATCAATCTTCATCGCCCGGGCGGCGGGCCCGGTGTCGATGGTGATGTCCAGCCGGAAGTCCTCCATGGCCGGGTAGAGGTACTCCTCCACGGCGGCGTTGAGGCGGTGGATTTCGTCGATGAAGAGGACGTCGCGCGCGTTGAGGTTGGTGAGCAGGCCCGCCAGGTCGCCCTTGCGCTCCAGGGCGGGGCCGCTGGTGACGTGGATGCCCACGCCCAGCTCGTTCGCGATGATGTGCGCCAGGGACGTCTTGCCCAGGCCCGGGGGGCCGGAGAAGAGGCAGTGGTCCAGCGAGTCCCCACGGGCGCGGGCCGCCTGCACATACACCTTGAGCTTCTCGACGACCGGCCCCTGACCCACGTACTCGTCGAACGAGCGCGGACGCAGGGAGGCCTCGAGCCGGACGTCCTCGGGCTGGACCTCTTCCGAGAGTGTGTCGGACTTCCTCGCCATGACCATCTGGAACCCTATACAGGAAGGGCGCGCGTGTCGCCGCACATCTGGCGAGGCTAGACTCGGAAGGCCCGCCGGCCGAGCAGCCAGGGAGCGCCCACCGCCATGAAGGGGTCGTCTTCGACGCAGGGCAGGAGAACGGCTGCGAGCACACCGCCGACGGCTGCCTGGCGGCCGGGCAGATGCTCGGATACCAGCGCGAGCTGCCGGGCGGCATGGGCACGGAAATGGTGGCGCCCCCCTCCCAGCTCCGGCGGGCGTGGGCAACAAGGAGGGCGTGCTGCTGGAGCCGCTGGCGGTGAGCCTGCGAGCGGTGCTCAAGGCGCCCGGAAGGAAGGCCCGGACTGTTCCGTTCTCGTCACGCACACCTTCCCCCTGGCTCGCTACCAGGAGGCGATTGAGGCCAATCTGGCGCGTGCCAGATTCCAGTCCGTGAAGACGGTCTTCGACCTGACCCGGTGACCCCCATGCACACGAGCCCCGCGTTCCGTCCCCTCCCCTCCCTCGCTGGTGCCCGCGCCGAGTCGGTGCCCGGCGTGAAGCTGCAGAAGCTCCGCCGCGCGGCCCTGGATGCCCGCGAGGCCTTCGTCCGGGAAGGCCCGGTGGCGGCCATCGCCACGTGTGACCTCATCACCTTCCCGTACCCCGCGCAGTTCGCCTTCAGCGGGGCGGCGCTGTCTCCGGCGCCGTACGTGATGATGACCAACCGCATGCAGGTAGTGCAGTTCGTGGACCGCGAGGGCGAGCGGCGCACCCTGCTGTTCAACCCGTCGGACTACGAGAAGGGCTACGCGGCGCCCTTCTACCGCGCGCTGCGCGAGCGCTATGGCGCGTTCGTCTCCGACAAGGTGATGTCCTCGCGGCACGGCTCGGTGCAGAGCCACCTGGCGTCACTGGGGCTGACGCCCGCGGACGTGGACTACATCGCCTTCGACCACCTGCACATCCAGGACCTGCGCGGCTGGCTGGGCGGGGACGGGCTGCCCGCCTACTTCCCCCGGGCCAGGCTGCTGGTGCAGCGCGCGGAGTGGGAGATGGTGAAGGACCTGCACCCGATGCAGACGGTGTGGTTCGTGCCGGGCGGCGCGGAGGTGCCGCACGAGCGCGTGGTGCTGCTGGACGGCGACGTGTGGCTGGGCCAGGGCGCGGCCATCCTCAGCACGCCGGGCCACACGCATGGCAACATGTCGCTGGCGGTGGCCACCTCGCGCGAGGTGTTCGTCGTCAGCGAGAATGGGGTGGCCACGGAGTGCTACACGCCGCTGCTGTCCGCCATCCCCGGCGTGCGCCGCTACGCGGAGCACATGGGCTGGGAGGTGGTGCTCAACGGCAACACCCGCGAGGACTCGCTGAACCAGTACTCGTCCATGGTGGTGGAGAAGCTGTTCGCCGGCACGTCCGCGGTGGAGGGCGCGTTCGTCAACTTCCATCCGTCCTCGCAGCTCACGTCCCACCTGATGGCGCCCGCGCTGGCGCCCACCATCGTCCTGCCCGCGCCCAACTTCGGCGACGTGCGCCCCACGCCCGCGGCGCGGCGCGCGGCGTAGCCCCAGCCTTCATGGGCCCGCGCCAGGTGTCACCGGCGCGGGCCTGGAGTCGCTCAGCGTGCCCGGTCGCCGCAGTACCGCGTCGGCCGGAACGGCACCGACCACAGCTCCCGGTCTCCGGCGCTGTCGGTCGCCGCGAAGAAGACGTCCCACCCCGAGCGCACGAAGGACCTCGGGTCAGAGGACGCGGCCCCCGACGCGATGTCCGCCAGCGGCCGGGTGTCCCAGGGCCACCCGCCGCTGTACCAGACCTCGCTCCCGTGCCCCGACGTGGACGCGGAGAAGAACAGCCAGCCCGTGTCCGCCGTCAGCGCGTCCGGGTCGCTCCCGGCCTGGCCGGGCTGCAGGTCCCTCACCAGCCACGTCCCCCAGGGAGTCCCGTCACTGCGCCACAGCTCGCGGCCGAAGAACCCGTCGTCCGCCGCGAAGTACAGCGTGCGCTCCAGCACGACGAGCTGTGGCACATACCCCGGGGCGAACGCGCTCTCCGGGCCGAAGCGGATGTCCCGAACCATCCGCGTGCCCCACACCGTTCCGTCGCTGGTCCAGAGCTCACTGCCGTGCACCGGGTCGCCAGGGACGCCAAAGTCCCCTTCGCCTCCGGCGACGAAGTACACCGCATCCTCCAGCGCCGTGAGACTCACCGGGTGCTGGCCCGGGAAGTGCCGCAGCCACTTCGCCGTCCCCGGCGTGTCGCGCGTCACCCACAGGTCCGCCTCGCCCGTGCCTGCGTCCACCGTGAAGAAGAGCTGTCGGCCCGCGGGCTCCAGCTCCTCGAACACCCCGTAGCCCAGGATGAAGAGCCGGCTCATCCGGCCCCACTTGTCCAACCTCCAGAGCTCGGTGTTCCAGGTGGCCGGGTCGTAGCGCACCAGCGCGAGGCCCGACTCCCACGCCGTCAGCTTGTCGAGGTCGGACGAGTACATGCCCGGCGTGAAGTCCCGGACCAGCTCCGTGCCCTTCTCCGTGCCGTCGGTGCGCCACAGCTCGCGGCCGTGCTCACCGTCGTTCGCCGTGAAGTAGAGCGTGCCGTCCACCACGGTGAGCTGGTCCGGTACGGCGCCCATCCTTCCCGGCGCCACGTCCTTCACCCGCGCCGTGCCCCCCTCGGTGCCATCGGTGCGCCACAGCTCGGGCCCGGAGTCCCCGTCGTCCGCGACGAAGAACAGCCAGCGACCCATCACCGTCAGCGAGCGCGGCGTCGCGTGCCCCTTCGGATTCACGTCCTTCAGCAGGGACGTGGGCCGTCCCTGCCCCAGGCTCACCCACAGCTCCCGGCCATGCTGGCCATCATCCGCGATGAAGACGAGCCGCCCGTTGACCTCCACCAGCGCGTCCGGCGTCGAGCTCGCCGTGGGGTGGATGTCCCGCACGCGCTGCGTGACATCGTCGCAGACCTCCCACCCTCCGTTGGGGATCAGCCCGCCCTCCGCCGTCACCGTTCCGACAACAGCCTCCGACTCCCGGGCTGACTCCACCGCACCCGACTCCACCTCACCCTCCGGTACAGGGCCACACCCCACCACCAGCCCGGAGAGCACGGACACCAGCACCGGAACGCCACGCCAAGACTTCATGTGAGCAGCCCCTTGTCCTCGGCGGAGCGCTGGCTTCCACCGTCGGAGCTGGAAAGTGATACTCATGACGTAAGAGTCTACTCAGACCAAGGTAGGAAATGGCTCAGGCTGTCCGCCATCCCGCTACGCATTCCGACCCATGCCGACAGGCCGACAGCGGGCGCGTTGGGCCGCGGACCGATTCGGATTCTTAGAGGAATGGAGCTTCGGCGGACTGCGCCTGGAACTCCAGGCTTCTCGTCACACCGCCGTCACACCCACGGCCGGTAGTCCGTTTCACCCCCCCGAGCGCAGCGCCTTGAGGGCCTCGCGGAACAGGGCCTGGAAGGTAGCCTCCGCGCCCAGCCGCTGGCTGGCCAGCTCCGCGGCCTTCTCCGCCTGGGGTGGTTTGTACCCGAGGTTGAGCAGCGCGGAGACGAGGTCGGAGTGGCTGCCTCCGATAGCGGCCGGCGCCGTCCCGCGCGACACGGCCTCCAGGTGGATGTTCTTCACCTTGTCCTTCAGCTCCAGGACGAGCCGCTCGGCGGTCTTCTTGCCCACGCCGTGAATCTTGGACAGCCGTGCCACCTCGCCGCGAGACAGCGCCGCCACCAACTCCGGCACCTCCATGCCGGACAGCACCATGAGCGCCAGCCGGGGCCCCACGCGCGTGACGGCCGTGAGGAGCTGGAAGAGGTCCTCCTCGCCCTTCGTGAGGAAGCCGAACAGCTCGAAGGCGTCCTCGCGCACCACCGTGCGCACGCGCACGTCCACCGGCTGTCCGTCCACCGGCAGCTTCCCCAGCGCCAGGGTGGAGAAGTTCACCCGGTAGCCCACGCCGCCCACGTCGATGGTGGCGTCGTCCGCGTCCTTCTCCAGCACCGTCCCGCGCAACCGCGAAATCATCTCGCCTCCGGCTTCCGATAGGAGGGCGCCAGGCGGTCCGCCAGCAGCGCCGCCGCGCCCTTGCGCTTCTTGCCCGACGCCGCCATGGCCGACGGCACTCCGGCCCGGCCCTGGTTGAGGTGGCACAGCGCCACCGCCAGCGCGTCACTCGCGTCCGCGCGCTCGAACTTCTCCGCCCCCAGCGACAGGAGCGTGCGCACCATCCGCCCCACCGCGTCCTTGCCGTCCGCACCGCCCGCGCCCACGGACTTCTTCACCTTGGCGGGCGCGTACTCGTACACCGTCAGCCCCGCCTGCGCGGCGGCCAGCAGGGCCACGCCGCGCGCATGGCCCAGCACCAGGGCGCTGCGCGCGTTGCGGAAGGTGAACAACCCTTCCACCGCCACCGAGTCCGGGCGGTAGCGTGCCAGCGCCTCCGCCAGCGCGGCGTGCAAGTCCTTGAGGCGGGAGGCCAGCGGCGCCGACTCGTCCACCTTGATGACGCCGTGGCCCACGTGCGCCAGCCGCCCCCGCTTCTCCTCCACCACCCCGTAGCCCATGAACCGGCTGCCAGGGTCCACGCCGAGCACGCGCATGTCCCGCTCCATTCCCCCCGCCGCTACTGCGACAGGGACTCCATCACCGCGTCGTCGAGCTCGAAGTTGGCGTGCACGTTCTGCACGTCGTCGTTCTCCTCGAGCACGTCCATCAGCTTGAGCAGGCCGCGCGCATTCTCACCTTCCACATGGAGGGTGTTCTGCGGCAGGAACGTCCACTTCTGCTCGCCCAGCGCCAGGCCGGCGGCCTCCAGGCGGGTGGCCACCGTGTGCAGGTCCGCGGGCGCGGTGCGCACCTCGAAGCCCTCGTCGCCGTGGTTGAGGACGTCCTCGGCGCCCGCGTCGATGGCCTTCTCCATCACCGCATCCTCGGTGGGACCGGGCTTGACGGTGATGGCGCCCTTCTTCTGGAACATCCAGGCCACCGCGCCCTCGGCGCCCAGGTTGCCACCGTAGCGGCCGAAGATGGAGCGCACGTCGGCGGCGGTGCGGTTGCGGTTGTCGGTGAGGCACTCCACCAGCATGGCGACGCCACCGGGGCCGTAGCCCTCGTACGTCACCTCCTCGTAGCTCTCCCCCTCCAGCTCACCGGTGCCCTTCTTGATGGCGCGCTCGATGGTGTCCTTGGGGATGTTCGCCTCGCGGGCCAGGCCCAGGGCGACGCGCAGGCGGGCGTTGCCGGTGGGGTCTCCACCGCCGAGGCGCGCGGAGACGGTGATCTCCTTGATGACCTTGGAGTACAGCTTGCCCTTGGTCGCGCCCATGGCTGCCTTCTGGCGCTTTATCTTCGACCACCGATTATGACCGGACATGGGTGTGGGGCCTCTCGCGGGCCTTGTCTCGCACCCCGGGCCGCCGAGTCAAACCCTTCAAATCCCGGCGTCGTCCGAGCGCCCCGAGGACTCCAGGTCCTCCGGCCCACTCCCGGGGCGCGCGGGCTGCTTCGGGAACGTCAGGATGACCGGGGGCTGGGCGCCCCCCACCAGCTCCACCGTCGGCTCGGTGGAGGGCCTGGGCTCGAAGAAGCCGGGCACCTTGGAGCCGCAGCGGGCCCGCTCGCGCTCCTCCACGAGGCAGGCCGGCACCAGCACTCCGAGCGAGAACAGCCGCGTGGAGGCCTCGTAGGCCACCGCCTCCGGGAAGGGGCACTCCAGCAGCATGGCGCGCAGCGTGCGGCGGCCGTCGAACAGGCGCACCACCTCGCCCACGTCCTCGGGCAGCGTGGACAGCACCTCTGCCAGCCGCGCGAAGTCCACCGTCAGCCGCGAGGCCAGCGGCAGCCCCCGGGCGCGCAGCGCGTCGAAGCGCTCCAGCCCCGGCAGCACCGTCTCGCACAGGTACGCGCGGTCCATGGTGAACGAGCCCTTGTGCAGCTCCGGCCCCAGCGCCACCGCGTACGCGCCGCTGCCGAAAGCGAGCATGCGCCGGAAGGCCAGGCTCCCGCGCTCACCGTGGAACACCGCATCCACCACCAGCCCGTGGCGGAACGCGAACCAGCCCTCGCCCTCGGCGAGCACCGCCCGGCCGGAGCGCACGCCCGCGAGCAGCGCCCGCGCCACGTGCCCCAGCGACAGCCGCGCGGTGTGGGACTCGAAGGCGGCATCTCCCGTGCGCCGGCCCGCCTTCAGCCGCGCGAGCGCCACCACGTCCTCCACCAGCACCGGCTGGGGCAGGTAGTCGTCCGCGCCCACCCCACCGGCGAGGTCCCTGTGGAAGTCCTCCTGCCGCCGCGCCAGCAGCACCACCGGCAGGTGCGCCGTGCGCGCGTCCGCGCGGACGTTGCCACAGAGGCTGAAGCCATCACCGTCCGGCAGCTCCACCTCGGAGACGACCAGGTGCGGGAGCTTGCCGTCCTGCGACAGCGCATCCAGCGCCGCGTGGGCGCTGCCCACCATCAGCACCTCGAAGCCCGCCTGCGCCAGCGCCGCCGCGAGCACCGCCTGCGCGCCCGCATCCGAGTCCACCAGCAGCACCCGCGAGCGCCCTCGTGACGCACGACGACGCGGGCCCGTCTCCGCCGAGGCGGAGGAACCCGGTTCAGTGCGCGGAGAAGGTTGCGAGAGCGCGGCAGCCATGGATTCCTGAGTCTTCCAGGCAAGCCTGACAGATCATTCAGCTCCGTACAAGCCCCCGGAATCGTTGGGTTTCAGGGAGCGACTTCGCGAGGTAGGGTGCTCGCCATGACGCGCCCTGCCCCGTCCCGACTGCTCGTGTCCGCGCTGTTGCTGGTGTCCCTGGAGACCGCCGCCCAGGAAGCCGCCCCCGTCACCGTGCCCGACGCGGTGCGAAGCGAAGGGGTGGACGGAGACCCGCTGGGCGCGGTGGTGGCCCCGGCGACGCTGCCGGACGGCGCCACGTCCGTGTACGGCTTCGTCGGCGCGCCGGAGCTGGGCGTCGGCTTCCGCCAGGGCATCTCCGGCTTCGAGCTGGAGGCGCGCGGGCGGCTGCAGTGGTTCCAGCTGTCCGCGGCGCTGGAGCTGGCGGCGCGGCGCAGGGTGTACGAGCGCGGGGCGCTGGCGCTGGCGCCCTCGCTGGGCGTGGGCGTGGTGCTCAACTCCGGGGCCACGTACATGGACGACGACAACTTCTCCGGCGTGCTGCTGCGGGTGTCTCCGGGGCTGGTGGCCAGCTACCGCGTGGCGGACACGGTGGCGCTGCTGGGGCTGGTGGACCTGCCCATCGACATCGGCCTGTCGCAGGACAAGGCGCGGCGGTTCCAGGCGCTCGGCGGTGGTGGTGTGGAGGTGTACCTGGGCTCCAACCTGTCGGTGCTGGCGTCGGGCCAGCTGGGCGTGGAGACCTTCCGCGAGCGCGTGGGCCAGGGCGAGACGCGGCTGGGCTGGTCCACCCGGCTGGGCCTGGGCGCGCGCCTCTTCTGACTCACGTCAGGCCGAAGCGCTCCAGCTTCTTGAGCAGGCCCTGGCGCGACAGTCCGAGCGCCTCGGCCGTGTGCGTGCGGTTGCCGCCGCAGCGCTTGAGCGCCTCCTCGATTTCGCGCCGCTCCAGCGCCTCCACCTTCTGCGCCAGCGTGGTGGCGCCGGGAGTGCTGGCGCGGGGCCGCTCGCTGCCGGTGAAGGACAGGTCCTCGGGCTGGATTTCGCGGCGCTCGCCGGCGAGCACGGTGGCGCGCTGCATCTCGTGCTTCAGCTCGCGCAGGTTGCCGGGCCAGGCATGGGCCGCGAGCGCCTCGGCGGCGGCGTCCGACAGCAGCCGCGCGCGCCCGTCCGGGCACAGGTGGGCGCACTGGTTGAGGAAGTGCTTCGCCAGCAGCGGCAGGTCCGAGGCGCGCTCGCGCAGGGGCGGCAGTCTGATTTCCACGCCCTTCACGCGCCAGAAGAGGTCCTCGCGGAAGGTGCCCTCCTGGAGCATCCGCCCCAGGTCCTGGTGCGTGGCGGAGATGAGCCGCACGTCCACCTTCACCGGCAGGTCCGCGCCCACCGGGAGGATGTCGCCCGTCTCCAGCGCGCGCAGCACCTTCACCTGGAGGGAGGGCGTCATGTCCCCCAGCTCGTCGAGGAACAGCGTGCCCCTGTCCGCCTCCGCGAAGAGGCCACGGTGGTCCTTCGTCGCGCCGGTGAAGCTGCCCTTCACGTGGCCGAAGAGGGCGCTCTCCAGCAGCGACTCCGGCAGCGCGCCACAGTTGATGGGGACGAAGGGCCCGGCATGGCGGCGGCTCTTGAGGTGTACGCTGCGCGCGAGCAACTCCTTGCCCGTGCCGTTCTCTCCGGTGACGAGCACGGGCAAGTCACTGGCGGCCACGCGCTCGGCCAGCGAGACGGCGGCGAGGAACGGCGCGCTCTGCCCTACCAGCGCCGAGTCCCCCGCCGCGCGGGTCAGCGACGTGCGCAGGGACTCCACCTGACGCTCCAGCGTCACGCGGGCCAGGGCGCGCTGCACCACGACGAGGAGCACGTCCGGGTCCACCGGCTTGGTGAGGAAGTCGTAGGCGCCCAGGCGCACGGCCTCCAGCGTGTGGCGCGTGTCCCCGACTCCGGAGATGACGATGACCTTGGTGCCGGGCCGGGCGCTCAGCAGCGCGCCGAGCCCCTCCAGCCCCGCGGACACGCTGCCATCCGGCGGCAGCATCAAGTCCAACAGCACGAGGGGGAACGCGCGCGCGTCGAAGGCAGCGCGGGCGGAGGGGCGGTCCGCAGCCTCCACCACCTCGTAGCCCGCGTCGCGCAGCAGGCCGCCGTAGACCTTGCGAAAAGCGGCGTCGTCATCCACGAGCAGCAGCGCATGCGGTGCGGACATTCGGGGTCTCCAGGCTCAGTCCGGCAGCGGGCTCTGGCGCGGGGTGCCCATCAACTCCAGCGCGCGCAGGGCGACCCGGATGAGCGTCTGGGCGCAGGGCTCACAGCCTCCGCCACAGCAGCGCGGCCAGCGCCCCTCGGGGTTGCGCAGCAGCGGGCGCACGGTGGACTGGTAGTAGCTGGGGAAGCCCAGCTCCTCGCTGGCTCGGGCCAGCGCGGCATCGAGAGATGGCGGCTCGGTGACGTCGGACACGCCCGCTTCATAGCAGCGGAGCGGCCCGCCGCACACCCGGGCCCGGGAGGACTCAGGGCCCTTCGTAATGGCTCACAACAGGGACGACTGCGCGGGGGGCTCGGCCGGAGCGCCCTCCGTGGGCTGACAGGAGGCGCACCAGTGCGTGTTGCGCCCGCCGATGCGCAGGTGCGAGACGGGCGTGGTGCAGCGCGGGCACGGAGCGCCGGTGCGGCCAAAGACATTGCGCCGGTGCTTCGCCTGGCCCTGGATGCCGAAGAGGTCCTTCTGCGTGCCGCGCAGGCTCAGCCCTTCCTCCAGCACGTGGCGGATGGCGCGGTGCAGGCGCGCCACCTCCTCTGTCGTGAGTGAGGACGCGAGCCGGCGCGGGTCCAACCCCGCGTGCCACAGGCTCTCGTCCGCGTCACGGTTGCCCAGCCCCGCGAGGACACGCTGGTTGAGCAGCACCGTCTTGAGCGGGCTTCCGCGGCGCCGGAGCTGCCGAGCGAGCACCTCCGGGGTGAAGGTGTCATCGAGCGCCTCGGGCCCCAGCTCCTCCAGCTTCAGGCGCGCGGCCAGCTCGGAGGCGCGGCCCACCGCCACGCGCGCATAGCCCAGGGTGTCGGTGAGCTGGAGCTCCTCGCCACCCTCCAGGCAAAAGACGACGAGCGTCGCCGGAGGGCGCTCGCTGCCCAGGGGACGGAGCTTGAGGTCTCCCCACAGCATGAAGTGGATGGCGAGCGTCTTCCCGTCAGCGAGCGACAGCAGGATGAACTTGGCCCGCCGGGACGCGGCGATGACGCTGCGTCCGCGCAGCTCCGCGATGAAGTCCGGCGGCGACGGGAAGCGCACGGCGGCCGGTGCGAGCACCTCGACCTCCGTGAAGCGCCGGCCCACGACAGCCTGCCGGAGATCCCTGACGATGATTTCCACTTCGGGAACTTCAGCCACGCGGACACCTCCTCCGCACATACACTGCTGCGTAGGCTGGGGTTCGCGCTACTCACGAGGTTGCGCGCCAGCGCTGCCCGGCTGCTGCACGGGCAGGGGCTCCCGCGGCTCCGCAACCGCTCCTTCCCTCTCTCGCCTTCTTCCGGCCTGGGCACCTTCACCCGCGACTTCTCGTGCGGACTCATGGCCCGGTCGAAGCCGCATCCACTCGAGCATTCTTGCAACCGCATCGCTTCTGTCTCTTCTCTGCGGTTGACACCCGCAACCTACCGAGGCTCTCCTCCGTAGATGCTGGTCATCCGAGACAGGCAGATGGAGGTTCTCGACGCTCCAGCCCGGGAGCGCTTCATCACGGACACCCTCCTCGCCTTGCCAGAGGTGTTCCCCGATGACCCGAGGGTCCTCGAACACCGGGCGATGCGCACGCTCATCGAGGATGGCATCACCCGCGCGACGCGCATCGGACTCACGAGCGGCGACGAGGTCATGCGGTACGTCTTCCTGCTCCACGAGCTCGGTCCGGACTTCGAGGACGCGGCCGGGACACGCTGGATTGGCCGCGTCCTCCGCGACGCAGAGCTTCCTCCCTCCACGAGGATGGAGGTCGTCTATGCCCGCCTGGAGGCGACCTCCGCCAGGAGAGCGCCATGAACTTCGAGGCCGCCAGGAAGGCGTCGCAGCGGGCCTCCAGGACCTTCCTGAAACAGCAGGTCATGCCATGCCCCTTCATGAACACGGGGCTCATCGTAATCGTCTACCGGGAGGACGACGGCGAGGGCATCCCCGGTGCGCAGGGGGCAATCTCGGGAACAGGGCGGATATACAAAGAGGAGCGGGTCGGGAAGAACAAGCCCCCCCGGTATCTCCGCTCGGACGAACCCATCGACCGGAAGGAGAGGACCGACGCGAGCGGGATCGCCCGCTTCCTGCCCTGCAACCCGGGGGAGTTCCACGTCACGGCCGTCGACCTGCCCGACCCCGACAAGGTCCTGGGAAAACCCCGTGAGGCGAACGTCAGGGTTCCCGCGCAGGAGTGCCCCATCTGCGTGATTCCCGTGCCGGTGCTGGCAAGGCCGGAAATCATGCTTCGCTTCAAGCACGACAGCTCGGGTGTGCCCGGCGTGCGCGTCAAGATCGGCGAGGAAGTCCTCGACGAGCGAACGGATGGTGCGGGGCTCGCGCGCTGGAAGGGCGAGCCGATGAACCCGGCCCACTATGCCGTCGCGTTCACTTTCGACGGCGACGCGCCACACCGCTTCTTCGACCAGGCGAATCAACCCGTGGATGCGCCCGCCATCGTGCTGCCAGTGGGCAAGCATCGCTTCACCTTCTACGCGGAGCAGCTCTCGTGGCTCACGTTCGACGTGGTGCGGGACGAGCCGGGCGTCGGCCCCAAGCGACTCGACAAGGCCAGGCTTACGCTCCAGTGGCCGGGGGACGGCGCCTCGAAGCCCTTCGAGACCGACGGTGCGCCCAGGAAGATCGCGGACATCCCCCAGGTCCAGGGGCCCGCGACGCGGTGTGAAGTGGTCACGCTCGAGCTCCCGGACGACGGCGAGCCCGAGGTGTACGAGTTCGTAGAGCTGAACACGGCGTGAGGTTGAGCGATCATGATCAGGGTATTCGACAAGCGCGCGCCCAAGTATGAGCTCCCGCTAGGCAAGAAGACGCTCGGCGCCATCCTCGATGAGAATGGCCTGACCGGAAAGCTCGACGACGTAGGCCTCTACAATTGGGGCACCCGGGACCCGGGCGAAATCAACCGCGCCCTCGTCGAGCTCGTGGGCTGCTCCAAGGTCAACGACAACCCGCTCCTGTCCGAGATCGATCCTGCGCTCGGCACGACCAAGGTCATCTACAAGCCCGAGCCGTGGAAGCCGGTCCCCGCGCTGGAGCTGGCAAAGACCCACACGGTCAAGGTCAAACGCAGACACCCGGTCTGCGCGGTCGCCATCACCAAGCTCACCCGCTGGTTCAAGCCCGGAACGGACACCTGCGAGGTCGAGTATCGGCTCGAGGGAGTGTCGGCCCACGCGAGCAAGGTCGACTTCGAGGTCCACGCGACGAAGTACTACGACGTCCGCCTCTCCAACCCGCAGGTGTTGGCGCAGCCGAAGGAGCTGGTCGAGGTGCCCTGCGATACCCGGGATGCCCCGGGGACCACCCACCTCTTCCAGCGGCTGAAGTGCCTGGAGGTTGCGGACAAGCGCCCCCCCGCGGTGGCGCAGAAGGCCCCTGCCTGGAAGGGCGAGAGCGAGGCGACGAAGGGCGTCCTGAAGAAGGTGGGCATGGCCGACGTCTACGTCGCCCATGGCTCGGCGCCGTACAACGTGCTCGTCCGCTATTACAAGGACGATGCGGACAACAAGGCCAGGCTCCTCATCGAGCCCTGGAGTCCGCGGTGGAAGCACGCGCCGGGCGCGCCGCTCGACGACGCCTCGCTCGTCGTCAAATGGGACATCCACGACGACAACGGCAAGCTCGTGCGCGGGCAGCTCTCGATCTGGGACAAGGACGACGCTCTCGTCTTCTTCGCGCCGCTCTCCAAAGACAAGCTCCGGACGGACAAGAAATACGACCTCCTGAACGACCCGCTCAAGAAGTGGAGCAAGGTCGACGTCGACCGCACCAAGATGCCGTACCGCGTGCAGCTCCAGGCGCACAGCGGAGAGGACGAGGAGAACGGGCTCGCCGTCGCGGTGATGCCCACGCTGGTGCGGGCGTATCGCTACCAGCAGGTGCAGTTCGTCGCGTTCGACGTCAAACCCGGGACCCACGCGAATGCGTACCTCGGCGATGCCAATCACGACACGGACATCGCCGCGCGCTGCGATGCCATGAAGGAGGCCATCCAGCTCGCCGCGCCGAACGTCAACGCCTCAGCGGACGTCCTCAAGGTCTTCATGGCTCCCGAGTTCTATTTCCGGGGTCAGAAGGGTGGATACCCGGTCGAGAAGCTCCAGACGATCGTGCAAAAAGTCAGGGAGGAGACCGACAAGCTCGCCTATGCCGACTGGCTCTTTGTCATGGGTACCGCCATCGGCTACCTGCAGCACGGGGACGCGGGCGCCGGGCCGCGGCTCTCCCACAAAGACGACCTGAAGCACGCGGTGACCATCGCCGCCATCGACGACACCGGCGTTGACACCAAGCTCACGGTCCACAACGCAACGACAGCCCCGGACGTGACCTGGCGCATCAATCAGCTCCTCGTCACCGCACCCATCCGGACCGTCCAGAACATCGGGCTCAACCAGTACACGCTCACGCTCGTTGGCAAGCACGCGTTGAACGCGGCCCCGGCGGTGCTCCTCCAGTCCCGCGTGTGGATTGAGTCGATGGACGTTACGCCGCCCAAGACCCAACTCGTCGTCGTCTCCCCGGTGTGCGACTGGATTGTCAACGGCGTCGCACCGGCGGCGCGGTGGACCGTCAAGGACTCGGCCGGCGTCGATGACGACATCGAGGTCTGCACGCAGCTCGGGCCGGGGAAGTACACGCTCACGCTGGCGAACAACAAGACCACGTTCACCGTGGGCAAGGCCGAGCTCCTCGAGCCGAAGGCCACCGAGGTGTTCAACGTGGCCATGGTCCAGAAGGGCTGGCCCGCGCCCCACCTCGGAGACGGAGGGCTGAAGAGCGCGGTGATCGACAAGGAGAACATCTCGTGGATCGACTTCCTCGGGCCAAACCTGGGGAAGGACCCCTTCAACAGCACGCCGGGCGGGGGCGGCCGGCTCATCGACATCCATGACGACGCGGGCCGCCTCGCGCTGCCTACGAGCGGCTCGCGAGACACCCTGGGCGCAAAGCCCAACCTCGGCTCGGAGGTCAGCAAGTCAGGCCTGGGCGGGGGCTCGGTGGTCACCATCGATGACATCACCTTCGGCATCGAGGTGTGCCTGGACCACAACAAGAGCAAGCTCAATGACTTCTATACGAACCGCGCCGTGAGCGGCGAGCCCAAGGTGCAGGTCCACCTCATCCCCTCATGGGGCAGCTCCATCGGCGGCGGTGTCGTGTGTGCCCCCAATCCCACCGGTCCCGTCCTCAATGTCGACGGCCAGCGGCGCAGCTCGACGGCGCGCATCAACGACGGACAGCTCTACTGCGACGACCACCCTGACAACCACTCCGTCGCGGCGGGCAACTGCCAGAGACCCACCGAGACAGTCTGGTGCGGGACGTGCAACGCGACTCGGACGGGAGCGGGCGCGTGCTCACGGTGCGCAGCCGCGGTGACCACGTACCACAAGTGCGCGCACACGAGGGTCGGGTTCGCGACGGTGTGCTCGAACTGCTCGGGTCCGCGCCCTTGCGCGACCCACCCGGCGGCGCCTCCCCTCGCCAGGCCGACGGTGACGTGCTCGAACAAGGCCTGCAACAGAGTCCACTGGTGGGGGCCGATGCCGCCTCCATGCGTGACGTGCGGGGGGGCACCGAACGCGGGGACTGTCGTCACCTCGTGCAATACCTGCGGGAATCCTTCCCCGTGCGTAGCTCACGTTGGCGGCCCCTACACAACCCAGCTCAAATACACGTGCGGCGCGGGCCACGTCTTCCATTCCCCCCTCCCGCCCCCGAACATCCCTTGCGGCTGCGGATGGAACGCCCCTCCAGCGCTGTGCGAGCTGCTCTACCCCAAGGCGGGGACCTGCGCTCAGCACGCCACGCTCGTGCCCTGGCCCTGGCGTTGCCTGAAGCCCTTCATGCCCATCGGCTCCCTCATTGGCGTCGCGAGTGGCCCCACCGCGGTGCCCCTCAGCGCCAACACCACCTACTTCGAGGAGAAAGGGCACGTCGTCGTGTACGCCGCCACCAACATCCCGGCGATGGACTTCGTGCCCTGACGGCGCTCGCGTACTGGGAGACTTCGGCGGCCCCCACCCGCTAATGCGCGTTGGGCATGCGCTCGAAGGGCCAGGTCGGGTCTCTCGCTCCGTGCTTCGTCGCGGCGCCATCGAGCCACACGTCCGCGACCCGCTGCGCGAGCCGCCAGGGCTCGCCGCCCGCGCGGTTGGTCAGGACGATGACCGTGAGGCGCTGGTCCGGATACTTCACGATGGCGTTGGTGAAGCCACACGTCTCACCGTGGTGGGACAGGCGCTTCTGGCCGCGGTCCTCATCGACGAACCAGCCAAAGCCATAGCTGCTGGTCGTGCCGTCCGGAAGCGTCGGCGGCGTCCAGGCCTGCTGCTGGGCCTCCGCACTGATGAGGGCATGCGTATCCAGCGCCCGGTCCCACGCCACCAGGTCCACCACTGACGTGTAGATGCCGCCATCTCCCAGCACGGCGCTGGTGTTGCTCTGGTCCCTGGGGATGAAGCCGCTCGGGCCGACGGCATGGCCGTACGCGCGCCGCGCAACCGTCGACACACCCTCCTCATGGGCCACGCTGGCCTGCATCCCGCTCGGGGCGAAGACGCGCTCGTGAAGGAACCGGGAGAACGGCACCCCACCCACCTGCTGCACGACGAGCGCGAGCACCGCGTAGGCGGAGTTGCTGTAGCGCACCGCCGTCCCCGGCGAGAAGTAGGTGCGGTCGGTGCGCGCCAGGAGGTCCAGGACATCGCGGTCCTTCACCTGCACCGTCTGCGTGGCCGGGACGAAGTCCTCGTAGTCCCAGATGCCCGACGTGTGCTGGAGCAGGTGATGGATGCGGACCTCGCGCAGGTACGCCGGGAAGCCGGGGAGCACGTCCACCACGCGGTCATCGAGGCGCAGCTTGCCGTCCTTCACCAACAACAGGATGCCCATGGCCGTGAACTGCTTGCTGAGTGAGGCGAGGCGGTAGTTGCTCTCGGGCGTGGCGGGGGCTCGCCGGTCCAGGTCGGCCAGGCCGTAGGCCCGGTTGAGTGCAACCTGCCCATCCTTGATGACGACAACACTCGCTCCGGGGCGCTCCGGACCGCTGTAGTCGCTGAAGAGTGCATCCACGGTGCTCGCAGCCGTGGCGGGGAGCGCCCGGGTGCTCGAGGGGGTCGCCGCACAGCCGATGAGCAGGGTGAGGGCGGCGACGGCAAGCAGGGGGGCGGTCATGGCTCCAGGCTCCATGCGGTGATTATGCAGACCTGGGGCGCCGCAGAGGAGCGAAGAGATGAATGTCGTGAGCAGGGTCTTCGAGGACTGCGTGGTGGGCCTCGTGCACTGAGGCGTCACCGCTACCCCCGCACCTCCACCTCGCGGACCTCGCGCGACACCTCTCGGACCTGGACCTTCACGTCGAGGAAGTGCGCCATCGTGTCGAGCTGCGTCTCCGCATGCCCATCCAGCGGCAGCGTGCGGAAGCTTCCGCCCTTCGCCAGCGCCAGCAGCAGCAGGAGCTGGTCGCACAGGTGCTCGCCCACCGGCACCTCCGCGTCCAGGTAGCGCTTCACCTCCGCCGCCACCTCCTCGCCCACCTCCTCCGCCCGCTTCCCGCGCTCGCCGAAGCCGGTGAAGACCTCCGTCACGTGCTCGCTCTCCACCTCGGCCACCAGCACGTTGCCCGGGCCCGGGGAGCGCTTCAGCTCCTCCGTGCGGTACTCATCCGGCCGCCACTTCAGCGCCCCCGCCACCGTCTCCAGCTCGCGCTTCGCCACGTCGAACGGAATCATCGCCACCACCGCCTTCACGTCGCGGCGCAGCACCCGTCCGCGCTCCAGCAGGCTCAGAGGCTTCAGCGGCGCCGGCCGCACGTCCACGCGGAACTTCCCGCCGCCCGCCGGGAAGAAGCCCGGCCTGTCCAACGTCGCCTCCACCGCCGGCCCCATCTTCCGCAGCAGCGGCAGGTACGCCCTCTGGAGGAAGTCGAACGGCGGCGCCGCTGGGTTGTGCGTCCCACCCTCCAGCATCAGCGTGGACGGCCCGCCCGCCATCAGCAGCGCCGGCAGCACCGTTTGCAGCACCAGCGTCGCGCTGCCCGCCGTGCCCACCGAGAAGTGATAGTTGCCCGCCGCCAGCGCCCGCGGACGGAACGTCAGCTCGCGCGAGCCCAGCTCCGCGCCCGACAGCTCCGCCGCGCCCACCGCCTCCGCCGCCTTCACCCCCGTGAGGTGCTGGCGCAGCAGGCCCGGCTTCTTCCGGCCCGCGCGGATGTTGGTGATGGTGAACGGCGTCCCCGTCACCAGCGACAGCGCCAGCGCCGTGCGCAGCACCTGACCGCCACCCTCTCCCTTGGAACCGTCAATGCGCACCATCTTCAGCCTCCTCGCTCCCCGCGACCCACGAGCCAACCGGGACAGTCTGACACCTACCCAAAAATAGCGGCGCCCGCTCCCCCCATCCTGGCGGCCTTTCGGCCTCTAAGGGGGAAGCGGGCGCCTCGGCATCTTCATCCCGGCATGGTCACCTCATGGAGCCCTCGGGTTGTCGGTTCTTGCCCCTCGCCCTACCCCTTCACGCACACCACCTGCTTCAGGGTATGGACGACCTCGACCAGGTCCGCCTGCGCCGCCATCACCGCGTCGATGGACTTGTACGCAGCCGGCGTCTCATCGATGACGTCGACGTCCTTCCGGCACTCCACGCCCGCCGTCGCCTTCGCGTGGTCCTCCAGCGTGAAGCGCTTCTTCGCCGCCTCACGCGACATCACCCGACCCGCGCCGTGGCTGCAGGAGTGGAAGCTCTCCTCGTTCCCCTTCCCGCGGACGATGTACGAACGCGCCCCCATGCTGCCGGGGATGATGCCGAGGTCGCCCTCGCGCGCCCGCACCGCGCCCTTGCGCGTCACGAAGCAGTTCTTCCCGTAGTGGTGCTCACGGGCGATGTAGTTGTGGTGGCAGTTCACCGCCTCCTCCATCAGCTCGAACGGCGGCAGCTCACCGCTCAGCTTCAGGGCCTCCACCGCCGAGTGCAGCATCAGCTGGCGGTTGGTGGCGGCGTAGTCCTGCGCCCAGCTCACCGCGAAGACGTAGTCCTCGAAGTGCTCCGTACCCTCGGCCAGGTACGCCAGGTCCGCGTCGGGGAGGTTGATGAAGAACCGGCGCATGTCCTCCTTCGCCAGCTCGATGAAGTAGCTCCCGATGCGGTTACCCACGCCGCGCGAACCCGAGTGGAGCATCAGCCACACGCCGTCCGCCTCATCCAGGCACAGCTCGATGAAGTGGTTACCCGTCCCGAGCGTCCCGAGGTGCGCCAGGTCCGGGCCACGGCCGATGCGCGGATGCTTCCCGACAATGCGGTCGTACCCCTCCATCAGCCGCGACCACGCCGCCTGGTGCTGAGCCGGCGCCACGCGCCACGCGCCCGCGTCGTTACGGCCGCCATTGTCCGTACGGCCGTGCGGCACCGTCCGCTCGATGGCCGAGCGCACCCCACGCAGCGAGTCCGGGAGCTGGTCCGCGCGCAGCGTCGTGCGCACGGCAATCATCCCGCAACCGATGTCCACGCCCACCGCCGCCGGCACCACCGCGCCCACCGTCGGCACCACGCTACCCACCGTCGCGCCGTAACCGCGGTGCACGTCCGGCATCACCGCGACCCACTTATGGATGAAGGGCAGGCCGCGCAGGCTGCGGAGCTGCTTCTTCGCCTCGTCCTCGAACGGCACGCCCACCGTCCACGCCTTGATGGGGCGACCCGCCTCGTCCGACAGCACCTCGTAGTTCGCGTTGTTGCGGTTCATGGCCTGCACCTTTCGGTCGTCCGCCCGGGCTCTGCGTCCCGGGCACGTCGGGAGGTAAAGCAGCCGGCGTGCCAACCTTTCTCCCGAGGGAGAGCCCTCCAGACGGGTGCCTTTCCCTATCCTCTGGGATAAAGTCCTATCTCCATGGCGAAAGCACGGGCGCGCAAGACAGTGGTCCTCGGGATGCTCGGGACGACGCTGGACACGGGGCAGGGCCCGCAGCGGTGGACAAAATGGCGGCCCACCGTCGCGCTGTGCCAGCAAGAGGACCTGGTGGTGCACCGGCTGGAGCTGCTGCACCCGCCCACCGCCACGTCGCTCGCGTCGCTGCTGGTGGCGGACATCCGGCAGGTGTCACCGGAGACGGAGGTGCGCCCCACGGTGCTGGACATCCAGGACCCGTGGGATTTGGAGGAGACGTACGGCGCGCTGCTCGACCACGTGCGCGGCTACACCTTCAACCCGGAGGAAGAGGACTACTTCGTCCACATCACCACCGGCACGCACATCGCGCAGATCTGCATGTTCCTGCTGGTGGAGAGCCGGCTCATCCCCGGGAAGCTGGTGCAGGTGTCGCCCGCGGGGACCGGGAGGGACCGTTCGGGCCCCGGCTCGCACACCCTCATCGACTTGGACCTGTCGCAGTACGACACGCTGGCCGCGCGCTTCCGGCAGGAGCAGCGCGAGGGCCTGTCCTTCCTCAAGGCCGGCATCGACACACTCAACCCTGCCTTCAACCGGCTCATCGAGCGCATCGAGCAGGTGGCCGTCCACTCCCGCGCGCCGCTGCTGATTACCGGCCCCACCGGCGCGGGCAAGTCGCAGCTCGCGCGCCGCATCTACGCGCTGAAGAAGGCACGGCGCGGGGTGGCTGGCGCCTTCGTGGACCTCAACTGCGCCACGCTGCGCGGTGACGGCGCCATGTCCGCCCTCTTCGGCCACGTGAAGGGGTCCTTCACCGGGGCCCTGCAGGACAGGCCGGGCCTGCTGCGGCAGGCGAACGGCGGCGTGCTCTTCCTGGACGAGATTGGCGAGCTGGGCGCGGACGAGCAGGCCATGCTGCTGCGCGCGCTCGAGGACAAGCGCTTCCTGCCGGTGGGCTCCGACAAGGAGGTGGAGAGCGACTTCCAGCTCATCGCCGGCACCAACCGCGACCTCCAACTGGAGGTGGAGCGAGGGCGCTTCCGCGAGGATTTGCTCGCGCGCATCAACCTGTGGACCTTCCGGCTGCCCGCGCTGCGGGAGCGTCCCGAGGACATTCCTCCCAACCTCCTCTACGAGCTGGACCAGGCGTCCGAGGCGATGGATACGCGCGTCACCATGAACAAGGAGGCGCAGGAGCAGTTCCTCGGCTTCGCCACGTCGCCGGAGGCGCGATGGTCGGGCAACTTCCGGGACCTCAACGCCGCCGTGCTGCGCATGTCCACGCTCGCCGCGGGCGGGCGGATTACCCGCGAGGTGGTGGACGAGGAGATTGCCCGCCTGCGCGAGCAGTGGCGCCCGGCGGGAGCGCGCGACTCACGCGCCGGGGCGGTGGACCTGGTGGCGGAGCTACTCGGTGAAGACCTGGCCCGGGAGCTGGACCGGTTCGACCGCGTGCAGCTCGCGGACGTGTTGAGCGTCTGCCGGGCGGCGCGCTCGCTGTCGGATGCCGGTCGGGTGCTGTTCGCCCAGTCGCGCACGCAGAAGAAGAGCACCAACGACGCGGACCGGCTGAAGAAGTACCTCGCGCGCTTCGGCCTCACCTGGGCGGACGTGAGCGGGCGCGGAGCAACGGAAGCGGCGTGAGCGCGCGAGGGCTCGTCCCGACAGCATGGGACGGCTCCGCGTTTCCAGCCGGCGGGCGCACACGCGGACCACTCATGGTGAGAGCTGCACCGGAGTCGCCTCCGGCCTCGCGGTGAAGAGCACCTCCGGCGCGGCCGACACCACCTCCGGGTACTCATGGGCCGGGTCGTCGAGGAGCGGCGCGGGCACTCCCTTCACGTGGCGGTCGAAGAAGGCGCGCAGGCAGTCTCCCAGCACCCGCCACATCCGGTCGCCGCCGATGGTCCCCATCGCCTGACCCGCTGGCGACCAGGTGCGCAGGGGCAGCAAGCCGCAGTCCGTGAAGCTCGCGTGCCCCGCTCCGTGAATCTGGAAGCTGTAGCCAGGACGCGCCTCCGCGTACAGCCGCTGCCAGCCCCGCAGCACGTGGCGCTGGTCCGCCCGGCAGTAGTCCTCCGAGGTGAACATGCCGCGCCGCACGGACTCGCCGCAGGGCTGCGTGTACTCCGGATGCTCTCCGAAGACCTCGAGCACCGGCCGCGCCACGCCACCCCGAGCCACGGCCGTCCACAGCCCTCCGTCCAGGACGGCCACCGCCCGGCAGCGCGCGTCCCTGGCACACCACTCCGCCGCCGCGTTGCCTCCCATGGAGTGGCCCATGGCGCCCACCCTGTTCGGGTCCAGCTTTCCAGCGAACCGGCCGGGCTCCACGCCCAGGCGCTCCAGCCGAGCCACCACGCTCCGGAGGTCATCCGCCTTCACCTCCACCACCGCCGCGCGCTTGCGCACGTCCTCCGGCTGCGGCCCGCGCGACACCGAGAGCGCGCCACCCACGCTCGACGGGCGGAACCAGCGCACGCGCCCGTCCGCGAAGACCGAGACGGGGAGCATCTCGTACGTATGGCTCACCGCCGCGACGACGTACCCGTGACTCGCCAGTTCCTCGAACAGCGCTGTGTAGAAGGGTGGAGGGAAGCCCGCGGGAGAGAAGAGCAGCACGGGATGGGGCGCCTGCGCATCCGCCACGGGCGCCTCCGGGATGGCATGTGCGCGCACCCGCTTCGAAGCGAAGCCCCAGAAGTGCCCCGCGCGCCGCCAGGCCCCCGGCAGGTAGGCCCCCGCTCGCGCGTGCGGCTCGGGCGTCGCCGGGTACCAGAGCATCACCGACAGCTCCCGCCCTGGCCGCCGCGCATACGGCTCCTGGCGCTCATGGGCCACCACGTCGAGCGCACTGCGGCCCACCGGGAATGGCCCTGTCGGAGCGGGCAGCTCCACGGGGCGCCGCCGCTGACTCCACAGGTACAGCTGGCGCCGGACCTCCGCCACCACGGCCAGCACCCAGGCTCGCCACGAATGCACACGTGAGCGGAAGCCCGGGCTCATGGGTGCCACCTTCCGGATGACGCAGGGAGCAGGAAGAGCACGACGGCCGGCAGGCCGCTGAACAGCCCGCTCGTGAACACACCGAGGGCCAAAGCAATCGAGGCGGCCCGCATCGTCGCCCTCCTCGATGGAAAGCTGGCCATCCCACGCGCGGCGTGGGCCCTTCCGGTGACAACCGGGCACTGGACCGCTCATGCCGTCCGGAAAAAAGCAGTCCAACAAACGAGCGTGTGACCGTCTCTACCCTCGTCGGTGTTTCACGAAGAGGGGGACCCGCGAGCCGGACGGGCTTCCGCGGGGTCAGTGCCATGAAGACGTCTTCGCATTTTCTCAACCTGCATCGCAGGACCGCCGCGTGGCTCCTCGCCGCCTGCGTCGCGCTTACGAGCACCGCCGCCATGGCGCAGGTCCGCGAGCCCGACAACTTCCTCGCCACCACCCTCCTCTTCTCATCCGCGCCCCGGCTGGACGACGTCGCCACGCGCCACTTCTCCCCCACGCTCTCCGCCGGCTTCAAGGTGTCCGAGCACGGCCAGCTCCGCCTGGACTGGGGCCTGCCCTACACCTCCGTCGCTTCCGGAGGCAGTCGGGAGTGGAGCCATGTCGGCTCCTCCAACCTCCTCGTCGGCCTGCACCATGTCAGCACGGCCGTGAATGACAGCCTCTTCCTCCGCGCGGGCGCCGCCGTGGCCATTCCCATTGCCCTGCGCGACGACACGCTCCAGCCGGGAGGGCCCGCGCTCGCCGAGGGCGCCAACTACGCCGCCGCCACCGCCGTGCGCGGGCTGGCGGACCCGTGGCTGTGGGCGCTCGACACCACCTCCGTGGTGCTGCCCCTGGCCGCGGGCGTGGACCTGCCCGGCTTCCAGCTCCGCGCCGACGTGGCGGTGGGCATGCTGGTGCCCCTCTCCCGCGCTTCGGAGGACACCCACTTCGTCGCGCAGGGCAGCGCGGAGGCCTCGCTCGGGCTCGGCCTGCTGGAGCCCGGCGTGCGCGCGCAGGTCGTCTCTCCCCGCCTCACCGCGGCGACCTGGGACGGCAACGACTCGCAGCTCTCGCTGGAGCCCTTCGTCCGCGCCCGCCTCGGCGGCGCCTCCCTTCGCGCGGGCGTCCGCATCGACCTGGGCCGGCCCGAGGACGGCCCACGCCCCGACGCCCACCGCATGTGGGCCTTCAGTGTAGGGGCGCTCCTCGGGTTGTGACGCCCTTGCGCCCGAGGAAGTAGAAGGCCTCCTGCCGGGGCACGAAGAACTTCCAGCCCTCGGCGGTGAGGTACGCCGGGTCCTCCATCATCACGAACACCTTCTGCCCGTCCCACTCGGGCACCTCGGTGGCCGTGTTCAGCTCAATCGCGATGTAGGAACCCTCGCGCAGCAGCTTGGGCTCCTCCTTGCGGTTGGCGGAGCGGAAGTCGATGCTCGCGCCCAGCGCGTGGCCCTGGTTGCCCAGCGGGTGGCTGTACACCATCGCCTCGATTCCCTTCTCCTTCATCTCCGCCATCGTCTGCTCATACACGTCCGCCGACGAGCGGCCCGGGCGCGACGCCCGCAGCATCAGCGCGTCCTGCAGCGCATGCGTGTTGGCCAGCGCCCGCTTCAGCCCCTCGGGCACGTCCGTCTCGCCCTCGAGCGGCACGTACGCCATCTTCTGCCAGTCCGAGTTCAGCCCCATGTAGGTGATGCCGAAGTCCACGTGGAGCAGGTCTCCACGCTGGATGACCACGTCCTCCGTGGCGGGTGCCAGGAAGCCGCGCGAGGTGGTCTTCGTCAGGCCCTTGCGCTGCACGCGCAGGTCCGGCTGGAACCAGGTGTCCACCCCCAGCTCCCACAGCCTGTCGTAGAGCCAGCGGCGCACGTCGCCCACCGTCGTCTTCCCCGGCTCCACCACCTCGGGCGAGAAGGCCTCCTTCACCACCGCCTCCGTCAGCGCCACCAGCGTGCGGTAGTGCTCGTGCTCCTCGGGCAGCCGCGTGTCCAGGTACTCCTCGATGAGCGGCGCCGCGCTCACGAAGCGCGACTCCGCCCCCGCGCCCAGCGCCTCCACCAGGAAGGCATACCCGTCACGCGTCAGGCTGCGCGTCACGCCGCGCTTGCCGCCAATGCCCAGGGCGATGGTCTTCGGCTGGTGGCGCGCGTCCAGCTCCGCCAGCACCTCGCGCGCCGTGCGGCCCTCGGCGGGCAGCTCGAAGAAGCGCTTGAGCGCCGCCTCCGAGTAGCCCGTCAGCGCCACCCGCTTCAGCCCCTCCGTACCCGCGTCCACGAAGACGAACACGTCCCGGTTGCCGGCGTACGGGCGCGGCGGCGCCACGAACTGCGTGAGCGGATCATCATGGAACTCCTCGTTGACGATGATCCACATGCCCACGCCGTGACGGTGCATCATGTCCAGGAGCATTCCGTGGCGCTTCTCCAGCCAGGCCTCGCGCACGGCAATCTGCTCGGACCAGGGCAGCAGGCGCGGCGCATCGGCGACCGTCCCCCTCCGGGCCGGCGTGGCACAGGCGGCCAGCAGCACACAGGAGAGGATTGCCCAGCTTCCACTTCGCATTCGAGGACTCCCCATCAAGAAGGAGCCCGCACCCTACTCCAGGAAACCAGGGGCCCCCCGCCCCCGGAGCTTGGAGTCTCCGGAGGCGGAGGACCTGGGGCGCATCCGCCGCCCATCCCCTTGAACGCCGCACTCCGGCTCTCCCTCAGGTGGACCCGTTCTTCTCCTACCGAGTCTTGCGCTCGTCCCCCCAGGCCGCGACGAGCCCACCCATTGGATTGACGGTCGTCCCCCGACGCCGTCTGCCAGAGCGGAGCGTCCAGCCCCTCGCGCCATACATCAGTAGCTGGCGATCAACTCCAGGTCGTCCTCGTAGAACAACTCGACTTCCAGCCCCCCCAGGTCCTCGTCGTCCCCCCCGGACAACAGCTCGAACCCCGACTTCTCCTGAAGCACGCGCGCCGCATTCCCCTCCGCCACCAGCGCCCTCGCCGCCCAGGGGCCCCCCAAGGCCCCACGCCCGTCCTCGGGCGCCCACATTCCGCTGGACTCTCCATGACTGCGCGCGTCACAACGAAACATCACTCCCCCCTTGCGATGCTGGCTGCGCGGTGTCGCCACCGCGCCGCCCTTCCTCTTCAAATACGTACACAGCCCTTTTTCTTGTGCGGTCTGCTCAAAAAAGTTTCGGGGCACCTCCCTGGAGGGAGATGCCCCGAAGGGCAGGAAGCGCTGGATCAGAGTCCAGACACCCCTGGAAGCGCTGGCTACCGGCCGTCCTCGTCTCCCTCCGGCGCCTCCACGGCGACGAGGGAGGTCGGCACGGACATCCTGGCGGAGTAGGGCCGGTCGGCCGCGAGCCCCTTGGTGATTTCCGGGGGCGGGTCCTTGGGGTTGATGCCCTCCACCGGTCCCTCTTGTCCATCCAGCCTCGAAACGTCTTTCGCCATGGCGTCCCCCTCCTCTTGCATGGGCCATCCACGGTCCGGCCACGCGCCGGCACCGTGCAACCGCACCGGTAAGACGTGGGCGGTTGGATTTCTTGTTACTCGAAGAGCAGCACGGCCTGGACCCAGGCCGCGCCGGGGTCCGCGGCCAGCCACTGGCGCCGCGCGTCCCGCAGCGCGATGGACGGCACCACGCCCGCGCGGATGCGCTCGCGCACCGCCTCGAAGAAGCGTCCGGCCGAGTCCGGGATGTCCACGGTGGAGGCGAGCACGGTGGACGCGCCGGCCTCGATGAAGGCCACCGGCAGGCTGAAGGACTCGTGCAGGAAGGGCGTGGCCCGCGCGGCGCCGCACGTGGCCAGCAGCACCAGCGGCGCGCCCTCCAGCCGGACGGTCCGTACATGGGCGGCGGAGAGCGCGTAGCGGCCGTCAGCCTCCGGCGACAGCACCACCAGCGAGGCGTCCGACAGCTCCGGGCTGAAGGCGCCGTGCGCGTGGAGCTCCACCTCGCTGGCGGCCGCCATGGCCTCCAGCACGCGCGAGGGCGTGGCCCGGGGCCCGCTCAGCTCCACCCGCTGCGGGTCTGGCACCGTCGGGGGCTCCAGCGGGCCCAGGCGGGGCAGCCCCAGCGAGGCGGGCCCCTCCACGCCGGTGACGACCAGGTGCGTCCCCCCGGTGCGGCGGACCGCTGACGGTGCGCCCCCCGAGCGGCCCACGCGATAGCTCCAGGCCAGGTCCGCGGGCAGCAGGCCGGTGAGGCCGTGCACGGGCGGCAGGGCCAGCACGTCCACGTGCTCACAGCCGCGCAGCGCCGCCAGCACCCGCGCGGGCACCAGCCCGGACGCGTCCCGGTCCAGCGGCGCGGTGCGGCCCGCGTCGAAGTGCCCCAGCAGCTCGCCGCCCCGTCCGCGCGCGGCCACCACCGAGCGCTCGTAGTCCACCGCCACCGCCAGCACGCACCGGCCGGGCACCTCCACGCGGAGCGCGGCGCCCGTCAGCGCCAGCACCTGGCCCGCATCGCCGCCACGGCCCGCGTCACTCACCAGCACGTTGTACGCGCCCATCCGCGTCTTCCGGGCGTCCACGTCATCGGGCAGCGCCTCCGCCTGTCGAATCGCGCCATGCAGCAGCTCGCGACCGGCGGTGGGGTCCTGCCCCAGGGAGAACTGGCCCTCTGCGAAGGCCAGCTGCGCCAGCTCGCCCGGCGTCGGCTGGCCCCGGCGCAGCTCGGACAGGGTGCGGCGCAGCAGGTCCGCGTCCTGCGCGTCCGAGCCGAAGCGCGCCAGGTAGGACAGCACCAGCGCCCCGGGCAGCCCCAGCGGACGGCCACACCCCAGCGCCAGCTCCAGCTCGTGCCGGGCGCCCTTCGGGTCGAAGTCCAGCAGGGACAGGTACGCGAGGTTGCGGTGGACGTACGTCCGCTGCTCGCAGACCTCTGGAGTACGCGCCAGCGACTCGCGCAGGTAGGCGCGCGCGCCGGAGACATCCAGCCGGTAGCGGGCGATGTGCGCCAGCTCCTGGAGGAACTGCTGCTCCAGCTCCCACTCACCCAGCTCGCGCGACGCCTGCCAGCCGCTCCACGCCTGCTCGAAGGCGTCCGCCGGACGGTTGAGGGCAAGGTACAGGTCCGCCAGCCGCTTCCTCAGCGTGGCGCAGCGGAAGGCCAGCCCCGGGCCCTGGCACGCCGCCAGCGCGGCCCGCAGCCGCGCCTCCGCCTTCCACCACTGGCCCTCGTGCTCCTCGAGGTTGGCCAGCTCGCGCTCGGCCACCAGCGCCAGCCACGGGTCCTGCTCCTCGCGGGCCAGCCCGGTGAAGGCCTCCCGCTGGCGGGAGGCGTCCGCCGACGGCACGAGCACGCGCGCCCCCAGGTACAGGTCGTCCTCCCCCGAGCGCCTCAGCGTCTCCACGAAGTCCGCGGGCGAGGCCAGCTCGCCGCGAACCAGCCGCGCATAGTCCCGAGCCAGCGGCGCCCGGCGGCTGAAGTCCCGCTCCGCCACCCGCCGCACGTAGCCGCGCAGCACGTCGCCGCCCTGCACACCGTCCAGCACCTCGGCCAGCGGCAGCAGGCGCAGCGCCGCGTCGCGCGAGCCCGCCGCCCGCACCGCGTCGTAGAAGGCCAGCCGGACGATGCCCGGATACCGCCGCGCCTCCTCCAGCGGGAGCCGCGCCTTCGCGTCCACCATCAAGTCGCGCACCGCCGCGAGGGCCGCCTTCCAGGCCCGCCCGCGCGCCTGCGTGCCCTGCCGGAGCGCCCGGGCGCGAATGCCTGCCTCCTCGCTCCAGCCCGGCTCCCCCTGCTTCGCCACCGCCTCGAACGCCTCCGCCGCCAGCAGCGTCAGCCCCATGTCCCTCAGCACCAGCGCCCGATTCCACAGCGCCTGCGGATGCTCGGGCACCTGGCGCAGGACGCCCTCCAGCAGCGCGAGCGCCTCCTCATGGCGGCCCTCCTCCAGCGCAACCACCGCCAGGTCGCAGTCCCGGTCCGGCGACGGCGGCGCGCGCCCCAGGAACTCCGAGGCCTGCCGCAGGTCCCCGCGGACGAGGTACGCGGCGGCGATGCCGTGCAGGTCTCCCTGGTCCTCCAGGTCCGCCAGCTCCCGCAGTGGCAGCGGCGACGCGGAGGAGGGCGTCACGGTGCCGCCGCGCATGGGCGTGTAGGGGCGGTGCATGTCCGCTCGGCCGTACGCCACCCGCGCCTCCAGCTGCCGCGTGGACGCCTGGGCGAGCCAGACCGCGCGAGGCGCCTCGCGCGACGCGGGGATGAAGACGACGAGCGCGGCCAGCCCCGCCGCCAGGGCCAGCGCCGCGACCACGGGCCAGCGCCCTCGCGGCAGTCGCCAGCGGCGCTCCCGCGCTTGCGCGAGGTCCACCGGCGCGCCCACGTCCGCGGCCTTCGCGGCCACCTGCCCATCGCCCAGCGCATACAGGCCGAGCAGCTCGAGCTGCAGCGCCTCATGCAGCCCGGTGGCGCACGGCTCGCAGCGCGCGAGGTGGTGGCGGAAGTTCTCCTCGTCCACCGGGCCCAGCTCGCCGTCCAGGAAGAGATACAGCCTGTTGCAATGGGGGCTCATTCCACATCCCCTCCACCATCACCACCGGTCAGCGGCAGCAACAGCGCCTTCAGTTCCTTGCGCGCCTGGAAGAGCCAGCTCCCCACCGTGCCCTCGGGTACGCCCATGCGCTGGGCGATGGCGCGGTAGCGCAGGCCGGTGGCGTGCAGCTCGTACGCCTCGCGAACGCGCGGGTTGGAGAGCCGGGCGATGGCGGCCAGGAAGTCCTTGTCGGAGATGTGCTCCCAGGCCTCGCCCGTGCGCGCGTCCGGCGCTTCCACCTCGCCGCGCACCAGGCGCAGGTCGCCGCGCTCATGTTCCAGCAGCTCCGAGCGGCGCTTGCGACACAGGTCGAGGAAGTGGTTGGTGAGGGCCCGGCACAGCCACGCCCGGTACACGGGCTCCGGCTGGGCGACAAGCGCGCCGTGGTACGACAGCGCGCGCGTGAGCGCCTCCTGGACCAGGTCCTCCGGGTCCACCCCGCCATGGCCGCACATACGCCTCGCCAGGGCCAGCAGCATGGGGCGGACACGGCGCGCGAACTCCTCGAAGCCGTCGTGACTCACATTCTCACTGTAGGCCACTGGCCATTGGACCACTGTGGCAATGCGCTGGACCCTCATCGACCCCCGCCCTCCTTCACGCCTGGTCAGAACGCGCTCAGGGTGAATCCTTGGGGGGTCGTCCGGAAACCGACGCAGCCACGCGGGGTTCCGCCCTCTGACCGACAGCCCCGCCCGACTTCCGGCGGGGCCGTGGCCGGTGCGGGCGTCAGCCGGTGGGCTCCTTCGGCGGAGGGTCCCTCACCTCGGGCCTGGCGCGGCCCTCCTTGGACTCGGGGGGCTGCGGGCACAGGCCGGTGGGCTCCTTCGGCGGAGGGTCCCTCACCTCGGGCCTGTCCGGCGTCTTGTCAGGTTGGCAGCTCAGCATCTCACGTTCCCCCTCTCGGCCACGGTGGCCCGCCGTGATGACGACGCCCCGCGCCTGCCCTGACAACGCAGCGGGTGGGGTTCCTTACGAGGAACCTGCCCGCCCCGCGCGCTCACTCGAACAGGAGGACGTGGGCGAGCCAGCGCGAGTTGCCCGGGTGCTCCTTCAGCCAGCGCGCACGGGCATCCCTCAGCGCCACCGAGGGCCGCGCCTTGCCGCGGATGAGCTCCCGCACCTCCTCGAAGAACTCGCCCGCCGTGTCGGGAATGTCCGTCGTGGAGGCCAGCACCACGCTCGCCCCTGCCTCGATGAAGGCCACCGGCAGGCTGAAGGGCTCGTGCAGGTAGGGCGCCGTCCGCGCGGCGCTACACGTGGCCAGCAACACCACCGGCGCGCGTGAAAGCCGGGCCTTCCGCACCCGGTCCGCGGTGAGCGCGTAGCGGCCGTCCAGGTCCGGCGACAGCACCACCAGCGAGGCGTCCGACACCGCGGAGCTGAACATCCCGTGCGCGTGCACCTCCACCTCGCTGGCGTCCGCCATGGCCGCCAGCACGCTCGACGGCGTGGCCTGGCTGCCCCGCAGCTCCGTGCGCCACGGGTCCGGTACCCGGGGCGGCTGCAGCACCTCGAGCGGCGGCAGCCTCAGCGACGCGGGGCCCGTCACGCCCGTCACCACGAGGTGGCGCGCGGGCGTCTGCGCCGGGGCCGCCCGCGGCGCCGCGCGACGGCCCACGCGGTAGCTCCAGGCCAGGTCCACGGGCAGCAGGCCGGTGAGGCCGTGCACGGGCGGCAGCGCCAGCACGTCCACGTGCTCGCAGCCGCGCAGCTCCGCCACCAGGTGCGGCGGCACCAGCCCGTCCGCCCCCCGCAGCGGCTCGGTGCGCGAGTCGCCATGCTGCCCCTGCAGCTTGCCACCAGGCCCCCGGGCGAGGACCACCGTGCGCTCGTGGTGCACGGACACCGCCAGCATGCACCGCTCCGGCACCAGCTCCATCCGGAGCTCGCGCCCCTGGAGTGCGAGCGCGTCGGACCAGTTCCCCGCCCTCGCCGCCTCGGCGATGAGGGCACCGTAGGCATAGGCCCGGGCCTTGCGCGCATCCACGTCGTCCGGCCGCCGCTCCGCCAGATCGATGGCGCTCCACAGCAGCACACTGCCCGCGGAACGGGAGCGGGCCAGCTCGAACTGTCCCTCGATGAAGAGCAGCAGCGCCTCGCGGCCGGGCGAGACGCCCGCGAGGCGCAGCTCGGCCAGCGCGCGACGCAGGTGGTCCCCATCCCGGGGCTCGGACCGGGAGCGCGCCAGGTCCGACAGCACGAAGGCCCCGGTCAGCCCCAGGGGCTGCTCACACGCCATGGCGCGGTCCAGCGCGCGGCGGGCGCTATCCGGGCGGAAGCCCTCCCACTCCACCGCGGCCAGGTTCCGGTGGATGTGCGTGCGCTGCACGCAGTCCTCCGGCATCCGCGCCAGCGACTCCTCCAGGTACGCGCGCGCGCTGGCGAAGGCGTGCTGGTAGCGGGCGATGTCCGCCAGCTGCAGGAGGAAGCCCTGCTCGGAGCGCCATTCGCGCGCCGCCTTCGCCCGGTTCCAGCCGCTCCACGCATGCGGGAGGGCCTCCGCCGGGCGGTGTTGCTCCAGGTACAGCTCCGTGAGCTCGCGCTCCAGGCGCAGGCAGCTGAAGACGAGCGCCGTGCCCTGGCAGGTGTCCAGGGCCGACTTCAGCCGCTGCTCCGCGTTCCACCACCGCCCCTCCCGTGCCTCGCTCGCGGCCCACTCACGCTCGGCCACGAGCTGCAGCCACGGGTCCCCCTGCGCCTCGGCCAGCCGAGCCAGCGCCTCCATGTCCACCGTGCGCCTCGCGACGCTCGCGAACACGAGCGCCCCGAAATAGATGTCCTCCTCGCCCGAGCGCCGGAGCGCCTCCAGCAGCGCCGCGTCGACGGGTACTTCCTCCCGGGCCACCTGCACATAGCGCCGCGCAGCAGGCTCCCGGCGGGTGAAGTCCCGCGCAGCCACGCGCCGCACGTAGTCGGACAGGACCTTGCCCGCGTACTCGCGGTCCAGCGCCTCCGCCAGCGGCGCCAGCCGCAGCACGTCCTCACGCGTGGGCGCCGCCCGCACCGCGTCGTAGAAGGCCAGCCGGACGATGCCCGGGTGCACGCGGGCCTCCGCCAGCGGCAGCCGCGCGCCCAGGTCCGTCATCAAGTCCCGCGTCGCGGCGTAGGTCTCCGTCCACTCGCGGCCGCGCGCCTGCGTGGCGTCGCGCAGCGTCCGCGCCTGCCCCCAGGCCTCCTCGCTCCAGCCCGGCTCCCCCTGCTTCGCCACCGCCTCGAACGCCTCCGCCGCCAGCAGCGTCAGCCCCATCTCCCTCAGCACCAGCGCCCGGTTCCACAGCGCCTGCGGATGCGCCGGCGCCTCGCGCAGCACGGCCTCCAGCAGCTCCAGCGCCTCATCCAGGTAGGTCTGCTTCAGCTGGGTGCCATCGGCCTTCGCGGGCTCGACGTCGCGGGCCCGCTCCAGCGCAATCACCGCCAGATCACAGGAGCGGTCCGCCGAGGGCGGCATCCGCTGCAGGAAGGCCCGGGCCTGCCAGGGCGCGCCATGCAGCAGGTACGCGGTGGCGATGCCATGGAAGTCCTTCCGGGCCTCCAGTCGCGACAGCGCGTGCAGGGGCAGCGCCGTCACGCGGGGCGCCCCGTCGGACTCGCTCCGGTCCGGCACGTAGCGCCGGTGGTTCCGGTCCACCACGCCGTACGTCAGCCGCGCCTCCAGGTGCCGGCCCTCCTCGGGGACCAGCCAGGTCACCTCTTCCGCGTCGCCCTGCCGCGGCCAGGGGAGCAGCAGCAGCGCCACCAGCCCCACCGCCAGCGCCCCGCTCCCGGACAGCCACACCCGCCAGTCCTTCCACCACCGCCTGCGCGGGGCCTGCTGCGCGCGGGCCTCCGGGGACGCGCGCAGCGGGCCCTCCTCCACCGTCGTCTGCCCCAGCAGCTCCAGTTGCAGCGTGTCGCGGAACTCCAGGGCGCACGGCTCACAGCCCGCCAGGTGCTCACGGAAGAGCACCTGCTCCTCGGAGGGCATCTCCCCATCCAGGAAGCGAGGCAGCTCGTTGCACCAGTCCATCGTCATCGTTTCCGCTCCTGCCTCCGCTGCTCCGCGGGCTCCTTCAGCAGCACTCGCAGCTCGCGGCGTGCACGGCTCAGCCGCGCGCCCACCGTGCCGGGCTTCTCCCCCGTGTCCCGGCCAATCTCCGCGTACGAGTGGCCTTGCAGGTACAGCTCGAACGTCCGGCGCAGCTTCGGGCTGCTGAGCTTGTCGATGGCCTGGAGCAGGTCGTCCGGGCCGACGAACTCCCACAGCTCCGGCTCCCACGTCTCATGGGGCTGCTCGAATTGCTCGTGGAGGTGCAGCAGCGCCGCCAACCGGTTGGACTCGCTTCCCTTCCGGCGGCACCTGTCCATGAAGCAGTTGTGGGCCACCCGCCCCGTCCACGCCCGCTGCGCATCCTCGTCCAGGTGCTTCACCTCCGACCAACGCAGCAGGGCCCGGAGCAACACATCATGCACCAGGTCCTCGAGGTCGTGCTCCATCCCGCCGCAATACCTGCCCAGCACAGAGAACAAGGTGGGTTGCACGCGCCAAGCGAAAGCCTCGAACCCACCCCCGGCTGGAGACTTCACCACCCACAGCCTTCTATTCGCTCTCACGGCCCCCTCCGTTTCAACCAACAGACGCGGCGGGTCTGGTTTCTTATCTTGAAACCAGCGCTCCCCCCGTACTCCTGTCGTAGTCATTATCGCGTGACGGGGCCGTGACCGGCTTCACAACGACTGTGTTTTTTTCGCGGGACCTGATGCGTCAGGAGACTGCGGCGGCAATGGAAACCGGCTGGGTGAAAGGCATTTCCAGCTCGAAGAGGGCTCCGCCGAGCGCTTCCGAGCGGCCCGCGCGAATGTTTCCTCCATGACGTTCGAGGATGCCGCGAGCAATCGCCAGCCCCAGGCCCGTGCCCGGCCGGGGCCCCTCCCGCTTGCGGCCCGTCACGAAGGGCTGAAACAGCCGTGGCAGCAGCTCCGGGGGAATGCCGGGCCCGCTGTCTTCCACGCGGACCCGGAGCGTGCGCTCCGCCCGCTCACAGCGCACCCGTAGCCGGGGGGTTGTCACATCTCTCAGCGCGAGCAGGGAATTCTCGATAAGAATGACAAACACCTGTGAGAGCTGTGCCTGGTCCGCCTCGACTTCCAATGACTCGCTTTCCGGCGGCTCGAACGAGACCTCCGGTGCGAGCGCACCCAACCCCTGACGTGCGGTGGAGTAGGACAGCGCGAGGGTGGCGGGAATGTCTACACGACGAAGGTCCAATGGCCGCGGGCGGCCGTAGCGGAGCAGCTCGTCGACGAAGTGGCTGGCCCGCTCAATCTGCTCGCGCATGGCGGCCACCGACTCCGGGTCTCCACCCCGGCGCTCCAGCAGCTTGAGGTGCGCGGCGAGCACGCCCAGCGGGTTGCGCACCTCGTGGGCTACCGCAGCGGTGAACTGGCCCAGCTCGGCCAGCCGCGCCGCCTGGTCCGCGCGGGCCTCCTGGGCGGCGAGCGCGGCGGCCAGCTCGCTGCCGCTGGCGCGGCCCTTGAGCAGCCGGCGGCCCAGCCACTCCTGGAGTCCCTGGCGCACCGGCTCGAAGGCGAGCGCCGCCAGGGCCAGCAGGAAGAAGGCGCCCGCGCGGTACTCGGCGAGGAAGGGCTGGCCGCTGCCCGCCATCAGCGTCAGCACGCCGAAGAGGAAGCCCGCGGACAGCACCGCGGCCATGGCCGAGTAGACGAGGCTGCGCTCCAGCAGCCGCCTGTCCCCGGGCGCCTGGTGCGCGTTGATGACGTGCACCAGCACCAGCAGCGCGGCCAGCACGAGGTACATGCCGAAGGGCAGCGCGTAGCCGGACGACAGCAGCAGGGCGTTGCCGATGGTGCCCGAGTACGCCAGCACGCCCGCGATGCCCAGGCTGCGAAGGATGGGTCGGCGCTCGGGGGCCTCGTGCCGGTACGAGCGCGCCAGGTGCACCAGGGGCACGGCGGCGGCGGCCACCGCCAGCAGCATGGACGGCCAGAACAGCGGCCCGCGCCCCAGCGCCACCGGGCCATAGAGGATGCTGGGGACGAAGACGCCCAGGCTCATCACCGCCACCGCCACCGCGTAGGCCAGCGCCACCAGCCGGTAGGAGCGCTGGCGCGTCACGTCATAGGCGGCATGCAGGTAGGTGGCGGAGATGAAGGCGCCAATGGTGACGAAGCGCTCGCCCACCCAGGCCAGGCGGGGGATGCAGAGCAGCAGCAGCGCGCCGCTCCACAGGGCGGTGGCCAGGCAGTAGAGCGCCAGGCCCCGGGCATTGCGACCCCGGAGCGCGGCGGTGAAGCACAGCAGCAGCGCCACGGACAGGACGGGCACGAGGCTGTAGGCGAACAGGGGCCCCATGCCCGCACTGTGACAGACCCGCCGCCCGGGCGCTCGAAGCACGAGGCCGGTGATTCCGTTGACGCCCGGCAGATGCCTGCATATACAGGCAATATGGGTCCAGCCTCCTCCGAAAGCCCGCTTCCGACGACGTGCCTCTGCGAGTCGCTGCGCCGTACCACGCGCATGGTGACGCGGCTGTACGACGATGCGTTGCGGCCCGTGAAGCTCCGCATCACCCAGTTCTCCATCCTGGCCCACCTCAACAGGAGGGGTGACGTGCGGGTGCGCGACCTGGCGGCGGGGCTGCAGCTCGAGGAGACGACGCTGACCCGCAACCTCCGCCTGCTCGAACAAGAGGGCCTGGTCGCCACCCGCGCCGGCGAGGACCGGCGTGAGAAGTACCTCTCCATCACCCGGGCCGGACAGGAGCTCCTCGCGAAGGCCATTCCCCACTGGCGCGCCGTCCAGGAGCGGCTCCAGGAGCGCATCTCCACGACGACCTGGGACGCGGCGTTTCGCACCCTGCCGAAGATTGCCGCGGGCGCCGCGCCAGACTGACAGCCCCCGAGGGCGGCCCGGCTTCACCCGGCCGCCCTCTTTTTTCGACTCAATACCTGCATCT
This sequence comes from Pyxidicoccus trucidator, assembly GCF_010894435.1. Lineage (NCBI taxonomy): Bacteria > Pseudomonadati > Myxococcota > Myxococcia > Myxococcales > Myxococcaceae > Pyxidicoccus > Pyxidicoccus trucidator. The sequence continues at coordinate 51,078 of NZ_JAAIXZ010000028.1, read as the reverse complement.
ACAGGCATTCCCCCACTTCAGCAGCAGCGCGGTTCCACAAGAAAGGACGCTTCCATGTCACGCATTCTGATCACAGGCAGTTCGAAGGGGCTGGGCAGGGCCACCGCCCTGGAGCTCGCGCGCCGCGGGCACGAGGTCATCGCGACGGCGCGCAAGGTGGAGACCCTCGCGGACCTGCCCGTCGCCGAGCGCCTGGCGCTCGATGTGACGAGCGAGACTTCGGTCCGGCGCGCCGTGGAGCAGGCCGGCCGGGTGGATGTCCTCATCAACAACGCGGCCGAAATCGCGGTGGCGCCGCTCGAGTCGATTCCCTTCGAGGAGGTCCGCAACCTCTATGAGATCAACGTCTTCGGGGCGCTTCGGATGATTCAGGCCTTCACCCCGGCGATGCGCGAGCGGCGCGCCGGCACGGTGCTCAACGTCTCGTCCGTGGTCGGCCGCATCTCGCTCCCCCTGACGGGCATCTACTGCTCCACCAAGTGGGCCCTGGAGGCGCTGAGCGAGTCGCTGCGCCTCGAACTGGGCCACTTCGGGGTCCGCGTCGTCGTCGTGGAGCCGGGGCAGATTGGCACCGGTGCGCTGGACGCCCCCCGCGCGTACTTCAGTGAGAAGGACCCGTATCTCCCGCTCGCGGCGTCGCGGAAGTACGGTCCCCGGGAGCAGATGACGCCGCCGGAGACCATCGCGCGCACCATCGCCGACGCGGTGGAGTCCCCCGAGCGCCAGTTCCGCTGGCCCGCCGGCCCGGACGCCGAGGCGCTCCTCGCCTCGCGCGCGAAGCTCGATGACCCGGCCTTCGACACCGCGCTCCGCTCGGCGCTCAATCTCCAATGGTAGCGGCCCAGCCCTCCGAGCCGACGGCCCATCCGGGCATCGTCCTCGCCATTCTCTGCTCCGCGGTGTTCATGGCCACCCTGGACATGTTCATCGTGAATGTCGCCCTCGGTGACATTGGCACCGACCTCGGGCAGTCCTCGCTGTCCCACCTGAGCTGGGTCCTCAACGGCTACACCATCTTCTACGGCGCGCTGCTGGTGCCCGCCGGCCGGCTGACGGACTCCTTCGGGCGGAAGGCCGGCTTCCAGGTCGGGCTCGCGCTGTTCACGCTCGCCAGCCTCGGCTGCGCGCTGAGCGGCAACCTCTGGGTGCTGGTCGCGTTCCGCTGCCTCCAGGCCGCTGGCGCGGCGGTGCTCACGCCCGCCAGCCTGGGCCTGGTCCTCACCGTCCTCCCCGCGGAGACGCGCACCCGCTCCACGCGAATCTGGGCCTCCAGCGGCGCGCTGGCGGGAGCGGCGGGGCCCGTGGTGGGAGGGCTGCTCGTCGACACCTCGTGGCGAGGCATCTTCCTCCTGAACCTGCCCATCGGCGTCGCGGCAATCCTGACGGCGGCGAGGTTCGTCCCCTCCGTGAAGCAGCAGCGGGCCCACCTGCCGGACTTCCTGGGCAGCGCGCTGCTCATCGTGGCCATCGCCACGCTCGCGCTCGGCCTCAGCGAGGCGCCCGGCTGGGGGTGGGGCTCGACGGCGGCCACGCTCTGCTGGGTCATCACCGTGGCCGCCCTGGGAGCCTTCGTCTTCAGCTCCGCGCGACACCCGAGTCCGGTGATTGAGCTGTCGCTGCTGAAGCACCGGACCTTCGCGTGGTCCAACCTGACGGTGCTGCTGCTCTCGGTGGCCTTCGCCGCCGAGCTGCTGTCGGGCATCCTGTTCATGCAGCAGCGGTGGCACTGGTCCGCGCTCCAGACAGGCCTCGCCGTGGCCCCCGGCCCCTGCATGGTTCCGCTCTTCGCCATGGTCGGCCAGCGCCTGGGCAGACGGTACTCGGTGGGCGTGGTCACCGGCCTGGGCGCGCTGATGATGGCGCTGGGCCCGGCCCTCATCCTCCTCGGCCTTGGCCCCGAGGCCGGGTACCTCACCGCCATTCTTCCGGGCTGGCTGCTGACGGGCGCCGGAGTCGGGCTGGCCTTTCCCACCGCCATCGCCTCGGCGACCGCGGAGCTGCCGCCACACCAGAGCTCCACCGGCAGCGCCGTGGTCAACATGGGCCGCCAGGTGGGAATGGCCCTCGGCACGAGCCTCCTCGTCGTCATCCTGGGCGAGGCCGGAGCGACAGGGCAGCTCGCCCCCTTCATCCATGGCTGGTGGTTCGCCATCCTCGTGGCGCTGGTCGCGGCCGTCAGCGCGCTCGGAATCACTCCCCGGCCACGGACGCGGGAGGTGCCGGGCGCGGCCGGGTGAGATGGACGCTCAGCGGACGGTGGCGAGGAACCCGTCCAGCAGGTCGTTCACCACGTCCGGAGCGTCGAGCTGCACCCAGTGGCCGGTGCCGTCCACCTTCCGGAACGGCAGCTCGGGGACGAGGCGCTGGTAGGAGCCGGGCTCCTCGTTGAACGCGGTGATGACGGAGAGGCGCGGCCCCGGGTAGCGCCGGAGCGCCGCGACGGGGTCGAAGGTCAGCAGCGCCCCCAGCCCCGCGCGCGCCCCCGCCTGGGACGTGGCCCGCATCTGCGAGAGCAGGCGCTCGCGCACCTCGGGCCGCGAGGCCGCGAGCATCGGCGTCCAGAACTCCTCGATGACCGCGCTCCACGCCTCCGTCGCCAGCACCTGCATGAGGCCCGCGGACTGCTCGGCCGGAATCGCGCGCGCGTCCGAGGCCGGGTCGAGCAGGAACAGGCCCGCGACACGGTCGGGATGTTGCCCCGCGTAGGCCGCGCAGATGGCCCCGCCCATGCTGTGCCCCACGAGCACGAAGCGCTGGAGCCCGAGCCCGTCCACCACCGCCGCGATGTCCCGGGCGAAGTCCTCCATGGTGATGTCCACGTCTTCCGGCGGCGCCGACTTCCCATGGCCGCGCAGGTCCAACGCCACCGCCCGCCGGTGCTTCCGGAGGTGCGCGAGCTGGGCCGCCCAGTGCGTCGTATTCCCGCAGCTCGAGTGGACGAACACCACCGGCACCCCACCCTTCCCTCCGTCGTCGACGTACAGCGCTCCAGCAGGTCCCTTCACCATGGCCGTCTCCTCTCGCTCTTGAAGATGCGCGCTCCCGCGCGTCATGACCCTTGGAGTACGGCCCATCCCTGTCAGAAACTGGCAGCAATGGCACGAGTCGAGCGGGTGATGCAGCTGCAGGACTTCCTCCGGGCCCACGAGGCCACCACCGTCGCGGAGATTGCCGCCGCGCTGGAGGTGAGCGTGCGCACGGTGCACAGAGACCTCGCCACGCTGAGGGACCAGGGCGTGCCCATCAGCAGCGACTCCGGGCCGGGAGGCGGCGTGCGGCTGGAGCGGGCCCGGGGGCTGACGGCGGTGCACCTCTCGCTGGAGGAGGTGGTGGCGCTGTGGCTCGCGGCGAACCTGTCGGCGACCGCCAGCTCGCTCCCCTGGGGGAGTGCCGCGCGCTCGGGGCTGGAGAAGCTCTTCGCCAGCGTCCCGAAAGAGCGGGCCCGGGGCATGCGCGAGCTCTGCCGCCGCGTGGTGGTGGGGCGGCCCGCCAGCGCCCGCGTCCTGGCGGAGGTGGGGACACCGCCCGAGGAGCTGCTCGCCGTGTTCGAGCGCGCCTTCCGCGAGCAGGTGTGCCTGTCCTTCGACTACCAGGACCGCCATGGCAAGGCGAGCCGGCGACTGGTCGAGCCCCATGGGCTGCTGGTGGAGGCGCCCGTCTGGTACGTGCTCGCGCGGGACGTGGAGAAGTCCGCCGCGCGCATCTTCCGCATGGACCGCATCCGCCGCGCCCGCGTCGTCCCCGAGCGCTCCTTCGTTCCCGACATGGAAGGGCTGAAGGCCCAGGCCGTCGCCCAGAAGCAGGAGGCCCAGAGCCCTTGATGTCCTTGGTGCCATGGCACGAACCGGGGTGACCGGCATGACACAACCATGACCAAGAGAAGGAGACGTCAAGGCCACGCACCGTGCCCGACTCCGTAGGTTGACCCTTGTAACTGCCCTTCCGACACAATGACTCTCAAGCCGCATGACAGCAGCGAGGCCCACGCCTCGCCGCGGATTGACACGCAGCTGCAAGGAGCTCCGATGACGACAGCAGGCAGCAGCAACGAAAGTGGGAGCATGACTCGCGGTCCGCAGGCGTTCCGGAGCCGGCTGCGCGAAGGCCTTGGGGCACTGTTGTGTGCCGCCGCCCTGCTCGTCTCGACCGCCTCCCCCGCCCAGATGGGGCGCGGCGCCGGCGAGCCGGTGGACGCCGCGATGCGCGCGAAGATCGTGGACCGTGTCTCGACGGCGCTGAATGAGACGTATGTCTTCCCGGACGTGGCCCGGAAGATGGAGGCGAACCTCCGCAAGAAGCTGAAGGCGGGCGCCTACGACAAGCTCGCCAACTCGGCCGAGCTCGCCGAAGCCCTGACCCGAGACCTTCAGGAGGTGAGCAAGGACAAGCACCTGAGCATCCACTACGCCCCCACGAGGCCCCCGGGCATGGGCCCCGATGGCCCCAGTCAGGAGGCCCGGGAGGAGCACCGCCGGGAGATGGCGTCGCGGAACTTCGGCTTCGAGAAGGTGGAGCGCCTCGCGGGGAATGTTGGCTACCTGGACCTGCGCGGCTTCATGGGAGCGGAGCTGGCGGGAGAGACCGCCATCGCCGCCATGGGATTCCTGGCCAACTCCGACGCGGTCATCATCGACCTGCGAAACAACGGCGGTGGGGATCCGTCGATGATTCAGCTCATCACCAGCTACTTCTTCGACGAGCCCAAGCACCTCAACAGCTTCTACATCCGCAAGGGCGACATCACCCAGCAGTTCTGGACCTCCGCCCATGTGGCCGGCAAGCGGATGACCGACGTGCCCATCTACATCCTCACCAGCCAGCGCACCTTCTCCGCGGCCGAGGAGTTCTCCTACAACCTGAAGAACCTCAAGCGGGCCACCCTCGTCGGCGAGACGACCGGCGGTGGCGCCCATCCGGTGAACGCCCAGTTCCTCGACGATGTGCACCTGCTGGTGCGCGTTCCCTTCGGCCGCGCGGTGAATCCCGTCACCGGCACCAACTGGGAAGGCACCGGCGTGGCGCCGGATATCAAGGTCCCCGCGGACAAGGCGCAGGAAACGGCCCACCTGGATGCGTTGAAGAAGCTGCGGGCCACGGTCAAGGACGACGGAAAGAAGAAGCGGCTCGAGTGGTCCATCCAGGGAGTGGAGGCACTCGCCAGGCCGGTGACACTGACCGCCGAGGTGCTGAAGAGCTTCGCGGGGAGCTATGGGCCTCGCACGCTCGTCTTCGAGAATGGCTCGCTCTGGTACGAGTGGCGGAAGGGCATCCCCAGGGTGCGGGCGGTTCCAATGACCGCGGACACCCTCACGCTCGACGGTGTGGAAGTCCTCCGCCTGCGCATCGAGAAGGATGCCTCGGGCAAGGTGACCGGGCTTACCCATCTGTACGAGGACGGCAACGTCGACAAGGCACCGCGCACCGGAAGCTGAGCAGCTCCACTGTGGACATCCGGCGGATGGGAGACGGGCGGGGAGCATCGTTGGACGCCTCGCCCGCGCTCAACTCAGGCCGGGACTCCGGCGTCGCCGGGGGGACGGCGAGCGAGGACGGCGTTGATCTCGGCACCCAGCATCAGCGCGAGCGACGAAATCCACATCCACAGCAGCAGGACGATGATGCCCCCCAGGGCGCCATAGGTGATGCCGAAGGTGCTGAAGTGGGAGACGTAGGCGGAGAAGCCCAGCGAGGCCGCGAGCCAGACGAGCACCCCCGCCACGGAGCCGGGCGTGAAGAACCTGAACTTCTGCCGCGCATCCGGGAGCACTGAATAGAGGGTCGCCCAGAGGACCATCATCAGCAGCGCCGCGAGGGGCAACCTCAGCCAGCCCGCGAGCATCGTCCAGGGCTGTCCGAGCCGGGTGGCAAGGGCTGGCGCGGCCACCGCGAGCAGCCCTGCGAGCAGGGCCAGGACGGCTCCCGCCAGCATCATCCCGAGTGCGACCCCGTAGACCTTCCAGCGCGGGCGGCTCTCCGTCACACCGTAGGCGGTGTTGAGGGCCGACATGAGACTCACCACCCCGGCGGTCGCGGACCACACCGCGGCCAGCGCGCTGATCGTGAGCAATTCCCTGCCTGGCCCGGAGGTGAGCTGCGCGAGCTGTGCATAGGGCAGCGCACCAAGCTCCGGAGGCACTTCGCGCCCCAGCGCACCGATGAGGGCCTGCACCTGCTCGGGTTGGACGACAACGCCCGCGAGGGCGACCATGAAGAGCAGGAAGGGAAAGAGGGCGAGGACTCCGTAGAACGTGAGGGCGGCCGCCGCGTCACTCAGCTTGTTGCGCTTCCACTCCTGGCGCAGCCTGCCCAGCAGCCCCTTCCACCGCGCCGCGCCGCCGGGCGTGCTTCTGTGTGCCACGACGGAGCCCTGGTCCGAACCAGGCGCTTCTCCGCCAACCCGTCCGCTGACCACGTCTCCCATGTTCACCTCTCATTCCCAAGGTAGCCTCGCCGCGCCTTTGGAGACTCCATAGATTGATGGAAGAGGCGGCTCGGGGCCTTCTCTCCGGGAGCTCCGCTCGCCGCCTCATACCGAGGAGACGAGCCATGGAACGCGTGGATGCTGACCGCTTGAAGGCAGTGCTCGCCAAGGTGATGGCCGTGCTGGTCATCATCGGCGCCATCAACTGGGGCCTGATTGGCTTCTTCAACTGGAACCTCGTGGACGCCATCTTCGGTGGCGGAGCGCGGGAGGAGACCAGCGCGGCGGGTCGCCTCGTCTATTCCGTCGTGGGGCTGGCGGGAGTGGCGCTCGCGCTCGTTTTCCCCTGGAGCCGGCCGGTGGATACGACGACCACGACCACGACGACCCGGACGACGGGGACTGGAGCCAACAGGCGCATCGACGTGCGGCCCTGACGCGGCAACAGGGTCCTCCCAGCGCCCCATGCGGCTGGACGGTGACTACCGTGATGCGTCGCGACGTGCGGCACGCGCAGCCGCGTTGAGTGGGAACGCGGACTGCGTGCGTCCCCGGAAGAACGTGTCCTGGCCGCGGGGGGAGCAGGCGGCAGCGCGCCGACGCGTCCGCCCCCACTGGTGTACGCTGCGCCCCCGCCGGAGCCTTGGGGCGCACCGGTGTCACCGGGAGTCAAAGCAGTGCGGTACTTCGCCATGGTCGCGGCCGGGGCCACCCTCTGGGGGTGCTGGGCCCTCTTCCTCCGGCCGGCGGGGCTGTCCGGGCCGCAGAATGCGCTGCTGGTGCTCACCGCCATGTCACTCCCCGCGCCCTTCCTGCTGCGGCGCGAAGCCCTGAGGGACAGGCGCGCCACGGCGGCGCTCGTCGTCATCGGCCTGGCGGACGCCGCCAACACGGCCCTCTTCTTCGCGGCGATACGGAACGGGCCGGTGTCAGTGGCGGTGCTGACGCACTACCTCGCCCCGCTGCTGCTCGCGCTGTCCGCACCGTGGGTGCTGCGCGAGCGCGTCTCCGCGCGGGCCCTGGTGGGCGTTCCCATCACCCTCTTCGGCCTGGCCCTGCTCATCATCCAGCCCGGCACCGCCTTCTCCGGGCTCACCGCGACGCTGGGCGCGGCGAGCGCCCTGTTCTACGCGGTCATCGTCCTGGGCTCGAAGGAAGCGGCGCGCGCCTACTCTCCACTCGCCGTCACCTCGCTGCACGCTCCCCTCTCCATGGCCGCGCTGCTGCTGTACTTCGGCGCCGAGGCCCTGCCCTCGGCGCTGGACGAAGCCACACTCCGAGTCCTCGTCGGCGGCGTGGCGTGTGGCCTCATTGGAAACATCCTCTTCAATGCCGGGCTGCGGCATGTGCCCACCGCGGCGGCGGGAGCCCTTACCTACCTGGAACCCCTTACTGCCTCGGTGGTGGGCATGGTCTTCTTCGCGGAGGCGCTGACGCCCGCTGGCATCGTAGGAGGACTGCTGGTGCTGGTGACGGGCGCCTGGGTGGCCGCCGAGCGCCGGGCCCCCGCGCGGCTCCTGCCGGAGCCGTCCGCCACACCCTGAACCCTCGTCCCAATTCCCCCCTTGCGTGTGCGGGGAGTCCTTTGGTCCTCTTGGGGCCCCGCACTCCGCGGACACCTTCTCTGTTCCTGGCGACGCCGTATGCCTATGGAAACCGCAGCCGACAGCCGTGAGTACCGCGTCGTCTTCTTCTGCCCCGCGTCGAGCGCCCGGCTCGAGCGGCTGGAGGCGCCCGTGCGGCGGCTGCTCTCTCGCATCCAGGCGCCGCCCGCGGAGCTGGCGCCGCTGCAGGAGGCGGGGCCCCTCACCGAGGCGGGCTGGCAGGTGTTCCTCGTCCGCTCGCTGACGGAGCGCTCCGCCGCCCAGGCCATGGCCGCCTACGTCAGCGAGGCCACCTGCGCGCTGGCCGCGGAGCTGGACGCGGAGGTGCTGGGCCTCTACGTGGACGTGTCGGGAGACTCGGCCCGCATCTGCCGCTGCGGCCCCGAGGACGGCCCGGAAACCTTCGCCGGTCGCCGGCAGGCCGCCCTCAACCGCACGGCCGAGTGGCTGGAAGTCACGCCCACGAGCCTGTCCGCCCTCTTCCACCTCGACCTGCCGGACGCCGACTACGAGCCGGACGCGGACGACCGCTTCGTCGAGGAGAAGCTGCGCGAGGCGCGCACCCTCATGGAGCGCTACCGTCAGGGGAAATGAGGTCTCGAACCCCGGAGGACCTCGCTGGCCGCTGCCCGCGTTGCTTCCTGCCCACCTACCTGTGTCTGTGCGCCGAGGTGCCGAGCATCGCCACGCGCACGGAGCTGCTTGTCATCCGCCACCACAAGGAGACGTTGAAGTCCACCAACACGGCGCGGATGGCGGCGCTCGCCCTGCCCCGCTGCCGCATCGTCTCCTATGGCTCGCCGGGCCAGCCCTTCGACACCTCCGTGCTGGAGGCGCCGGACACGTGGCTGCTCTTCCCGGACACGCAGCTGGAGACCACGCCGGACGCAACTCCGCCCGCGCGACTCATCGTCCTGGACGGAAGCTGGGGACAGGCGCGCCGCATGGTGCAGCGGGTGCCGGCGCTGCGACGGCTGCCGGGCCTGAAGCTGCCCCCACCGCTGCCGGACACACGCCGCCTGAGGCGGCCGCCGCACCCGGACGGCATGTCCACGCTGGAGGCCATCGCCGGAGCGCTGGCGCACCTGGAGGGCGAGCACGTGGCCAGCCCCCTCTACGCGCTGCACGAGGTGATGATCGACCGGGTGATGATGAGCCGTGGACGGCTGGCGACGCCCGGCTGTGACGCGGACGATGGGGACTGAAGTCCCCCGTCACGAGGCTCAGCAGGCGCCTTCGGACGAGCAGCGCGCCTTCTTCATCTCCTGGGCGAACGGGCTGGGCTCCAGGAAGCCGGTGATGCGCGGCTTCGTCAGCACCTCGCCTTGCGGCGACACGAAGGCCACGGTGGGCAGGCCCTCCACGCCGAAGCGCTCCAGCAGCGCATCCAGCGCGTCCTCGCTGTTCGTCGCATCAATCTTGATGTTGAGGAACTGGCCCTCCGACGACTGGGAGATGACCTCCGGCGCGGGGTACGTCTCGCGGTCCAGCTCCTTGCAGGCCGCGCACCAGTCCGCGAAGAAGTCGATGAGCACCGGGCGCCCGTCGGCCTTCGCCTGCGCGAGCACCTTCTCGAACTCCTCCGGGGAGAACGTCGCCTGCTTCGCGGGCATGACGTGGTGCCACCGCCAGGACGGCGCCACGGGCGGCTCGGCCAGGCCCAGGCTCACCCACAGCGTGCCCACCGGGCCCGCGTCCAGCGCGCCGCCGCGCAGCACCAGCGCCACCACCACCAGCGCCACGCCCAGCGCCTTCAGCGAGAAGTCGCGCGCGCCCTCCTTGAACGAGCGGTGCACCGCGCCCACCAGCACGCCCGCCACCGCCAGCACCGCGGCGATGGCCGCGCCCGGCAATTGCCCCACCTGCGCGCCCAGCCCCTTCACCACGTCACGCGCCCAGGGCATCGCGTCCTTGAGGTAGCTGAAGGCCAGCGCCACCAGCATGATGCCCAGCACGCTCTTCACCCACTCCATCCACACGCCGCCACGCGGCAGCCGCACGGTGAAGACGCCGATGAGGAAGAAGGGCACGCCGATGCCCAGCGCGTAGATGAACAGCAGCGTCGCGCCCAGCGTGGTGTTGGCCGTCTTCGCCACGAAGGCCAGCAGGCCCGTCAGCACCGGCCCGGTGCAGGGCGCCGCGAGGAAGCCCGACACGCTGCCCATGAGGAACGCGCCCGCCACGCCCGAGCCGCCCACCGACGTCAGCTTCGACTGCCAGTTGGACGGCAGCGCCAGCTCGAAGGCGCCGAACATGGACGTGGCCAGCAGCAGCAGGAACACCGCCAGCCCCGACACCACCGCCGGATGCCCCAGCAGCGCGCCGAAGGCCTGGCCCGTCTTCGCCGCCAGGATTCCCAGCGCGCTGAACACCACCCCCATGCCCACGATGTAGGCCGAGGTGAGGAGCAGCGCCTTGCCCCGCCCCTCCGCCTTCCGCGCACCGAAGACGGAGACGGTAATCGGGATGAGCGGGTAGACGCAGGGTGTCAGGGCGGTGAGCAGCCCGCCGGCGAACACCACCGCGGCGCCCACCGCCAGGCTGCCCGATTCGAGGAACCGGGCCGCGTCCAGGCCGGCAGTGGGGCCGGTGGGCAGCAGCCAGGGCACCACGGCCACCGCCACACCCGCCAGCACCGCCACCACTGCCAGTCTCTTCGCGTCCATGTGCGCTTCGCTCCGTCATTCCCCTGCGGGCCCACCCTCTATACGCAGGCCCGGGGAAACGGGCTACTGCGCCGGAGAGGCAGGCGAGGAGGCAGGCACCTTGAGGCCCGCGGAGCGCGCCAACCCCATGACACCTTCCACCGCGGCGGCGATGTAACCAAACGGGTTGGCCCCATCCACCGCCGTGACGTGCACCTCGCCCATCTTCTGCTGGAAGGCGGCGGCCACCTGCGGCAGCTGCTGCGCGAGCGTCATCTGGATGACCTCCGCGCTCACGCTGTTCTCGATGTCGCGCAGCGCCCGAGCCTTGACCAGCTCCAGCTCCTGGTGCGTCCGGTCCTTGCGCACGCGCAGCTCGGCGATGGCCACCTCCGTCTCGACGATGGACTTGCGCGCCTGCACCACCTGGAGCTCCGCGTGCAGCCGCTCCGCCTCCTGCTGGTGCTCGGCGAGCAGCGCCTCGTGCCGCGCCGTCGTCTGCTCCTGCTCGCGGCGCATGCGCTCCAGCACCAGGCGGCCCTTCTCGGCTTCCGCCTCCTGCTCGGCCCGAAGCCGCGCCAGCTCCACCTCCTGCTCGCGCTTCTGCTTCTGCAGCGACAGCTCCTGGTCGTGCTGCTGCGCCGCCAATTCGATTTCCTGCTCGCGCAGCTGCCGCGCCAGCTCCATGCGCGCCTTGGTGGACTCCGCCTCCTGCTCCCGCTGCAGCCGCGCCAGCTCCAGCTGCTGCTCGCGCTCCTGACGGGCCAGCTCCAGCTCCGCCTCGCGCTGCTGGCGGGCCAGCTCCAGCTGCGCCTTCGCGGCGTCCGCCTCCTGCACGCGCTGCAGGCGCACCAGCTCCACCTTCGCCTGCGCGGCCTCGGCCTCCTGCGCCAGCTTGAGCTTCTCCAGCTCCAGCTTCGCCTGGTGCACGTTCGTGTCCTGCTCGCGCTTGAGCGTCTCCAGCGCCATGCGCTGACGGGCGATTTCGTCCTCCTGCTCGCGCTGCAGCTTCTCCATCTCCACCTGCGCGCGGCTGATGGACAGCGTGCGCTCGGAGACAATCTTCGCCTCGGACAGGCGGGACTCTCCGGCCAGCGCCTCCAGCTTCGCCTGCTCGTCGGAGACCTGCTTCTTCTGGCGGACCTCCTGCTCGGCGGCCAGCCGGGTGAGCGCCACCTGACGCTCCACCGTGGCCTGCTCCTGCTTCAGCGTGCGCTCCTGGGCGAGCTTCGCCTCGGCGACGCGCGCCTCCACCGCCAGCGCATCCAGCCGGGCCTGCTCGTCGGCCACCTGCCGGCCCTGGCGCACCTCCTCCTCGGCCGCCAGCCGCTGCAGGCTGAGCTGCCGCTCGGCCTCCGTCTCCTCGCGGTGGACGAAGCGCTCCTTGGCCAGCTCCGCCTCGCGCGCCTGCCGCTCCTGCTCGCGGCGGAAGCGCGCCTGCATGTTCTCGAAGACGGTGGAGGACAGGACGCGCACGTCCTGGATTTCAATCGTGTCCAGGATGACGCCCCAGCCCGCGTCCACCTGGTCCTCCAGCTTGCCGTTGCCCGCCACCACCGGGGCAATCTCGCGCATCAGCTCCGCGGCGATGCCCTCCTTGCGCTTGGAGAAGCACTCCTCCACGGACATGTTCGCCACGAGTCGCCGCGCGGCGCCCACGAACATCTCCCGCAGCAGCTCCGCCAGCTTCTCCTGCGCCCGCTCCGGGAAGGAGAAGTTGAGCATCCGGAAGGCCACCAGCGGGTCCGCGATGCGGTACACCGCGAGGCCCGTCACCTGGACGCCCACCTTCTCGTTCGTCACCTGGTCCGCGGTGAACTGGAGCCGCTGGATGCTGGTGGGCACAATCGCCACCGAGTCGCCCGGCAGCTTGAAGCAGCTGGCGCCCTGGCCGCTGACGTCGCGCACCCGGCCGCGCCGCATGTGGACGAGGAACTCGCTGGGCCGCGCCGTGACGAGCCCCCAGCGCTTCATCTTCTCCGGGTCCTCCACCGGCTTGCCCGCGCGCCACCCTTCCGCATGGCGAATGTGGTGCTCTCCCCTCCCGCTGCCACCCCCGCCGCCGTCCACACGGACGAGCTGAGTCCTGCCACCTGCCTCACCGGACTCGGGGGACTCCTTCGCCTTGGCCGCCTGCTTCGTGTTCGCGCTCATGCCTGCCTCCCTTGCGACAGGGCCTCTGTGCAGGCAGTCGGCCAAGGCATGGCCTGCCGGGAAATCAGGCCTTTGGGCGAAGGGGCCGCGCCATTCCGGCGCACTCCGCTCCAGAACGGTGCACCCGGAGTGATCCACGGCGGCGCGGCGTTGAACCCGGACGGCGCAACTCCAGAGCCTGGGGCTGCGCCCGGGCGCCATTCCGGAGCACCTCCCACATCTCGCGTGCGCCTTATGTTCGCTTGACCCGGGGGCACTCCTTTTTATATTTGACCAGTCCGGTCCACATTCATGTGCGCTGGTGTAGGACCTCTGCGGCGCGCCACCTGCTGGCGCCGGGGCGCGGGGGCGGTAGAAGCCCCCTTACAGGAAGGTGTTGGAAGCAATGGTGAAGCTGCCGATCTACATGGACTACCACGCCACCACGCCGCTGGACCCGCGGGTGCTGGAGGTCATGCTGCCCTACCTGCGCGAGGACTTCGGCAACGCGGCCAGCCGCAACCACGTGTTCGGCTGGAAGGCCGAGGCAGCGGTGAAGAAGGCCCGCCAGCAGGTGGCCGAGCTCATCGGCGCGTCCGAGCAGGAAATCGTCTTCACCTCCGGCGCCACCGAGTCCGACAACCTGGCCATCAAGGGCGTCATCGAGTTCTACAAGTCCAAGGGTGACCACATCATCACCCTCAAGACGGAGCACAAGGCCGTCCTGGACACCTGCAAGCGCCTGGAGCGCATCCGCCAGGAGCGCCTGGACGAGCTGAAGGCGCTGCGCCTGGCGCAATTGGCCGAGCAGGACGTCACCGAGGACAACCTCGCCGAGCTGGCCGCGAAGTTCGACGTGGAGAACGACGCCACCTACAAGAAGTGGGCGGAGCTGCCCACCGGCGGCGCGCGCGTCACCTACCTGGACGTGGAGCAGGACGGCCGGGTGAGCCTGGAGAAGCTGGCCGCGGCGATGACGCCGAAGACGGTGCTGGTCTCCATCATGTTCGCCAACAACGAGATTGGCACCGTGCAGCCCGTCGCGGAGATTGGCGCCCTGTGCCGCTCCAAGAGCGTGCTCTTCCACTGCGACGCGGTGCAGGGCATCGGCAAGGTGCCCTTCGACGTGGAGGCCATGAAGGTGGACCTCGCGTCCATCACCGCGCACAAGATGTACGGCCCCAAGGGCGTCGGCGCCCTCTACGTGCGCCGCAAGCCGCGCGTGCGCATCGCCCCCATCATCGACGGCGGCGGCCACGAGCGCGGCATGCGCTCCGGCACGCTGAACGTGGCGGCCATCGTCGGCTTCGGCGCGGCGGCGGAGTTCGCCCGCAAGGAGCTGCCCGAGGAGTCCGCCCGCATCCTCCGGCTGCGCGAGAAGCTCCGGAAGGGGCTGACGGACGCGCTGGACATGACGGTCATCAACGGCTCCATGGAGCACCGGCTGCCGGGCAACCTCAACATCTCCTTCGCCCACGCCGAGGGTGAGTCCCTGATGATGGGCATCAAGGACGTGGCCGTGTCCTCGGGCTCCGCCTGCACGTCCGCCTCGCTGGAGCCGTCCTACGTGCTCCGGGCGCTGGGCGTGGACGAGGAGCTGGCGCACAGCTCCATCCGCTTCGGCCTGGGCCGCTTCACCACGGAAGAGGAAGTCGATTACGTGGTAGAGCTGGTCGTGGGCAAGGTCCGCAAGCTGCGGGAGATGAGCCCGCTCTACGAGATGGCCAAGGAAGGCATCGACCTGAAGTCGATTGAGTGGACGGCGCACTAGCGCCGCCCATCCGAGTGAACGGCGCATTAGCCCGTCTTTCCTGGCATACAGCGGAGCGCATGGCCCCTCGGATGGGGGGCATTGCCCTCCGGAACCTTTGGTGCGAAGCATCCGTTGAAGGAGTCGATATGGCTTACAGCGACAAGGTCATCGACCACTACGAGAACCCCCGTAACGTCGGGACGATGGACAAGGAAGACCCGAACGTGGGGACCGGTCTGGTGGGCGCCCCCGCCTGCGGCGACGTGATGCGCCTGCAGCTGAAGATCACCGAGGACGGGCGCATCGAAGATGCCCGCTTCAAGACCTTCGGCTGTGGCTCGGCCATCGCCTCCTCCTCGCTCGTCACCGAGTGGGTGAAGGGCAAGACGGTGGACGAGGCGATGACCATCTCCAACAAGGACGTGGCCCGCGAGCTGTCCCTGCCGCCGGTGAAGATCCACTGCTCCGTGCTGGCCGAGGACGCCATCAAGGCGGCCATCGAGGACTTCAAGAAGAAGCGCGCCGCGCGCCAGGCCAAGGCGTCCTGACGCGGCGGGACGGGAGAGGCAACCATGAGTGAGCAGGCGACCCAGGAGACGATGCAGAGCCAGCCGCCTGCCACCGCGCCCGCGGCGAAGCCCGCCCCCCCGAAGGGCATTGTCATCGCGGACAGCGCGGTGGGCCGGCTGAAGGAGCTGCTGGAGCAGCGCCAGACGCCCGAGGCGGGCCTGCGGCTGGCCGTGAAGGGCGGCGGCTGCTCGGGCCTCCAGTACTCCATGGAGTGGTCCGAGAAGTCCCGCGAGCGCGACAAGATTTTCGAGAAGGACGGCGTGCGCGTCTTCGTGGACCCGAAGAGCTACCTGTACCTCATCGGCACCACGCTGGTGTTCGAGCAGACGCTGATGGCCTCCGGCTTCAAGCTGGAGAACCCCAACGTGAAGGCCGCCTGCGGCTGCGGAGAGAGCTTCTCCGTCTGAAGCGGCCTCCGGTGCTCCGCCCCTTCCCGGGCGGGGCCACCGACACATGGGCCCGGCCAGCCGCCGGGCCCTTTTCGTTTGTCACCCCTTTGGAGAGCCCCCTGTGAGGACCCACTTCGACGTCTTCGGGCTGCCGCGCGCCTATGACGTGGACGTGCCGGCGCTGGAGAAGCAGTACCGCGAGCAGTCGCTGCGGCTCCACCCGGACCGGGTGGCGCAGGCCGACGCTCGCGAGCGCCTCAAGGCACTGGAGGGCACCACCGCGCTCAACGAGGCCTTCAAGACGCTGAAGGACCCGGTGCGCCGCGCCTTCTACCTCCTCAAGCTGCACGGCATCGACCTGGACCGCGAGGACGCGGGCGCCCAGAAGGACATGCCGCTGGAGTTCCTGGAGGAGGTCATGGAGCTGCGCGAGGCGCTGGATGGCGCCATGGCGAAGAAGGACCTCGCGCGCGCCCGGGTCATGGCCACCGACGTGGAGGCCCGGCGCATGGTGGCGCTCGCCGAGGCGGCCGGCATCCTGCGCACCCTGGAGGGCGGGGGGGCGGGAGCGAACGGGGAGGCGTTGGTGAAAAAGGCATCGCACGCGCTGGGGCGGGTGCGCTACTTCACGCGCTTCCTCGAGCAGGTGGACGCGTTCGAGGAGGAGAGTCTGTCGTGAGCAAGAACGGCTACCTGCAGATCCACGACCCGCTGAAGCCCAAGGGCTACGCGGTGGGCATCGACCTGGGCACCACCAACTCGCTCGTCGCGGCGGTGGTCCAGGACACGCCCCGCTGCGTCCCGGTGGACGAGGGGGACTCGCTGCTGCTGCCCTCCGTGGTGCACTACGCGAAGGACGGCGGCGTGGTGGTCGGCGCGCGGGCCCGGCGCCTGGCGCCCGAGCACCCCACCGACACCATTGCCTCCGTGAAGCGCTTCATGGGCCGCAGCCCGGACGACGCGGAGACGCGCAAGCTGGGGCACTACCGCTTCGTCCCCGGCGCCAAGGTGGTCCGCTTCGACGTGGCCGGCGGCACCCCGGTGACGCCGATTGAGGTGTCCGGCGAGGTGCTGCGCGCGCTCAAGCGCCGCGCGGAAGCGCACTTCTCCACCAAGGTCGAGCAGGCGGTCATCACCGTGCCCGCCTACTTCGACGACGCCCAGCGGCAGGCCACCAAGGACGCGGGCCGGCTGGCCGGGCTGGAGGTGCTGCGGCTGCTCAACGAGCCCACCGCCGCCGCGCTGGCCTACGGCCTGGACAAGGGCAGCCAGGGCACCTTCGCCGTCTACGACCTGGGCGGCGGCACCTTCGACGTCTCCATCCTCAAGCTGGTGGAGGGCATCTTCGAGGTGAAGTCCACCGGCGGCGACTCCGCGCTGGGGGGCGACGACTTCGACCGCGCCATTGCCCAGCAGGTGCTCCAGGCCATGGGCGCCGCGGAGCCCTCCCCTTCCCTGGTGGCCGAGGTGCTGGCGGCCTCGCGCAAGGCGAAGGAGGCGCTCACCGACGCGCCCGAGGTGCAGCTCACCGTGGGCGGCCACACGCAGACGGTGAAGCGCTCGGACATGGAGACCTGGATTCAGCCGTACGTGCAGAAGACGGGCGTGGTGTGCCGGCGGGCGCTGAAGGACGCGGGCGTGACGGCCGGGGAGCTGGACGGGGTGATCCTGGTCGGCGGCGCCACGCGCGTGCCGGCGGTGCGCCGCTTCGTTGCGGAGCTGTTTGGCCGCGAGCCGCTGGGCGACATCGACCCGGACCAGGTGGTGGCGCTGGGCGCGGCGGTGCTGGCCAACCTGCTCACCAGCGTGAATCGCCAGGACGACGTGCTGCTGCTGGACGTGATTCCGCTGTCGCTCGGGCTGGAGACGATGGGCGGCATTGTGGAGAAGCTCATTCCGCGCAACTCCACCATCCCCATGGCGGCGGCCCAGGTCTTCACCACCTTCAAGGATGGGCAGACGGGCCTCGACGTGCACGTGGTGCAGGGCGAGCGCGAGCTGGTGGAGGACAACCGCAGCCTGGCGCGCTTCACCCTCTCCGGGATTCCGCCGCTGGCGGCGGGCATCGCGCGGGTGGAGGTCCGCTTCAGTGTGGACGCGGACGGCATCCTCTCCGTCAGCGCGAAGGAGCAGAGCACCGGCGCCGCGCAGTCCATCACCGTCAAGCCGAGCCATGGCCTCACGGATGAGGAAATCGAGCAGATGCTGCTCGACTCCATCGACCATGCCGAGGACGACATCCAGGCCCGGCAGGTGCGCGAGCAGCGCGTGGACGCCGAGCGCGTCCTGGCCGAGGCCGACCGCCAGCTCCGCGAGCACGGCTCACTCCTCCAGGAGGGGGAGCGGGAGGCCATCGACGCGGGCCTGGCCCGGGTGCGCGAGCTGATGAAGGGCGAGGACCACCTGAAGCTGAAGGAGGCCGTGCACACGCTGGACGAGGCGTCGCGGCCCTTCATCGAGCGGGTGATGAACCAGGCCATCACCTCGGTGGTGGCCGGGCACTCCGTGGAGGAGTACTGACGTGCCGAAGGTGACCTTCAAGAGCCCCCTGGCCGAGGTCAGCGCCGACGTGCCCACGGGCACCACCCTGCTGGACGCGGCCGAGCACTGCGGCGCTCAGGTGGGGCACAGCTGTGGCGGCGTCTGTGCCTGCTCCACCTGCCATATCTGGGTGCGCAAGGGCCTCGACTCGCTGAGCGAGCAGACGGACGCGGAGGCGGACCGCCTGGACATGGGGTTCGACGTCCGCCCGTACTCCCGGTTGAGCTGCCAGACGGAGCTGGGCGGCGAGGACATCCTGGTGGAGATTACCGAGGAGTCCCTCACCGCCTTCATGGACGAGAACCCCGCCCTCCGCCGCACGCTGGAGGCCGAGGGGAAATGGCCGCTGAAGAAGTAGGGTTGTTACGTAGTGCTTGACGGGGCGAGGCAGGATCTTTATACGTCTCGCCCATCGCAGCACGGCAGCACAGCCCCACCCGCCCAGGTGGTGGAATTGGTAGACACACTAGATTCAGGGTCTAGCGCCTGCAAGGGCATGGAGGTTCGAGTCCTCTCCTGGGCATGAAGTTGATAAGGGGTCCCGGTTTCCGAACCGGGGCCCCTTTTCGCTTTTCAGGAGTCCTGCTTCGACGCCTCAGGGCGGCGCGGGCTCCACGGAGTCATGGGCCACGTGCTGCGCGGCCTCGCGCGCCAGGCTGCCTCCCTTGCGCAAATCCCGGATGCGGATCTTCCGCAGGTGCACGGAGACGGCGCCCACGCCCACCTGGCTGATGACGGTGCCCAGGTGGGTGAGCGTGGCGAAGGCCGCGGCGTCCTCCGGCGTGGCGCCCAGGCTGCGGGCGGCCCAGCTGGTGACGAAGTAGTAGAGCCCCAGGCCCGCCGGCACCCCGGGGAGCGACTGGCCCAGGGAGATGGCGCCCAGGACGACGGCTCCGGCGAAGAGTCCCCCGCTGATACCGATGCCGTGCAGGGCCAGGCCGTAGGCCAGCGCGGATGCCAGCACCGGGCCCACGGAGAAGGCGAACACCCGGGCCATGCCGATGAAGGAGCGGGCGGTGCCCAGGCCATCGCTGACGTGGTGGAGGAAGCCCTCCAGCCGGGGCAGCTTGTGGCGCCGGTGCAGCCAGTGCGCGAGCGGAGCGGACCAGTGCGCCAGCAGCACCACCAGGGCCACCAGCCCCACGCACAGGGAGACGGCCACCTTCAGCTCGCCCTCGAAGCGGGACAGCGTCGCGCCGAAGGGGCCCAGCAGGGACACGGAGACCAGCAGCATCAGCGCGGCGAACTCCATCAGCTTGCACACGCCCACCGAGCCCAGGCAGCGCAGGAAGGGGATGCGCTGGGTGCGCGACAGGAGGAACGAGCGCATGACGTCGCCCAGCTTCCCCGGCAGCGCGTTGTGGACGAAGGCGCCAATCGCCACCAGGTGGTAGCGCTCCTTCAGCGGCACCGGCCGGCGCAGGGTGCTCTGCCACTGCACCGCGCGCAGCGGAATCACGGACGCCTGCAGCAGGAAGAAGGGCAGCAGCCACACGAGGTGGCCGGGGAGGTCCCTCACGAACTCGTCCAGCGGGAAGCGCGGCTGGAGCAGCGGCCCCGTGCCTTGCAGGTTCCACTTGAAGAAGGCCGTGGACAGCAGGACGACGGACAGCCCCAGGCCGAACACCGCCAGCAGCACCTTGAGAAGGGCCCGCCCGCCCTGTCCGCGCCCCTTCACAGCACCAACCTGAGGGGGGGCGCCGGGTCCAGGTACGTCTCCGCCAGTCGCTCGTGGAGCTGCACGCAGTGGCTCAGCCCGGACAGGTCCACCGGAGCATTCGCGGGCCAGGCCACCAGGCTGTTGGCCTCCGTGCGCGTCACCCCACCGTGCGAGCCGAACTCCCAGGCGAAGCCCACGGTGCCGCCGCGCTGCACCGCCTCGCCGAAGAGCACCACGTCTCCCGCCGTCGTCATGGACGGCAGCACGCGGAGGAACTCCGCCACCGCGCGCCTGCTGAACTCAGGGGACAGCGGGGCGCGGTCCAGCTCATCCGGGCCGTACACGCCGCCCTTCACCAGCGCCACCGCCGAGCTGCCCCGCCTTACCGCGACGATTCCAATCTCCGGGCTCCGCGTCACACGTGCGAGCACGTCCGGGTGCCGCGCCAGCAGCTCCCGCGCCTCCAGCGGCTGGCGCTCTCCGGAGAGGTACACGTGGGCGAAGTTGCCGCACTCCATGACCACGGGAGTGAAGGGCGCGCGCGGCGTGGTGTCCGGCGCGGGGCGTGGGCGGCCGTCACAGAGTCCTCGCGCCAGGTCCTCGGACAGCGGCCCGGGGACTTCGCCCTCCAGCAGCCACTGCGCCAGGCGCCGGCCCTGGCGCTGCTCCAGGGGCAGGCTGTCCACGTGCCCGTGGTCGGAGAGGATGATGACGTCGTAGGGCCGCTCCACGGTGCGCGCCACCGCGTACAGCTCCGAGAGGTACGTGTCCACGCGGTGCAGCTCTTCGAGCGCCAGCGGCGAGCGGGGCCCGCGCCGGTGGGCCACCTCGTCGTAGTTGCCATAGACGAGGTAGATGGCGGGCACGCCCCGCACCATGTCCACCAGCGCCTTGGTGTGCGCGAAGCTCCAGCCCAACCGCTGGAGGAGCACGCGGCTCAAGAGGAAGCCCTGCTCGTGGCGCCAGTCCTGGAGGGAGCGCGCCCAGTGCCGCACCTCGCGCGCCGCGTGCCACGTGTCCATGCCCAGCGTGCGCAGATAGGAGAAGGTGCCTCGCGTGCGCGCCGCGGACACGCCCATCATCTCGTAGGAGAAGGAGCGCGCCATCTGCTTGAAGCTGGCCAGCGTGCTCATGCTGAGCGCGTTGTCCGCGCCTGCACGGAACAGCGAGAAGTACCCGTGTCCGCCGCCGTCCAGCAGGCTGGTGCGCCCCGCACCGCGCAGGCGCTCGTCGACTTCCCGCGCGTCCGAAGGAGCGTTCATCCGCACCTCGCGTCCCAGCTCGCGGTCGTACCAGGAGTACGCGGGCAGGTTGGAGTGGCGCATCCCGTACAGCAGCCCCGCCTGGAAGTAGGGCGTGGACGTGGGTGCACCCCAGAACGCGTCTTCCAGGTGAAAGGCGCCAGAGCGGACGAGGCTCGCGAAGAAGGGCATCCGCCCGGCAACAATCGCCTCGTCCAGGAGGGTCTTCGGGACACCATCGAGGTGGACGATGACCACGTTCCTGGGCCGGCGCTGTGATGCGGGCGGCACCTTCCGGCCAATCCGGCGCACGAGGCCATTGGCCCACATGTGCATCGCTGGGGTGATGACACCGCTCACGTTGACGCCTCCCCTCCCCCGCGAGCCAAGATGAGCACTCGGGAGGCCGCTCGCCTTCGCCGGCAGCCAGGTCTGCTGGTGGGTAGGCAGGCGGCCTGGGCCGCTCACACCCTCGGGATGTTTTTGCCCGGCTGAGACGTCAGAGCGGTCCCCAATGCTCATTCCCGCAGTCGTCCTGCTCGCCAGCCTGAGTGCTGCCCCGGTGGTGCCACCGCCGCAGCCCGCGCCCGGGCTTCCCCCCGCGAAGAAGGAATCCGGAGTCGACGCGATTGCCCTGCCGCTGGTGAGCTTCAACTCGGACCATGGGTTCGGTTACGGCGGCGTGGGAGGCATGTACCTGTACGCCCCGGGGAAGGCGCCGTACGCGCACGCCCTGGGCGCGCAGGTGTTCTTCAGCAGCCGCGGCGTGCAGAACCACTACCTGCGCTACGACGGGCCGCAGCTGCTGGGCCCGATGCGGCTGGAGGGCCGGCTGGAGTACCGACGGGAGATGCGCAGCCCGTTCTTCGGCGCGGGCAACAAGTCCGCCCCGGACTTCCGCGGCGACGAGAACGACCCCCGGTACAACTTCGACAAGGGCTCGCCGGGCTTCTGGGTGCGCCTGCGAGGGCGGCCCTGCGGCGACACGCATCCGCTCCAGTCGTATGTGGGGTACGGGTGGCGACACACGAGCGTGGACGCGTACGAGACGTCCAAGCTCGGGCAGGACAAGCCGCTCGGCATCGAAGGCGGCTCCACGGGGCAGCTGCTGGCGGGCGTGATGTGGGACACGCGTGACGACGAGTCGGACCCGACGGTGGGCGGCGTGGAGGAATTGGCGCTGCGCGTGTCTGGCACAGCGACGGGCAGCCGGTACCACTACGTGGGCATCACCCTGAGCGAGCGGCGCTACCTCAAGCTGTCCTCACGGCTGACGCTGGCGCACCGGCTGACGCTGGACATGCTGTTTGGCGACGTGCCGTTCTACGAGTGGAGCAACACGGGCGGCGTCAACGTGACGGAGGGCGTCGGCGGGATGAGCAGTGTGCGCGGGATTGAGCGCAACCGCTTCTCGGGGAACATCAAGGCGTTCAGCAACACGGAGCTGCGCTTCCAGGCGGCGAACCTGAAGGTGTTCGGCCAGGACATGCGGTTGGGCGCGGTGGTGTTCATGGACTTCGGGCGCGTGTGGCACCCGGGCGTGCCGGACGGCAAGTGGTACGAGTGGCACCCGGGCATCGGCGGCGGCGTGCGGCTGGCCCGGAGAGCCGCGGTGGTGCGCATCGACTACGCGCGCTCCACGGAGTCCGGGAAGCGGCGCCTGTATTTGACGTTCGGGCACATGTTCTGAGGAGCAACGGGCCAGGGGCCAGGCTCGTTACAGCTTTACGCCGTCCAGCCGGTCCAGCACGGCGCGGATGTCCTCTTCCGTGGTGCCGAACTCCCGGGCGAGCTTCGTCGCGGAGAACGTCACGGCCGCCGTGGACGATGGGTACTTGGAGAAGGTCCTCGCCACGACTCCGAGCTGACCTGGCCATTGCACGGCGGCCAGCTCGTGGCTCCTCTGCGCGGGGTTCAGGAGGGTGAAGCACGGCCACGCGGGGAACTTCAGGGAGCTTACGTCGCAGCCGATGAAGCGGCAGCCCTCCAGCTGCGCGCCCGTGAAGTCGCCACCTTCGATGCCACCCTCTTCCGAGTCGGGCCAGCGTCCGAAGTCGCAGCCGGTAAGCACGCCCGTGAAGCGACAGCCTTTCAAGAAGACTCCGTCCCAGGGGAAATGCTTCAGTTGTTTCTTCACCTCGATGGTGCAGTCGATGAGACGCGTCCTGGCAATGGTCAGCGCGCTCGCGGGCACTCCGATGACGAGGGTGCAGTTCCTTAGGGTGAGGTGATGACCGAGGTAATAGTGCTCGGTCTTGCTGTTCAGCTCGAGCCGCTCATTTTCGAGTTCCGTGTCGCGGTACTGAATCATCGTGTATCGGCTCGCAGATCTGCTCAGAACGTGACCATTCGGAACAAGGAGTCCGCCATGCGCTGCCCATGCAGGGCGAGGTTGGACTCGGTCCCGGAGAGAACTTCGTATCTGTACCCGGTGGCTGGATCAACGGCGTCGACTCCTGTCCGGCTCCAGCGGAGCTCCGGAAACTGCTTCCGAAGCTCTCTCTCCACGAAGCGTCCCCTGGACTGACGCTCCAACAAGCGCGCCAGCCACGCCTTACCTTGCGACGTGGCTTGCTCGATTGCCGCAAGCTCATCGCCCTCCGGCCCTCGCGACCTCCAACGCTCGGCTCCGCGAGCCGCTGCGGCCTGAAGCTGATCTCCCACCGGGTCTGTCGCCGGAATCTCCTTCAGCGACTTGTTCGCGGGCACGTGCCAGCGCTGATCGTTGATGACCACCTGCCGGTTTCCGCCCTGGTGCCGGATGACGGTAGTGGCTGCGACCTCTGCCTCCGCTGACGCCCCGGCGGCCTGACGCCCCGGGCTCCGGGTCAAGACCGAGAACGTGCCCTCGGACGAGGCCGCCACCGTCTCCACCTCGGCCAGCGTCGCGAGTCGCACCCCGCCCTGCGCCTCGGCCTGCACCGCCGCCTGCGTGAACCCAGGCAGCTTGGGCACCCTCTGCGCCAGCTTCGTCGCCGAGCCCCCCAGGGCCGCCGTGGCCACCAGCACCAGTACTCGTGCGGTGTTCTCTCCCATCACCCGGCCGAACTTCTCTCCGGCGGTGCTCAAGCCCTCGAAAGTGGTGGCACGGTCGGCCTCCTCCACCAGCCGCACCCAGCCCCGCATCAGGCTCCACACCGTGTCCACGCCCAGCCAGGCCAGCAGGGCCACCGTCAGCCCGGCCGCGAGTCCCTTCGAGAGCGGGTCGGGCAATGCCCACAGCAGCAGGTACACGGTGGCTGTCCAGACCAGCATGGACAGCACCGCGGAGGGCTGCACCATGCCCTTCAGCGCCTCCTTCGTCTCTCCCAGCACCGAGCCCAGGGAGATCGCCAGGGCCAGCGCGTACCTGTCGTCACCGCGCACCGTGGGGCCATCTACCAGCAGGCTCAGGCAGTCACCGCCGCCCTGAGTCCGGACGCACCAGCGCAGGTACTCGCGCGTCAGCTCCGCTTCCGACTGGGAGGCACGGCCTGCCACTTCCAGGGATGCCATCCGGATGAGGGGACCTCCCGTCTTGTGCGCTGGAAGCCCACCGTCCGCCTCCCGGGCGAACAGCCGCCTGGCGGATTCCCGCGGCAACGCCGTGGGGCGAGCCTCGCGCGTCAACCTCGCCACGGCCTCAGTGAAGTCGTCATCATCCAACTCCACCGGCTCGACGTGCGAGGTGCGTGGCGAGAAGATGCTCAGTGAGTACCGGGAAGCCTGGGGTCCTGCTTCGCGGTCGTCCCAGGCCTGGCGAGGAACATGCGAAGCGGCGCCGCAAGCGGTCAGCAGCACCATGAGAACGGCACCGACCCGGTGGAGTGTCACGCCCGGTTCCGCACTCATGAGAGCATCGTGACGCCAGAGAGGCACAGGCAAGCCGAGGACGACGCTTGGAGCTCCATTCACACCAACCTTGAAGGTGGAGGAATCACTCCTAACACGTCAGTCGAGAGGACCCACCCATCAAGGGCAGCGGCATGAAGCTCCCAGAGCCCCGCTTCCGGGTGGGCCAGAAGGTGCGCGTCATCCTCAACGAGCGCAACAGGACCCCACGTTCGACGAGGACCTGGAGCCCGTCGACGAGCCAGGCAGTGTGGCGACGCCAATACCTGCCCTCCGGACACGGCTCAGATGTACTCGTCGAACCAGTCGAACATGCGGTGGTTGGCCACGGCCTGCGCGGCTTCCTGGCAGTGCAGGAGCCCGGTGTCCTCCTCGGTGAAGAGCAGGTAGTCCTTGGGACACGTCAGGGCGTCGAAGAGCAGTCGCGCCTGTCCCACGGAGAACGCCTCGGCGGTGCCATCCACCACCAGCGTGCGGCAGCGGATGCGCTGGACGACGGACTCGTTGTTGAACTCACGGAGCTTGAACAACAGGTCCGACGGCGAGCTGGCACCGTGCTTGGACATCGAGTCCCGCATGTACCAGCGATACAGGAACACCGCGTCCATGAGCTGCGCCATCGCCGCGTCGAACGCCTGCGGGTCCGTATCGAGCAGCGGCATGATGTCCGGGAAGTACATGTTGAACTGGTCGAACGAGGACTGTCCCCAGTTCAGGACGCCGGGATTGGGAATGAGCAGCTTGATGCGCCGCTCGAATGCGGCGGCACGCGGCACGAGCGCGCCTCCCATGCTCCAGCCCAGCAGGGCGATTCGCCCCGAGTCCACACCCGAGATGCGCGTGGCGAAGTTGATGACCGGGGTGATGACCTTCTCCCAGTCGGGACGGAAGGTGAGCCCCTGCTCGCGGATGGCCATGCCCTGGCCGGGCGCGTGGACGATGAGGCAGTGGTAGCCCCGCTCCAGGGCGGCATCCATCACATACTTGGACTCCTCGGGACAGGCGTCGCGTCCCTGCTGGAAGATGAGCAGGGGCGCGCGGCCCCGGGCGCGGGGCGAGCGGAAGAAGTAGCCGGGGAGCGTCGTGCCCTCGTACGGAATCCGCACGGCGACCGCGGGCAACTCGAGCAGGGCAATGGCCTTGTTGTACGCATCCACGGCCTTGCGCCCCGTCTCGAGCACACTCGGGTGGCCCGGCTCGGGGTGGTGAATCAAGGCGGCGCGGTAGTAGTTGGCGGCTCGCAGGTAGGCATTGCCGGCACTGTACCGGCGTCCCCTGGCGCGACTCGCGTCACCCATTCCGCGCAGACGGTCGGCCGTGCTAACCCACTCGGTGGCCCAGCTCCAGTCATCATCCGGGACGATGCGGCTCGCGGTGTCGAGCACCTCGCCGATGTCCGCCTGGGCGCTGTAGGTCGCGGCCAGGAAGTGCAGGAGCTGGCTGTCCATGATGGGGTCGGCCATCAACCCCAGCTCGTACCAGGGCCTGCGCTCCGGCGCGGACGGCACGCCAGCCATGGGGCGCGGTGAGGCGTCAGCGGGCCTGGCGCGAAGCAGCGCGAGGCCACCGGTGAGACCCAGACTGGCTTGGAGCAGAGAGCGTCGGTCCAACGAAGAACCCATGGTCTGAAACCTCTCGAAAAAGGGCGTTCGGGACTCAAACGCCGGAGGCGCTCGAACCTGTCACTCGTTCCGGCGCCGCCGCACGGCGCCGGAGAGGACCCGCGGCCGAGTCCCTGTGGCTTCAGGAGCAACACGCCACCGCGCCTTGTAGCTCACGGGTCCTCGCGTCCTCCGGGGCCCTCCTCTGAAACAGGGGCTGAAACACAGTGGCACGCGCCCTGCTCAATGCGTGGGCAGGACCGCGCCCCGTGCCGGTCCCTCACACAACTCGGAGGAGGCATCACATGAAGCTAGGGAAACACATGCGCAAGCTGCGCTGGGCGGGGCTTTCCGTCACGGTGCTCGCGGCACCCGCGGGCTTCGCGGCGGACTGCCCCAAGCCCGTGCTGGACCAGTGCGCGAACGTCGACTACCGCGCGAGCAGCTGTGGCCAGACTCACGACGCGTATTGCCAGGGGCTCGTGGAGACGGAGTGGAAGGCGCGGTGGGAGGCTGGACCCAAGCGCACGGCCCTGCTGCCCAAGGAGATGGGCGGGAAGACGGCCACGGTGGCCTATGAGACCCACCAGCCGAAGGAGACGCAGTTCGAGGGCATGAACCAGACGCTCGCGGGCCAGGTGCTCAAGGGCCAGGTGCTCTACCGCAAGAAGATGGAGAACCTGACGGAGGACGAGAAGAAGTACCAGGAGCAGCTCAACGCTTGGGACGGCAACGGCACCCAGCTCACCTCCTGCCAGGAGTTCGTGCACGAGAAGTACTACGACTTCAGCCGCTTCGAGCTGCGCGCGGGCGAGCACGGGGACGACTACCGCGCCCTCATCACCGCGGCGTACGGCAAGGACGGCATCGCCTACCGCACCCTCTACGCGAGAGACCAGGCGAAGCTGGCCCCTCTCTGGGACGGAAAGGCCGTAGCGAAGAACGCGTACTTCCGCTTCACGCCGGGCCCCTATCCCACGGGCGCCAACGGCTACGTCTTCAAGTCCGAAGCCGCCAAGCTGGCCAACAACGCCACCGCGCGTCAGTGGGCCGCCCCGTCGGACTCGTGGCACGAGGCCCAGGCCAAGCAGCTGGCCAACGTGCCGGACGACGTGCTCAACGAGTATCAGCAGGAGCAGGAGTCCTTCGCCGCCCTGCTGCGCCAGCGCGAGACTGTCTACAGCGAGTGGTACCAGAACTCGAAGCTCTACAAGTCCCGAGACCACTCCACGGAGGAGCTCGACAAGCGCGCCGCCGAGCAGCTCTACAGCCTGGACAAGGCGCTCGAGTCCTCGCTCGTCAACGCGCAGAAGCAGGGCTGCCTCGACAGCCAGAAGCTGACGGCCTGTGACTGGAGCCCGCGCCGGTACCTGAAGATGGTGGAGGAGGCGATGGGACCGCGCCGCGAGGCGGACCTGCAGGCCTGCCTCTTCCTCACGGGCAACGACTTCAGCGAGAAGAGCTTCGTGCGCAACGCGGACCTGCTGAAGGTCAAGGGACTGGAGCAGAAGGACTACACGCTCAGCACGACGCTGCTCTCGCAGTACATCGTCGCCTACGGCCTGCACATCCGGAACCTGGACCTGCCGGTGGACCCGAGCTCGGGAGAGGTGCGGCACGGCGGCGAGTCCAGCGACAGCGGCTACTCGGGCGACGCCACGTTCGGCGGCGGCTACGACTACACGGCGGGCTGGGAAGTCACGCAGGCCGGCGGCACCGCGAAGATGCTGGGCGCCTGGTGTGACACCAACGCGCGGCTCTACGGAGAGTTCAACGCGTACGTCAACGTCTTCAGCCCCACGCGCTTCGAGGTGGCCCACGTCAACGGCGAGGCCGCCACGGAGGGCAACGGCATCCGCCTCAAGCTTGGCGCCCGCGTCCTGGGGCTGACCGTCTACACCCACGACCAGAACTACCCGCTCCGCGTCACGTTCGCGGAGGGCAGGCCCTTCTTCCAGAGCGACGCCGCGCGGGCCTCCGCGACCTTCATGGTGTGGTTCATCCCCGTCACCGTGTCGGGCGGCATCTCCGCGGAGGCGGGCGTGCGGATGAGCATCGGTGGCGCCATCACCCGCAACTGCACCGAGGACCTGCTCGGGCTGGACCTGTTCGGCACCATCACCCCGTACGCCTCCATCAACGGCTTCGCCTCCGTGGGCATTGGCGTGCCCGGCCTCCAGGTCGCCGTGCGTGGCACGGTGGTCATCGCCCGGGTGAACGTGCCGCTCTATGGCGACATCGGCATCTACCTGAGCTCGCCGTCGCACCCGACGGACCCCAACACCCTGTTCCTCCGCCTCTCGTCGAAGCTCGACATCGAGATGCGGTTCCTGGACGGGCGCATCTCGCTCTACGGGGAGCTGGGTCCGCTCCACGGTGAGTTCCCCATCTTCAGCTGGTCCGGCTTCGGCGGCAGGGTGAACCTGTACAACGAGTCGAAGAGCTTCCCGCTGGCCCGCCTCTACTAGCCACACCCGCCACCGCGGTGTGCACACGCCGCGGTGGCCCCTTCCCTCATTCGTTCCGGAGTCCTTCATGTCTCGCTCGAGGCTCGCCCTCCTTCCGGCCGCGCTGGTCACCCTGCTGCTCGCGGGCTCCCTGCTCGCCTGGAACGCCTTCCGTCCCTCCCTGTCCGGGGCCGTCACCGGAGTCTTCGCGGAGCGCGCCTCCCGGCTGCCGCTCACCCGGTGGGAGCCAGGCGAGGAGCGCACGTACCGCTTCGTCTGGGACGACCTGCAGCGCGTGGAGCTTCCGGTGCCCACCTCCGGCGAGGACTCGGCGCTCACCGGAACGCTGCACCTGGAGGGGGAGCTGACGCTCCAGGCGCTCGAGGTCCGCGACACCGGCACCCGGCTGCGCCTGGGCCTGAAGCGGCTGGACCGGCACGAGGCCCTCGTCTCGGGCCAGGCCCTCTTCCCGGATGACGCGTCCGTGCGGGCCCAGCTTCCCGCGTCCGCTTCCGCCTGGCTGGAGCTGGACGCCCGGGGTGCGCTCCTGGCCGCCCGCTTCTCCGAGTCCGAGCCGCCCATGTTCCGGCAGCTCGCGCAGACGCTGGCCGCGGAGCTCTTTCCCACCGAGCTGCGCGACGCCGCCGAGTGGCAGGCCGTGGAGTCCACGCAGACGGGCGAGGTCGAGGCAGACTTCCGCTTCGAGGGCGACGACGCCTCGCGGCTGACGCGCCGCCGTACGCGCTACCAGAGCCTGCGGGCGGCCGGGGAGGTGAAGGCCTTCCGGCAGAAGCTCAGCTCGCTCACGCACTTCGAGCGAGACCCGGACGGCCACCTGGCCGCGGTGTCCCATGACGAAAGCCTGGAGGCCACGCGCACCGACGGCAGGCCGTTGCTGTCGCGGCTCATGCGCCTGCGCGTGACGTTCTCCACGCGCGAGCAGAAGCCGCTCCCGATGCAGGGCGAGGACAAGCCCATCGTCCGCACGCCGGCGCAGATTGCCTTCGAGGGTGACCCCGAGCTGGCCCTGCTCACCAGCCAGGCGGATGGCCTGACGGTGGACGAGGCGCTCGAGGTCCTCGCGACCGCTGGAGACCCCGACGCGATTCCGGAGCTCGGCCGCTTCGCCCGGAGGGCCATCGCCGCGCTCAAGCTGGAGCCCGAGCGCGCCAACGAGCTGGCCCGTGTGTTCCGGCTCAAGGACGCGCGCCCCGCGCTGCGCGAGCTGATGCTCGACCTGCTGGTGGGGGCCGGCCATGCAGAGGCGCAGGCCACGCTGCGCGAGCTGATTCAGTCCCCCGAGGCGCGCGAGCATGAAGCGGCGCATGCGCTGATGGTGCAGCGCGCGGGCTTCCTGGAGAACCCGGAGCCCGAGACGGGCCGGATGCTGGCGGACCTGCACGCCCGGGCCCGGACGTCCGGGGATATCGGCGGGGAGCGCGCGTCCTCATATGCCCTGGGCTCCCTTGTTTCCCACCTGCCCCCGGACGCTCCGGAGGTGTCGGAGTACGTGGGCGTGCTGGAGGACTCGCTCGCCCGTGCGAAGAGCGCCGAGGAGCGTCTGCACTCCCTGCGCGCCCTGGGCAACACCGGCGCGGAGCGCGTGCTGGAGCTGAGCGCCCCGCACCTTCGCGCGGACGAGGCGGACGTGCGCTCCGCCGCCGCCGAGGCCCTCCGCCGCTCGCCCCAGGAAGTCGCCACCCGCATGCTGCTGGATGCGCTGGAGACGGAGCGCGAGCGCGCCGTGCAGTCCGCGCTGCTCGACGCGCTCGACGCGCGCTCCCTCGGGATGCCGGAGCTGGAGCGGCTGCGCGCCTGGGTCGTGGCGGGGCGGCTCGCGCCCGGCGCCGAGGCCACCCTCCTCAACGTCCTCTCGCACCGGCTGGATGGCAGCGCGCCCATCGTCCAGATGCTGCAGGCCCTCTCGCTCCGTCCCGGCCAGCAGCCCGCCACCCGCGCCCGGGTGATGGCGCTGATGGCCCAGGCCTCCGCCCGCCGGGGCGGCTGACCCGCTTCGCTCACCTTCAACCCACAAACCGCAGTCGAGGTCCTCATGACACGCAGTCTCAACGGGCTCTGCTCCCTGGCCCTGCTCGGCTTCCTGCTGGCGAGCACCGCCCACGCCGACGTCGTGGACGACGTGTGGCGGGGCACGAACATCCGCCTCAACGCCGCGCGCATCCACGTGCGCGGCAATGACTACTCCACGGGCTACTGGCTCCTGCCCAAGGCGGCCAACACGTTCAACTTCAACGTCCCGGCACGCCAGTTCGGCATCGACTCGGACCTGGTGCTGCACCTGTACGGCTCGCGCTCGGGCAACGTCATCACCTGGACCTTCAACGATGCCCTGCCGCGCCCCTACTACCTGGGCGACGCCAACAGCGTGACGCGCGTGCGGGGCACGCTGAAGGCCCGGGCCCGGCAGGTGCGCGGAGCCGATGACCCGTATTGCGACCACGCCGCCTGCCCCCACAACGTCGAGCTGGTCCTGGAGCCCGGCACGCGCGCCTGGGTGGACGGATACACGGACGTCGTGTTCCAGTTCGACTGGACGGAGGAGGTCTCCTTCCGCCAGTTCATCGCCTACGCGGGAGTGCCGCGGCCCCGGCTCGCCTCGGTCCGCGTCACGATGCCGGCCAGCCGCTGCGCGACCGAGAGCCCCACGGAGCTGTCGGGCGAGGTGACGCTCAGCAGCCGCGCGCCCACGGGCGGCATCCTGGTGGACCTGATGAGCGTGGACGCCAGCGTCGGCGTGCTCCCGGTGCGCGTCCCCGAGGCCCAATCCTCCGCGCGCTTCGCCGTCCGGCTGCCCGCGGGCTGGAGCGGGCCCACCGTCATCTATGCAGCCTCCGGCGGCGTCCGGCAGATCGTGAAGGTCGCCCTCACCAAGTGCGTCACCACCTTCTTCACGTTCACGAAGTGGCACTCCCTCGCGTCGAACTTCCTGCCCCGATGGGTGCTTCCCGGAGGAATCGTGGTGGCGTCGGCGGAAGGCTACGCGACGGACGCCCTCATCACCCCGGCCTCCGAGGTGTACTGGCTGCACGAGGTGCTCGACGCGAAATGGGTGCAGGTGAAGGGCGTCCAGGCAACGGGGGACGTGTTCGGCACGGCGTACTCGGACAAGGGGCCCAGCGCGTTCCGGCTGCGGGCGTCCAAGGTGAAGTCCGGGGCGGAGTTGCGACTCGACGGGTGGGAGGCCGTGGCCGCCAACTCGCACGGCACCCTCCTGGTGAGGACCCCCGAGGACGAGACGCAGATCTACCGCGTCGACGAGGTGGGGCCGGCGAAGCATCCGGGCCTGGAGGGGCTGTACCCCAGCCGCACCCTCTTCAATTCGCTGGGCCAGGTGGCGGTCACCCTCAAGACGGAGCAGGGGAACCGGGTCGTGCTCGTCCAGGGCAAGGAAGTGAAGTGGCTGCTGGACGTCGAGTCCGCGGTCACCGCCTTCAATGACGTGGGCGTGCTCGCGGGAGTGGCCCTCGTCGAGGACAAGGCGCTCAGGGCTTTCCGCTGGTCGGAGAAGGCGGGGCTTCAGTGGCTCCCCCTGCCGGAGGGGCTGGCGTCCTCCCGGGCCACGGCCATCAACGACGGTGGATGGGTCGTCGGTACCGCCACCTCGTGGGATGGGAAGACGCAGACGGCCTTCATCACCACCCCGGACGGCAAGAGCACCCTGCCGCTCGACAAGCTCCTCCCCCCGGAGCTGGCCAAGGCCGGCTTCCGTATCCAGGAGGCCCTCTCGCTCTCCGAGGACTTCAGCGTCCTGGTCCGTGCGGTGAACGGCCAGGGCCAGCGCGTGCACCTGGTGCTGAGCCCATGAGCCGCGCTCCGGCCAGCCCGCCTTCCACTCTTCGAGCAAGGACGTTCATCGTGAATACGAAATCACCCCTGAGGGGGTTCCTGATGTTGTGCATGGTCATCCTGGCGGGCTGCGACGGCTGCCAGGGCGGCGGCGGTGGCGCGAACGCGTGCCGGACGACGGCGCCCATCTGCGACCCCGGCCTGGTCTGCAGCAGTGGAAGCTGCGTGCCGTGTGGTGGCGACGGAGCGGCCTGCTGTGTCAACGGCGCCACCACCAGTTGCAATGGCACCCTGATGTGCGTGATGGAATCGGCGGGAGAGCGCTGCCGGAACTGCGGTGACGTCGGTGAGGCGTGCTGCAACTCTTCCGGGAGCCTGCTGTGCAACTCGAACGCCGTCTGCGTGAGCGGGAGCTGCCAGTCGGTGGCTGCCCTCACCTGCGACCCCGGCGGGAGCCTCTTCAGCGTGGGCGTCCAGGATGAGAACCTGTGCGCCCTCCGGGTGGTGGACGTCCGGGCGTCGTCCGCGGCGAATGCCCTGAGCTGCGCGGCCAGCAGCGGCATGCTGGCCATGGGCGAGCAGGTCTACGAGATACCGAACACCCCCATCACCGACTACGAGCTGTGCGTGGAGACCGAGAGCGAGGGTCGCCGCACGTCGACTGTGCGGGCCTTCGACGAGTTCGAGGCCCTCCGGTGTGCTCGCTGGACGCGGTGTGGTGATGCGGGCTGCACCAGTGTCACGCACGGAGCCTGCGGCCCCTGAACCGGAGCTGGCGCGGGGCGGAGGGAAGCGAATGCTCCGTCCCGCGCGTCAGCCCAATGGGCGCCACGGCGCTCAGCTGAGCGCGTCCAGCCAGTTGCGCAGCCGCGGGTCCACCTGTGCCTCACCGCGCACGCCGGGCTCCGGGTCCAGCGGAAGTGTGTGGAACCCACGCGACTCCAGGCCCTTGCACAGCTCCGTCCGCACCTGGACATCCGGAGCGAACAGGATGCACCCGTCCCCGCCGCCAGCGCCGGACAGCTTCCCCGCGCAGCCGTAGGCCGCCGCCAGCGCGAGCACCCGCCGCATGCCCTCCGTCTCCAGCGGGCCCAATTCCAGCAGCAGGTCGTGCTGCGCCTTCACCGCCTCGGAGAACGCGCGGAAGTCGCCGCCCCCCAGGCCGTCTTCAATCACCTGCCCCAGCGCATCCGAGCGCGCCACGAAGGCCCGCCGCCCCGCCTCCTCCAGCCGTGCCTCCACCTGCGCAATCAGCACCCGCGTGGAGGCGCTCTCGCCCGTGAAGGCGTACGCCATGGACACGCGCGGCACCGCCAGCCGCCACACGTCCACCGACGGTGACTCCGCCAGCGCCGCGCGCAGCCGCCCCGCGTTGCTCGCCTCGATGAGCGGCGCCACGTCATAGCGCCGGTAGCGCAGCAGCCCTCCGGCGAAGCTCGCCGCCACGTCCCCGCCGCTCCCCTTGCCACCCTGCCCCAGCGCGTGCGCCGCCAGCGCCAGCTTCAGCGCGTCGTAGCGCTCCTCCAGCACGTAGCGCGCACCTTCCGCCGCCAGCACCGCCGCGCAGGCGCTGCCGCCCATGCCCAGCTTCTGGCCATTCGGCCCCACCGCGGACGGCGCCACCGCCAGGTCGAAGCCCGGGCTCGCCCGGCCGTGCGCACGCAGGGCCTCGTCCAGCGTGCGCGCCACGAAGGAGAACCCCGCCGGCACCTCACGCTCCCACCGCACCCCCAGCGGGGTGGTGCTGCCACCCAGCGCCCCCTCCTCCAGGCACACGTGCACGCGGGCATCCGCGCGGCGCCGCACGTAGGCCGCCGTGCGAGGCGCCACCGCGGCCACCCGCGCCACCCCGCCCCACAGCACCGCGTACTCACCGGAGACGAACAGCTTGCCCGGCGCGGAGAGGGCGCGCTCCATCAGAACAGGTGCTCCGACTTCAGCTCCGCGTCACCGCCCGGCACGCAGCGAATCACGTCCACCGCGCCGCATGCGCGCGCCAGCGCCTCCGCCGCGACTTCATGGGCCGCGTCCGTCAGCAACACCGGGTTGGGCCCCGCGTCCAGCGTGAACCACACCGGCATGCCCTTCTTCCGCTGCTCGCGCAGGTGCTGGATGACCGCCAGCGTCCCCGAGTTCAGGTAGCAGAGCGGCGGGTCCGCCGCGAAGGCCGTCGCATGCATCCGCCACGCGTTGCGCTCGCACAGCTCTCCCAGCGCCTGCAAATCCCTGCGGGCGATGTGCTCGCGCGCCTGGACAATCTCCTTCTCCGCGTCCTGCACCCAGGCCGGGTAGTAGGGGCTGGTGTCCACGGTGTGCTTCATCCCGTCCCGCGACTTCACCTCCTTCTCGCCGCGGTCGAGGATGGCCACCACCATGCGCAGGTCCGACCAGTGGGTCGCGTTGAAGCGCTGCACCGCGAAGCTGTCCTCGCCGTCCGGACGCTCGCCACGCTGCCACTCGCAGAAGCCGCCCTGCACGCTGCGGCACGCCGAGCCGCTGCCCAGGCGCGCCAGGATGCTCGCCGCACGGGGCTCCGCCGACTGCCCCGCCGCCGCGCGCCCCGCCACCGCCAGCGCCGCGAAGCCCGCCGCGCTGCTCGCCAGCCCCGCCGCCATCGGGAAGTCTCCGCGCGACACCACCTTCGCGGGCCCCAGCTCATTCTTCGAAGCCGCGCGCACCGACTCGAGCAGGCGGAGCACGCGCTCGCGCTCGCTGCCCTTCGCGATGTGGCCGTTGAGCTCCACGTGGTCATGGCCCACGCCGAACTCCACCGTCGTCGTCACCGACAGCGGCGACAGCGTCAGGGACAGGCTGGACTGGTGAGGGAGGATGAGCGCTTCGTCCCGCTTTCCCCAGTACTTCACCAGGGCGATGTTGGGGTGCGCCAGGGCTGTGGCTTTCATGGGAGGACTCACAACGCCCGCGGGCCCGCGAGCTGGCTGCTGAAGCAGCGCACGCCCAGGGCGGTGAGCTGCTTCACCGCGGGCGCAGGTTCGAGGAACAGGCCGATGACGGCCCCACCATCTCCGCCAGCCCCGGTGAGCTTGGCGCCCAGCGCCCCCAGCTCCCGCAGCCGGTACACCATCTCTTCCAGCGGCGGCGACGACAAACCCAGCGCCGCCAGCAGGCCCTGGTTGACGTTCATCGCGTCGCCCAGCGCCTCCAGGTCTCCCGCCTCCACGGCCTTCGCACCCTCGGAGGCCACCCGCCCCATCTCCTTGAACAGGCGCTGGTAGCGCTCCGGCCAGCGGGCCTGCCGCGCCCGCAGCGCCCCCACCGTCGCCTTCGTCGGGCTGCGCTCACCGGCCAGCGCCACCACGACGTGCAGGGGCCTGGGGCTTCCCACCACCCGCCCCGTCCCCAGCGTGTCCGTGGCCGGCTTGCGCCGGTAGAGGACGAGCCGCTCCTCCGCGCTGGTGGTGTGGTCCACGCCCGAGGGCGTGCCGTGGAACTCCTGCTCCATCGCCCACGCCACGCGCGCCGCTTCCTTCGGCGTGGGCTCCTTCCCCGCCGCCTTCAGGAGCAGGCGCGCGCACGCCACCGACAGCGCCGCGGAGCTGCCCAGCCCCACCGCCAGCGGCAGGTCCGCCTCCAGCGACACCTTCACCAGCGGCGAGCCGGTGGCCTCCGCCGCGCGAGCGAAGGCCGCGGTGAGCTGCGCGCGCTGCGCCCGGCTGAGGTGCGCAGGCAGCGACAACTGGCAGCGCTTCGCGGGCACCCCGCGCGCCGTCACACCCTGGGACAGCGGACCGGCAAGCGCCGGGTGGCCGTACACCACGCTGTGCTCGCCGAGCAGGATGACCTTGCCGGCGCCAAAGGCTGTCAGGGGTGGAGCGCGCGGGGCCACGGCTCAGCCGTTGGTGCCGGTGGCGGCCGCGGCGTCCTCGGCCGCCAGGCTGGCGAGCAGCTCGCGGGCCTTCTCCACCTTCACGTGCCCGGCCGTCACCAGGAGGTTGGCGATCTTCTCCACCCAGTGGCCGCGCGCGCCCGCCGTCACCGCCACGCAGCGCGCGTGCAGCGCCATGTGGCCCTTCTGGATGCCCACGCTGCCCAGCGCCCGCAGCGCCGCGAAGTTCTGCGCCAGTCCCACCGCCGCGAACACCATGGCCAGCTCGCGCACGCTGTTGGTGCGCATCAGCTTGAGCGACATCTGCACGCCCGGGTGCACCTTGATGGGGCCTCCCACCGTGCCCAGCGCCATGGGCAGTTCAATCCGGCCCACCAGGTGCCCTTCCTCCAGGTACCAGGTGGACAGCGGCCGGTACTGCCCGCCGCGGCAGGCGAACGCGTGCGCGCCGGCCTCAATCGCGCGCCAGTCCTGACCCGTGGCGATGGCCACCGAGTCGATGCCGTTCATCACGCCCTTGTTGTGCGTGGCCGCGCGGTACGGGTCCGCCTCGGCGAAGCGGCTGGCCTGGGCGATGCCCTCGGCAATCTCCTCGCCGGGCATGTTGAAGTCCGCCAGCTGCGCCAGGGGGATGCGGCACATGGCGCGCGCCAGCCGGCGGTCCGCCAGGTTGGAGAGGATGCGCAGGTACACCTTGCCGCCGGTGATCTGCTCGATGAGCGGGGCGATGCCCTCGGCCACGGTGTTGATGAGGTTGGCCCCCATCGCCTCCTGCGTGTCGATGAGGATGTGGACGATGAGCAGCGGCTCACCGCGCGGCCCTTCCGGAGCCGGGAGCACGCGCACCTCCACGTCCCGGGCGCCGCCACCGCGCGCCAGCATGGACGGGTGGAAGCTGTTGGCCAGCGCGAGGAGCTGCTCCTTGTGCTCGAGGATGCGCTCGGTGGCCACCGTCGGGTCCCCGAACCGCGTCACCTGCACCTGGCCAATCATCATCGAGTCGTCGGCCTCGGCGGTGAAGCCACCCGCCTCGCGGACGATCTTCGCGGCGAAGGACACCGCGGCGACGACGGACGGCTCCTCCACGGCCATGGGCACGAGGTAGTCGCGCCCGTTGACCTGCATGTTGAGGCCAATCCCCAGCGGCAGGGAGAACGTCCCCACCGCGTTCTCGATCATCTGGTTCGCGAGCACGGGCTGCAGCGACTCCGCGCCGCTCAGTTGCTGCAGGTCCTCGGGCGTGAGCCGGAACATCCGGGCGAGCTGCGCGTGGCGCTCCTCCATCGGCAGCTTGTGGAACCCGGAAAGCCGGGACGTCACGGTCTCAGACATGTTCTTCCTTCCCCACTACGGCGCGGACTCCTACAGAGCCGCCAGCCAATCCTTCAACTCTCCAGTCACCACCCGGGGCCGCTGCCGCAGTTCAGCGCAGCTTCTACTCCCCGTCAGGACAAGCGCCTGCCGCAGCCCCGCCAGGATGACTCCCAGCGCGGCCTCCGCCCCCTCGATGCCACCGGTCTGCTGCGCGCGGAACAGCGGCAGCGCCATGCCTGCCAGGTCCGCGCCCAGCGCGAGCACCTTGGCCGCCTCCAGCCCCGTCCGGATGCCACCGCTGGCCACCAGCCGGGGGTCCGGGCCCACGGCCTTCCGCACGCTGGCGATGGCCGCGGCGGTGGGGATGCCCCACGCGCTGAACTCGGCCCCCAGCTGCGCCTGCAGGCCCGACGCACGCAGTTGCTCCACTCGCACCCACGAGGTGCCGCCCAGGCCGGACACGTCCAGGTTGCGTACGCCCAGCTCCACCAGGCGCCGCGCCACGTCCGGGCCGATGCCGCACCCTGTCTCCTTCACCAGCAGCCGGTCTCCGAAGGCGCGCACCAGCGCCTCCACCACCGGGTAGCCGCCCCGGAAGTCCCGGTCACCCTCCGGCTGCGTCAGCTCCTGGCCCGCGTTGAGGTGCAGCGCCAGCCCGTCCGCGCCAATGGCGTCCACCAGCCGCCGCGCCCCGTCCACGCCCAGCCGCACCGCCTGGTACAGGCCGATGTTGCCCAGCAGCGCCACCGTGGGCGCCACCTGCCGCACCTGGTACGAGGCCGTCCGCGAGGCGTCCTCCGCCATGGCCCGCTGACTGCCCACGCCGAAGGCCAGGCCGTGGCGTTCGGCCAGCAGCGCCAGGTCCCGGTTGACGACGCCGGCACGCTCGGTGCCCCCCGTCATGCCCGTGACGAGCAGCGGGTAGCGCAGCCGCTTGCCGAGGAAGGGCGTGGTCAGGTCCACGTCCTCCACCGCCATCTCCGGCATGGCGCAGTGGACCAGGCGGACACACTCCAGCAGGGTGCTGTTCGCCCCGGGCTCGACGTCGCCAGTGGCGCAAAGGTCCAGATGGGAATCCTTGCGCCTGGCTGTGATGTCCTCGCCCATGGTGCTCAAACCTGGTCCGCCAAAACGCCCAAAGCGTGTAAGTACCTGAATGGCCGTGGGTTTCCTAGCAAGCGGTGGGGGCGGGGCGCAAGCCAAAGGACCCCGAGCGGTCGCCCCTGGGTGTGAATGGACGACGCCGGCTTGTGGGCGGTATGAGGCCCGGGTGAGTACGCCTCCGGCCAAGGTGGTCGTCTTCCTGCACAGCGGCGACTACGACCGCGTACACCAGGGCCTGTCCATCGCCGCGGCGGCGGTGGCTTCCGGACGGAAGGCCGAGGTGTACCTCTTCTGGTGGGCCCTGGAGCGTTTCCTGAAGGACGCCCTGGACGAGCCGGACTTCGCGGGGCGCCCCGACGTGACGGACCGCTTCGAGTCGCGCGGCATGCCCACACTCCGAGTGCTGCTGGAGCATCTGAGGGACTCCGGCCTGTGCACCCTCGCGGGCTGCACGGGCTCGCTCGGCGCGCTGGGCGGAGAGCCCGCCGCCGGGCAGAGCGGCATCGACGTGTGGCTGGGCTGGAGCGCCATCCTCCAGCGCACGGCTGGCGTGACGGACCGCTTCTACCTCTGAAGCCCCGCCCGTCCGTCCCGTCGTGGGCGGGCCGCGCGAGGCCCCCGCGTCACATGTTCAGCTTGAACCCGAGGATGACCGTCCGGGGCGCGTTGGGGCGGGCGCCGTAGGGCCGGCGGGACACGATGGCCTGGGTGTCCAGCACGTTGCGCGCGCTCAGGTAGAGCTGGCCCCAGCGCGAGAAGTTCCAGTTCGCGTTGACGTCGAACGTCAGGACGGAGTCCGTCAGCTGCCCCTCGGGCACCTCGCCCTGCCCCGCCTCCTCGCGCATGGTGTCCACGAAGAGCGTGCTGATGGCGACGCCGCCGAGCCGGCCCTCCACCCCCGCCGTGGCGAAGAGCTGGTGCCGGGGCACGTAGGGCAGC
The DNA here is from genome assembly GCF_010894435.1 of Pyxidicoccus trucidator. NCBI lineage: Bacteria > Pseudomonadati > Myxococcota > Myxococcia > Myxococcales > Myxococcaceae > Pyxidicoccus > Pyxidicoccus trucidator. Next base: position 11,231 of record NZ_JAAIXZ010000028.1, on the reverse strand, counting down.
TCGTCGCCCGCGCGCACGTCGCCGAACTGCGGGTCCGCCGACTGGAAGTCCTCCAGCAGCTCCGTCTTCGTCAGGGTGTAGGACAGGGAGATGGGGAACGTCAGGCCGCCGCCGGGACGGAAGGTCTTCTCCGCGAAGGCCTCCAGGCCGTAGATGCGCGCCTGTCCCGCATCCGTCTGCCGGTCCAGGTCCTGGTCCAGGCAGCCGCTGGAGAAGGTGCAGATGTCGGTGAGGTTCGAGTAGTCGTTGAAGAAGCCCACCACCTCGAAGCGCTCGCCCCGGCGCGTCCACCGCACGCCGGCCTCGGAGTTGACGCTCCGCTCGGGCAGCACCGAGTCGGGCTGGCCCGGCGCGGGGGGCGAGAAGCCCCGGTACACACCCGCGAAGAGGCCCAGCTCGCGCGTGACGCCGCCATAGATGCCCACGCCGGGCATCAGCGCCTCCAGCGCACCCGTCGTCGCCTCGCCAGTCAACCGGTCCACCGAGCGGGAGCGGATGAGCTCCAGCCGGACGCCGGGCGTCAGCACCACCGGGCCCCAGGCGATGGCGTCCGTCACATGCAGCGCGACGGCGTTGGTGGAGTCCTTGTTGTTGGCGGTAGTGGCCGTGGGCTCGCCGGCCTCGACGAGCTCGCCGCCCACCGTGAGGAAGGCGTCCTCGGTGTGGAGCCGGTCGATGCTGTCGAAGTGGTAGCGCGCGCCGACCTCCAGGCTGTGGCGCAGGGGGCCGGTGAGGGCGCTCCACCGCGCGACGCTCTGGATGCCCTGGGACACGAAGGTGCGGTCATTGGGACCGATGAGCAGCGCCTCCTGCGCCGAGGAGCTGTCCAGCTCCCCCGTGAGGACGCCGTAGTAGATGGCGTTGCGCGCGCTCGTCGGGTCCGCGAGCACGCTGGCGATGGAGGTGCCCCGGAACCGGTTCACCTTGCGCCACACGCGGGCGAAGTCCTGGCGGTAGGCCGTGGTCGTCACCGCCAGGGAGCCGGCCTCCAGCACGTGGCTGAGGGCCACCTGCGTGCGGTGGTTCTCCATGCGGTCCAGGCGGCTCGCGCCGTAGCGGCGCAGCGGGTTGGCGTCGAAGTCCGCGTCGCTCAGGCCGAGGTACGTCTCGTTGGAGAGCTCGTCGGAGTAGCCCAGCTTGAGCTGGAGGCTCTGCCGCGCCGGGCCCTCGGGGACGAGCTGGTAGCGGCCCTTGGCCATCCACTCGTTGCGGCGGAAGCCGGTGTGGCCGCCACCGTCCAGCTCCTTGAAGCCGCTGCTGCGCAGGTGGACGCCTTCCAGCAGGAAGCCCGCGCGCTCGGTGCTCGCGCCGAAGACGCCGTGCGCCTTGCCGTACAGGTAGCCGCCGCCGGCCACGTCCAGCCACACCGACTCGGCCACCGGAATGTCGCGGGTGATGAACTCCACCGAGCCGCCCACCGTCTGCGGGCCGTGCTGGATGGCGGAGGGGCCCTTCAGGATGCGCACGGACTGCATGCGGGTGATGAGCGGGAAGTAGTACGCCGCCGGCGCGGAGTACGGCGCGGGGCCGAAGAGGACGCCATCCTCCAGCAGCGTCACCTTCTTGCTGCGGTCGGGGTTGACGCCGCGCAGGCCCACGTTGGGCCGGAGCCCGTAGCCATCCTCGCCTCGGGCATACACACCGGGGACGGACTGCAGCACCGCGTTGGGGTCGTCCTGCTCGAAGCGCTCCAACTGGCCCGGCTTCAGCACATGCACCGAGCCGCTCGTGCGCGTCTCCGACGTCCCCACCACCACGCTCTCGAACTTCTTGTAGCCCGGGTCCGAGGCCACGGGCTCCAACGCCGGAGCGGTGACGCCCTCGGAGTCCACGGGCGTCGTGGACTCCACGAGCGGCGCGTCGGCCGCCGGGGCGGTGGGCGCCGCGTCCGCAGGCACCTGCGCGGCCTCGGCGGGCGTTGCCTCCGCGGGCACCTGCACGGCCTCGGCGGGAGCAGCGGGCGCCGCATCCGACGGAACCTGCGCGGAGTCGGAGGCGGGCACTGCCGACCCTGGCTCCGTGGGCGCCGGGGCGGCATGGTTCTGAGGCGCGGCCTCGGGAACCTCGGGCGCCGGGGTGTCGCGCGGGGGCACCGGGACGCCCGTCTCGGCGGCGCCGGGGACGACGCTCTGCGCCTCCGCTGACGACGCGCCCACCAGCAAGAGCGCCGGAACCAGCCACGCCCGCGCCCGCATCAGACTCTCGTCGAAGAACAGTGCCATCTGAGGCGTTTCGCCTTTGTTGTCGCTACCGGAGGTGTCTCTACCGGAATTTCCTGCCCCCAGATGCCAGAAGCCGGGGAGGCGGCCCACACATGGCCCGCCCACCCCGGCTCTCACGTCTGGTTCTACTTATCGAAGCGCGGGCTACAGCTTCTCGATGGGGCCCGCCACCACGATCTTGCCGTTCTTCTGCACGACGATGCCGCGCACGGTCTCCTCGGTCTTCGCGACGGCGATGTTCAGCTTCGCGATGCCGCCAGTGCCGAAGGACGTGTCGAGCGTGCCATTCGTGTTGAAGCGCGCGACGACCATCCGGTTGTCGCCGCCCTCGGTGACGAAGCCCGCGCCGTAGACCTTGTTGCCCGCGTCGAAGGCGACGGCCCAGAAGCGGTCATCCTCCGTCTCGGAGATGGGCGTGGCCTTGGAGACCTCCAGGCCGACGGTGTCCCCCACCGGGATGATGGCGAGGACGGCGTCCGCGTCCTGGCTGTCTCCGGAGCGGTAGCCCGCCGCGGCGGCCCAGGTGCCATCCGGCGAGGTGGCCGCGCCGAAGAAGGCCGACTCCGAGCGATCGTACTCGTAAAGCCTGTAGCCTTCCGCGGCGAAGGCCGTGTCCCGCGCGCCACCCTTGTCGAGCATCATCACCATGGCGGAGATCTTCGACGTCGTGGGCTTCGCGCTGCCCACCATGCACACGTTGTCGTTCTTCAGGACCACCAGGTTGCGGCCGCGGTCATCCGCGCCCACCAGGTCGAGCAGCGCGACGCCGCTGGTGTTCCACTGCGAGTCCAGCGTGCCAGCGCCCGAGTACCGGAAGGAGACCAGGTCCACCGTGCCCGAGGACGCGGTGCGGCCATAGCCGGTGGTGACGTAGCTGCCGTCGGACTGGACGCCCACGGCGTAGGCCTCGACCATGCCCCACTCCGGGTTCGAGGCGCTCTGGGCCTGGAACGGCGCCGAGGACAGCACGCCCTTGAAGCCGAACGTCTCGTCCGGCTGGCCATTGGCGTTCAGCCGCTGCAGCACGATGCGGTTGGCCGACTGCGTCCCCACGCCCGTGGGCTGGGACATGTAGCCGGAGGCGACAATCTTCCCGTCGGCCTGGACGATGCCATTGCGCGCGTTGTCACCCAGGTTGCCGATGTTGAGGACGGTCAGCCCGTCGGTGCCGAACGTCGTGTCCAGCGCGCCGTTCGCCGTCAGCCGCGCGACGACCCGGTCCGCGTCGACGCGGGTGCCATCGCCCCGCTTGGAGCCGAACAGGACGAGGCGGTCGTCACCGTCCACCGCGAGGCCCCACAGGGAGTCACGCGTGCCACCCGCCACCGTGCTCCAATCCAGCCGGGAGATGCCGCTGGCGCCGAAGGTCGTGTCCAGCGTGCCGTCCGCGTTGAAGCGCGCCACCGCGATGTCGCTGTCCAGCACCGCACCGGCATCCGTGCCCGCGTCCGTTCCAGCATCCGTGCCCGCGTCGGTCTCGGTGCCCGAGTCGGGGGTGAGAATCGGGTCGTCGGTGTCGTCGCCACAGGCCGGCAGGACCGCCAGCGCCAGAGCAAGGAATGCCGCGCGCGCCAGGAAACCCCGGTGCTCCCTCGTGTTCCGCATGATGTCCATCCCCTTTTGCGATGCCTGCAAATCTGCAAACGATAATCGTTATCAGAATAAAGTCGCGGCGCCTCAATAGGCGGGACGTGCAGGCGAGTCAAGGCGGGTCATTTGCCGCCCTGGGAGATGTGCGATTTTGACGTTGATTGTCATTAACAACATCGGCGTGGTAGCGAGGGGCGCCATGAACACCGTGTCCACGCCCCCCCTCCGCCGAGTGAGCGCGCTCGCGCTCGTGCTTCCCGTCCTCCTGTGCCTGTCGGCCTGCAAGGAGGACGGTGGCGGCAAGGTGGACGCGGGGACCGACGTGCCCGACGCGACGGCGGCTTCGCGCCAGGCGCTGCTCACGGCGACCGGCACGTGCGTGCTGTCCTCGGCGCGTGAGTTCCTCACCGCGGCCACGGCGCTGGAGACGGCGGCGGCGGCCCACGCGGCCCAGCCGGACGCCACCACCCGCGACGCGGCGCGCTCGGCATTCCATGACGCCATGGACCGGTGGCAGGTGCTGGAGGTGATGCAGCTTGGCCCGGCGGCGCCGCGGAATCTGCCCGGCGGCGCGGAGCTGCGCGACAACGTCTACTCCTGGCCCCTGGTCAGCCGCTGCGCCGTGGAGGAGCAGGTTGTCGCCAGGGGGTACGAGGCGTCGGGCTTCCCCACCACGCTGGTGAGCCGCCGGGGCCTCGCCGCGCTCGAGTACCTGCTGTTCTTCGAGGGTGCGGACACCGCCTGCCAGTCGACCTCCCCCATCGTGTCGCAGGGCACGTGGGCGGCGCTGTCCCAGGAGGAGCGGGAGTCGCGCAAGCGGGCCTATGCCGTGGCGGCGGCCGCCGACGTGAAGGCCCGTGCGACGCAGCTGGCGGAGGCGTGGGAGGCGGACAAGGGTGCCTTCGCGCGCACCCTGGAGACGGCCGGCTCGGGAAACACCGTCTACCCGACGAGCCAGGCGGCGCTGAACTCGGTGAGCGACGCGCTCTTCTACCTGGAGCGCGAGGTCAAGGACATGAAGCTGGCGCGGCCGCTCGGGCTGAGGGAGTGCTCCACCGCGACGTGCCCGGAGGCCCTGGAGTCGCTCTTCGCGAAGCGCTCGAAGGCGAACGTGCGCGCCAACCTGATGGGCTTCCGGCGCCTCGTCCAGGGCTGCGGCACGGACTACGCGGGCACCGGGTTCGACGACTTGCTGGAGGCGTCCGGCGCCGGGGAGCTGGCGGGACGGCTCCGCGAGCGGCTGGTCTTCGCCGAGGCCGGCATCGCCGCCGTCGAGGAGGAGGACCTGGCGGTGGCCCTCGCCCAGGACAAGGCCTCGGTGCGCGCGCTCTACGACTCGATGAAGGGCGTGACGGACATCCTCAAGACGGAGCTGGTCACCACGCTGGACCTGGAGCTGCCCCAGTCCGTCGAGGGGGACAATGACTGAGTCGGGCCCCGCTCCCCGCGGACGTGCCGAGCGACTCTGGGCGTACCTGCTGGCGCCCCGGGACATCGCCGCGCTGGCGGCGTTCCGGGTGGCGCTCGGACTGCTGATTACCGTCTCGGCGGTGCGCTTCCTCGCCTTCGGGTGGGTGGACACGCTGTTCACCCAGCCCCGGTTCCACTTCACCTACTGGGGCTTCAGCTGGGTGCCCGCGCTGCCCGCACCGTGGATGCACGCCGTCTTCGCGGCGCTCGCGGTGCTGGGCCTGTGCCTGGCGGCGGGCCTGCTCTACCGCGCGGTGGTGGCGCTGCTGTTCGTCGCCTTCACCTACGTCCAGCTCGTGGACGTCAGCAACTACCTCAACCACTACTACCTGGTGAGCCTGCTGCTCGGGCTGATGTGCTTCGTGCCGGCGCACCGGGCGTTCTCCGTGGACGCGTGGCGGAGACCGGCGCTCCGGAGTGACTGGCTGCCCGCGTGGTGCACGCTGCTGCTGCGCTTCCAGGTGGCCGTGGTCTACGTGTTCGCCGGGCTGGCCAAGCTCACCACCGACTGGCTGGTGCACGCACAGCCGCTCAACATCTGGCTGTCCGCGCGGACCAGCCTTCCGCTCGTGGGCCCGCTACTGGAGCAGCGCTGGGCGGCGTACGCGGCGGCCTGGTCCGGCTTCCTCTTCGACACCACCATCGTCGCGTTCCTGCTGTCGCGGCGGCTCCGCCCGTTCGCGTACGTCGTGGTGCTGGGGTTCCATGCGGGCACGTCCGCGCTGTTCCCCATCGGCATGTTCCCCGCCATCATGGTCACCGCGGCGCTCGTCTTCTTCGAGCCCTCGTGGCCGCGGCGACTGGCCACGCGCGTGGCGGCACTCTTCGCGAAGCGCGACACCCCGGCGGAGCCTGCGCGGGTGCCTGTTCCCTCTTCGAGTGTTCCAGGCCGGAGGGCATGGTTGGCACTCGGACTGGCTGCGGCATACGCGGTGGTGCAGGTGGGCGTTCCGCTCCGCACCCACCTCTATGGAGGCAACGTCCTCTGGCACGAGCAGGGCATGCGCTTCTCGTGGCGGGTGATGGCGCGCGAGAAGAACGGCAGCGTGACCTTCATGGTCCGGGACCCGGTCACCGACCGCGAGTGGCACGTGTCTCCCAGCCAGTACCTCACGCGGTTGCAGGAGCGGGAGATGTCGGTGCAGCCGGACCTCATCCTGCAGCTCGCGCGGCGCATCGCCCGCGACTTCGAGGCGCGAACGGGAAGCCCCGTCGAGGTGCGGGCCGACGCGCGCGCGTCGCTCAACGGGCGGGCGGCGGAGCTGCTCGTGGACCCGGCGGTGGACCTCGCGCGGGAGGTGGACGGGCTCGCGGCGAAGCCGTGGATCCTCCCCGCTCCGGAGTCGCCGCCCATCCGGCTGCGGCCCACGATGAACCCGGCACGCGCCGCGCGCCCCTGAGCCTCGCGAGCGTCAGCCCTCCCGCTCGCTCCCCTGCTCGCCCTGCTGTCGAGAGCGACTCCGAGCAGCCTCAGTCGGGGCGCGCCCGCTTTCGTTGACGCCCCTGCCTCCCTGTTTACGTTTCTGAAGCCCCTGCACGGGGGAAAGGAACGAGACAGTCATGGCCTCCACCGGCACCCACATTCCTTCGCGAAGCAGCGGCGGCCCGTCCGGCCTGAGCGGCGGTGGGTGGCACCGCCTGGGCAATGCCCTCAAGACGACGGTGCTGCTCGCCGGACTGACGGCCCTGGTGCTGGTCATCGGCCAGCGGCTCGGCGGTGCGCAGGGCCTGATGTTCGCCGGCATCTTCGCCGTGGTGATGAACTTCGGCTCCTTCTGGTTCAGCGACAAGATTGCCCTGGCCATCCATGGCGCGAAGCCGCTGCCGTACGAGCAGGCTCCCTGGCTCCATCAGATGGTGGAGCGGCTGGCGACCCGGGCGGGCATGCCCAAGCCGAAGGTCTACATCCTGCCCACGCGCTCACCCAATGCGTTCGCCACGGGCCGCAGCCCGAAGCACGCCGCAGTGGCGGTGACGGTGGGGCTGATGGACATCCTCGACCGGCGCGAGCTGGAGGGCGTGCTCGCGCATGAAATCGGCCACGTGCGCAACCGGGACACGCTCATCGGCACGGTGGCGGCGACGCTCGCGGGCATCATCAGCTACGCGGCGCAGATGCTGTTCTGGTTCGGCGGCTCCATGCTCGGCCGGAGCGACGACGACGAGGGCGGTGGCATCGCCGATACGTTCGCCAACCTGGGCCTGCTGCTGGTGGCGCCCATCGCCGCCACGCTGCTCCAGCTCGCGGTGAGCCGCTCGCGCGAGTACGGCGCGGACGTGACGGGCGCCGAGCTGTGCGGCGACCCGGACGCGCTGGCGGATGCGCTGCTGAAGCTGGAGCAAGGCGCGGAGCTGATGCCGTACGACAAGGCGCCGGCCACCTCGCACCTGTTCATCGTCAACCCGCTGCACCGTGGCGGTGTCATGAAGCTGTTCTCCACGCACCCGCCCATCCCGGAGCGCGTGCGCAGGCTGCGTGAGCTGGGCGCCCGCCCGGGCGGCTCCCGTGTTCGCGGCTGGGAGTACGCGTACTGACGCGGCACCGTCGCAGGAGCCCTCCTGGATGCCCGCTACTCCACCGCCTCGGGCAGGCCGAAGGCGGTGAACGGGTCCTCGAGCATCTCCCGCACCGTGCCGGCCAGCACTCCGGCGTGGTAGCCGTCGATGAAGCGGTGGTCGATGGACGCATTCACGCTCATCACCTTCCCCACCACCACGCGCTCGCCCTCCACCACCGCCGTCTCGCGCACCGCGCCGGGCGAGAGGAACACGGGCACCCGCGTGAAGGGCACCAGCGGCAGGTACGCGATGTCCAACCCCAGCGTCCCCACGTCCGTGACGACGGCCGCGCCAAAGGCGTCCTTCGGCAGGCCGAAGCGTCCCAGGTCCAGGTTCAGCGTCACCGCGAGGAACGACACCACCCGCGTGAAGAGGTGGAGCAGCGGCGAGGGAACGCGCTCCACCAACCGCCAGCCGCGCAGCGCGTCCGGCTCCGTGCGCACCGCCGCATCCAGCTCCGCCGCCAGCTCCCGCAGACTCTTCTTGTCCGCGTCCTCCACCCTCACGGGCACGAGCCGCGTCCCGCCGGGCCTCATCACCAGCGCGGACACCGTGACTCGCTGGCGCAGGTAGATGCGACTGAAGCGGAGGACGGCGTTGGCGTCCGGGCAGCGGCGCAGCGCCTCCGCCAGCGCCTTGAGCACCAGGTGCGTCACCGTGAGCCTCACCCCCGTGCGCGCCTGGAAGGCCTCCATGTAGGCCAGCGCCCGGTCCATCCGCACCGTGAGCGTGCCGTAGACCGTGGGGTCATACGCCGTCTCCCAGCTGCCGATGGCCAGCTTGCGGAAGCTCGACACGTGCGTCTTGGGGACCAGCTCCAGGTGCGCCATGGCGCGCTTGCTCCTCGGGGTGCGCGGGGACACCCAGCATCGCGGCTCCCCGGGGGCTGGGGAAGGCCCTGCCCTGCTCGGGCGCCAGGCCCGGCGGAACGGCCATTTCCGGGGTGCAGGGGCCCCCAAGGGAGGGCATAGAACCCGGATGGGGAGCCCCGGCTGGCAGTGGACCCTTGACGCGCCAGTGCCTGACGGTAGGCTGCCCCGCTTTTTGCATCTCCCGTGGAGGTCGTCCCCGTGCTGGTTGCACTCATCCTTGTATCGATCGGGTTTGCCGTGACGCTCGGCATCCTGCTCTTTGGCGGCTCGAACCGAGCCGCGCTCTCGTCCTCCCCCTCTTCGCCCTCGTTCCGCAACGAGCTGGAGTCCGAGACCCAGAAGCGCGCGAAGGTGGAGACGGAGCTCCAGCGGAAGCAGAAGGAGCTGGACGAGCAGCGCACCCAGTTGCAGGACGTGAAGGACCAGCTCAAGCAGGCCAAGCGCAAGATCTTCGAGCAGAAGGAGACGGACAAGGGCCCGCAGGACCTGGCCAAGGCCCGCGCCGAGGCCGAGCGCGCCGCGTCCATCCAGCTGGAGCAGACCCGCGAGGAGCTGTCGCACGCGCTGACCGAGAACCAGCGCCTGAAGACGGAGATGGAGTCGCGCGGCCGTCGCCCGCAGCCCGCTCCGGCCGTCGCGCCCGTCGCCGCGCCCGTGGCGGCTCCGCAGATCTCCGCCCCCGCCAAGGAGGGTGAGTCCGTGGTGTCCGCCACCGTGGCGGTGGCCCCCGCGGCCGACGCCGCGCAGCAGGACCGCGGCCAGCGCCGCTTCCGCGAGCTGAACGACGCGGACCGCGAGAAGATGGAGCGGCTGGAGCAGCTGGCCAACAAGGAGCGCTCGCGCGCGGTGGAGCTGGAGAAGGAGCTGCGCCGCATCAAGGGCCGCAACGAGACGCAGCAGCGCGTCTACGCCACCGCCAAGAGCGACCTGGACCTGATGCGGGACAAGTACAAGGCGCTGGAGAAGCGCCTGAACCGCACGCTCCTGGAGCGCGACCTGATGCGCCGGGCCATCAAGGACCTGGAGAAGAAGACGGGCATCCTGGCCGACCGCACCGAGCTGACGCCGGAGGAGATGGCCGCCAGCGACCAGCGCACCGAGGAGACCTCTCGCGTCCGCGCCGAGTCCGAGGCCCAGGCCGCCGCCCAGCAGGCCCCCGCCGCCGCTCCGGCCGAGGCGCCCGCCGCCGAGTCCGCCGCTCCGGCCGACTCCGACTCCAAGCCCGCGCCCGTCTAGAGCACCGGCTGGCGCCGTAGAGCCTGAAGGGCTCGGTCTCCTGGGAGCAATCCCCAGGGCCGGGCCCTTCGCCGTTTCAGGGGCTCCCCTCCTCCGACCCGCAGCCGCCCGGCGTGGGGCCCCGATCCTCCAGCAAGCCGCTCTGAAGCTTGTCGAGGAGGCGCTTCAGCTCCGTCACCTCGGAGGCCAGCAGGTACTTCTGAAGCTCGCCATCCGCCCAGTCGAGCGCGGAGCGCAGCTGCTCCAGCTCGCCGGCCCCCTTCTCGCTCAGCTCCAGCTTCACGCAGCGGCGATTCTCCCCCGCGCGCCGGCTCACCAGCCCGTCTTCTTCGAGGCGGTCCACCAGCCGGCTTGCCGCGGGCGCATCCACCAACAGCCGCTCCGCGAGCGCAGCCTGGCTGCGCACACCTTCGGCGATGGCCTTCACGGCGAGAAGTTGCATGAAGGGCCTGCCCGTCTGCTCCCCAAGCCGCTCAGTCAGCAACCGGCGAAGAGAGCGACGCAGAGAGCCCAGTTGCTCCGCGAGCGTCATTTCCCGTAAACATTGTTGCGAAGTGCAACTGTTGTCAATTACATCGGTGCGCCGCGGTACGTCGTCATACGGGGGGAGTCCGGGCAGAACCAGCAGTCACCCCCTTTCTTCCTCACGTCTGACGTATGGCCTCCCCTTCCGTTCTCCTCCTGGCATTCGTCGCAGCCGCGGCGCAGTCCGAACCGACCCCCTCGGCCTCCCTTCCCGTTCCCACCGAGCCCAGGGTGGAGGACGCGATGCTCACGCCCGTCCCGCCCGCCCCGCGTCTGGTGAAGACCTGGGACGAGGCGCTGACCCTGGTGCGTGAGCGGTCCACGGACCTGCGCAGCGTGGAGGCCGGCGTGCAGCGCGCCAGTGGCCGGTGGCGCCAGGCCCTGTCGGCGCTGCTGCCCAACGCGCGCGCCCAGGCCAGCGTGGCCATTGACGTGCTCAACCCCGACACCCCCGCGTTGGGTAACGCGGGCGTCGGCGCGGGTGCGGGTGGCGGCACGAGCGGGCGTACGCCCACGGCGCCGCTGGGCACCGTCACCGCGACGCTGACGCAGTCGGTGGTGGACCTGGGCGCGTGGCGCGGGCTGTCGTCGGCCCGGGCCGCGGAGACGGGCGCGGTGGCGAGCCTCCACGACGCGCGCCGCCGCCTCACCCTGGGACTGGCGCAGGTGCTGGTGGCCACCGTGGCCGCCGAGCGCGCCGCCGAAATCAACCGCGTCGGCCTGCAGCGGGCCCTGGAGCGCGAGGCCCTCACCCGGC